>VMSP01000088.1 GCA_013792135.1 Desulfocapsa sp. | reverse complement strand
CAATACGAAAAGTCAATAATTATTTAATAAATTATGGCACTACAAAGCGAAAAATCAGCAATTTCTGTTGAAATCATTGAGTTTTTTTGATAAAAAATCTGTATTTTGTCGGAAAATTGTCTGAAAATGTTAAATATGGGTCAAGAGCCTGTCGTATTAGTTTGTAGGCTTCGGCAATATTGCCAAGGTTGAACAGTGAAACGCCTTTATTGCGTAGGCTGTGATAGTCGTCCGGCTTGATTTTCAAGGCTTGGTCGAAAAGGGCGATGGCCTCTACTTCCCGGCCAAGGTTGAACAGTGAAGCGCCTTTATTGCTTAGGCTGTGATAGTCGTTCGGCTTGATTTTCAGGGCTTGGTCGAAAAGGGCGATGGCCTCTTCTTCCCGGTCAAGCTTGGACAGTGAAACGCCTTTCTGGCGTAGGCTGTGATAGTTGTCCGGCTTGATTTTCAGGGCTTGGTCGAAAAGGGCGATGGCCTCTTCTTCCCGGTCAAGCTTGGACAGTGAAGCGCCTTTCTGGCGTAGGCTGTGATAGTCGTCCGGCTTGATTTTCAGGGCTTGGTCGAAAAGGGCGATGGCCTCTTCTTCCCGGTCAAGCTTGGACAGTGAAGTGCCTTTCTGGCGTAGGCTGTGATAGTCGTCCGGCTTGATTTTCAGGGCTTGGTCATAAAGGGCGATGGCCTCGTTTTCTCGGTCAAGCATCGATAAAATCACCCCGTAGTTTTTCAACAGAAAATGATCATCCTTGTTTAATGCTACAGCTTGGGAATGTTTATCTCTGGCGGTTTCTTTGTCACCGGAATAATGGGCAAGTTCGCCTTCGAAAAAGAGTCGGTAAGCATCATTATCCTTTGCCTCTGCAATGGCTGATTCGAGAAGTTTTCTTCCCTCTTCGTCTTGGCCAATAGCAAATAGATCGTCTATCTTCCAGCTAATTTCCCTAAGTTTTTCTTCGGTTGCCATATGGTCTTCTCGATTTCGGATTTAATTCACAGCGCGAAACCGGGGTCTGTTCCGAAGAATGGCGCTAGCTTAAGGTGTTTTGACTGGGTAATTACTCTGAAAACACAGGAAAAATTACAAATGTATGGCGATGTGGAACGCTTAAACTAGCGCCATTTGGGTCTGTCCCCTATTGTTTCCATCTTTAATGCATCAGTGTAAAATAGAAGCGAAATTTTTTACGTCACCATCAATAAAGATATTCGACCTCAAAACCGATAGGTGTTGCCGGGGCTAATCATAACAGCCTCCCGTTTCATGTGACCAAACACTGATTGCATGGTATGGGATCCGTGCATTTGACTACCTCTGTCCTTGAAATTATCAGCCGTTATCAACGGTTAGAACCGTAGCACAGTCTTATGAGCAATGTCAAAATAATACCCTTGAAAAAGAGTTCTGTCCCTTGTTGTCAGCACACCATCCGTTGTCAGCTGAGATCAGAATGATTATATAAAAAAACTGCGGTACGTACTTGACAACAAGCTTTATCTTGATAGCTTAGGAGATTGGCTATTGTGCTTCCCTTTTTCCAAGACAGGAGTCTTCATGATCACTCAGACGAACTCTGCAATTATTCCTCCTCCGCCAGGATCTTCCTCTGGTCAGCAACAGAGCGAGGATACCTTCATTTCCATCCAGGCCATCAACGAGCAAGTCAGACAGAGTTCTGCCTGGCTGGGGCTCTTGCGCCAGGAGATGGCCAAAGTTATCATTGGCCAGGAACATCTGGTTGAACGTCTGCTGGTGGGACTGCTTACCGGTGGCCATATCCTGCTGGAAGGACTTCCCGGTTTAGCCAAGACCCTGGCGGTCAAGACCCTGGCCATGGCCGTGCACAGTGACTTCCAACGGATTCAGTTTACCCCGGATATGCTGCCTGCTGACATCCTCGGTACCCAGATCTACAATCCGAAAGACACTGCCTTTGAGATCAAGAAGGGGCCGATATTCTCCTCTTTGATCCTGGCCGACGAGATCAACCGGGCCCCGGCCAAGGTGCAGTCCGCCCTCCTTGAGGCGATGCAGGAGAAACAGGTGACCATTGGCGACACCACCTTCAAGCTGCCGGAACTCTTTCTGGTCCTCGCCACCCAGAATCCCATTGAACAGGAAGGCACCTATCCTCTGCCCGAGGCCCAGATCGACCGTTTCATGCTCAAGGTGGTGGTGGATTACCCCAGCAGGGGTGAGGAGCGGAGAATCCTGGATGCGGTCAATCATACGGACGCCGGGGCGAAGGTTAATCCGATTGTCGGCCCCGAGGATATTCTGGCCTCCCGGCAGGTGGTTGATTCCATCTACATGGATGACAAGATCAAGGACTATATCATCTCTCTGGTCTTTGCCACCCGCGATCCGAAAAGCTTTCATCTTGACCTGCATGACTATATCGAGACCGGCGTCTCGCCCCGGGCCACCATCAACCTGAAAGCCGTCTCCCGGGCCCTGGCCTTTATCGCAGGCCGCGGCTATGTGACCCCAGATGACGTAAAGTCGGCGGCCATGGACGTGATGCGGCATCGCTTGCGGATCAGCTACGAGGCGGAGGCCGAGGGTATCAGCAGTGAAGAGATTATTAGAAAGATACTGGATACTGTACCAGTCCCTTGAATGGCGTCGCGCAAAGGTCCAAATACTGCGTTGCGCTCCCTCATTCGTCACTGCAGCGTACCCCAAAGTACGCCTCGTTCCTCAGGATGGGCGCGCCTTGTCTTTGGACCTTTTCGCTTAGCCATTCCCGTTTCATTGATGGGTGAAAATTAATTAGTAATTGTCTTCTTCTCATGGAAAATCAGATCACCAAAGAAATTCTCAAGAAAGTCAGGCAGGTGGAGGTACGCACCAGCCGGCTTGTCAACGACACCATGGCCGGAAACTACCACTCGGTCTTCAAGGGACGGGGGATGAATTTTGACGAGGTGCGCGAGTATGTGCCTGGTGATGATATCCGGGCCATCGACTGGAATGTGACGGCCCGGACCGGAATCCCTCATATCAAGAAATTCACGGAAGAGCGCGAGCTGACCATCATGCTGATTATTGATATCAGCGCCTCCGGTGAGTTTGGTTCCGGTGCCGGCTCCAAACGGGAGATGATGGCGGAACTGGGTTCTGTCCTGGCCTTTTCGGCCCGCCGCAACAACGACCGGGTCGGCTTGATCCTGTTCACTGACTTTGTCGAGTTGTATATCCCGCCGAAAAAAGGCCGCTCTCATATTCTGCGGGTTATCCGTGAGATCCTCTTTTTTCAGCCTCAGGGAACCAAGACCGACCTGCTTGTCCCTTTGGATTTCATTAACCGGGTGGCAAAGCGCCGTTGTGTCACCTTTCTCCTGTCTGATTATTGTCTGCCCGGGGCCTTTGAAGAGACCTTAAGCCGCCTGCAGCCAAAGCTGCAGATTACCAACCGCCGTCATGATCTGATCTCCATGATTATCTCCGATCCTCGCGAGCATGAGCTCCCCGATGTGGGTTGGCTGACCCTGGAGGATGCCGAGAGCGGTGAGCAGATGGAACTGAACACCTCTGATCCGGCCATCCGCCGAGGGTATGCGGAGCTGGCAGCCAGCCGGCAGAAGGATCTGCGCCGTGCTATCCGCTCCGCAGGTCTTGATCTGCTTGATTTGTCTACGGACCAACCCTATCTCCCGGCCTTGTTCAATTTTTTCAAGACCAGGCAAAGGAGGCAGAGATGAGAGGGCGAATATTCTGTCTGTTGTTGGCTTTCGTCCTTGGTTTCGGGGGGATGGCCAGGTCGGGTATCTGTGCCGAGAGTAATCCACCTCTGCAGCTGGTCGCTCCCGCCAGCCCTCCTGGTCCGCAGCAGGGGCAATCTGCTCCCATGACCCAGAGGCAGCCGCAGGAGGCCGTCACCCTCCATGATATCCGGGGTCCGGTTGAACTCCCTGATTCTTCGACAATGCTGCTCTGGTTGCTGACCGGCCTTGCACTCCTGCTGATTGCCGGCCTGCTCATTTATTTCTGGAAACGGCGGAAAAAAGGCGAAAAGCCGCCGTCTCCCCATGATGTAGCCCTGGCTGAGCTTGCCCGTTTGCGCTCGATGATGAATCTGGAACAGGCCTTGCTCTATGCCGCCCAGCTTGCTGAGGTTCTGCGTCGCTATGTTGAGGCCAGGTTTCAGATTCATTCCACCCGGCAGACTACACGGGAATTTTTTCTCGGTCTTGCCGGTAATCTTCAGGCCGGGCACAGCATGGAAGAACACCACGACCGGCTGAAAGAGTGCCTGGAACAGTGTGATATGGCCAAGTTTGCCCATTGTATTCCTGACCAGCCGGAAATGGAGTCCATGGAGCAGGCAGTGCGGGGTTTTATCAGGGCCACTGCCCAGACCATAGATGATAAAGGAAAAGGATAATGCGTTTTCTCTATCCGCAATTGTTATGGCTGCTGGCTCTGCTGCCGTTGCTGGCACTTATCAGAGGTAAAAGAGGCGCGGCTCCGGCTCTGGTCTTTTCGACAACATCCCTGGTTGCCTTTCTGGCCGAAGGACGCAAGGCGCGGCCCGGTCGGCTGCTGGTCGCCCTCAGGCTCCTGTCTCTTGCCTTGTTGATCCTGGCATTTGCTCGGCCGCAACTGGGGAATACCACCACCGAGATCGAGGCCAGCGGCATTGATATCCTGCTGGCAGTCGATGTCTCCGGCTCCATGGAGGCCCTTGATTTTACCCTGCAGGGACAACCCGCCAATCGGCTGGATGTGGTCAAGTCCGTGATCCAACAGTTTGTCGAACAGCGCCCCAATGACCGGATTGGTCTCCTGGCCTTCAGTGGCAGGCCTTATATGGTCAGCCCCCTGACCCTTGATCATGACTGGCTGCTGCAGCGTCTTGCTGCGCTCTCTATCGGCATGGTGGAGGATGAGGGAACGGCCATCGGGTCAGCCATTGGTGTCGGGGTGAATCGCTTGCAGGATCGGGAGGCAAAATCGCGAATCCTTATCCTTCTTACCGACGGTATGAATAATGTTGGAGCCGTGCCGCCGCTGGTGGCGGCTGAGGCCGCGCAAGCATTGAAAATCAAGGTCTATACTATCGGTGCCGGCACCAAGGGCGAAGCCCCGATGCCGGTGGTGGACGCCTTTGGCCGCAAACGATTGATGCGGGCGAAAGTGGATATTGATGACGAGACTTTGGGCAAGGTGGCAGAAATGACTGGGGCCAGGTATTTCCGGGCAACCGATACCGAGTCTCTTGAAAAAGTCTATGCTGAGATTAATAGTATGGAAACCACTACCCGGAGCATTAAAAAATTTGAGCACTATCGGGAGCTGTTTCCCTGGTTGGTGGGGGTGGCCCTGATTTTTATCGGGCTGGAGCTGCTGGGCAGTCACAAGCGGCTGCCGTAAACAGTAAGCAGTTAAGTTGAGACTTTTGCCTGAATTATTTCACATGTCATTTCGACCAGTGGGAGAAATCTTAATCAAATCGGACCGGGGAAAGATTTCTCCCTGACGGTCGAAATGACAAAGCATGGTTGTAGTGGCGTTTGCAAGAAGCTCGAGTGTCTAATATTTTTCAACATATAATGGACTAAGTGATACATTTTTCCCAACCATTGTGGATTCTCGCAGGTGTGTTTCTCTGTCTGGGAATCATTTTGTTCTTGCGCAGGCTTGAGCGGAGACGGCAGGTGCAGATGGAGAATTTTGCCACTGCTCATCTGCTGGGCCGTCTGACCAGGAATGTCTCGTCCCGCCGCCGGCTGCTTAAAAAAGGGCTGTGGCTGCTGGCCCTGTTCTTCTGCTTTCTGGCCCTGGCCCGTCCACAATATGGACTCAAGTGGGTTGAGGTCAAACGCAAGGGTATTGATATTCTCTTTGCCCTGGATACCTCCAAAAGTATGCTGACTGAGGATATCCGGCCCAACCGGCTGGAGCGGGCCAAACTGGCGATCATGGATTTTGTCAACCAGCTGGAAGGAGACCGGGTGGGCTTGCTGCCTTTTTCCGGCTCAGCCTTTCTCATGTGTCCCTTGACCATTGATTACAATGCCTTTGAAGCTTCACTGACAACCGTGAACACCGCCACCATCCCCAGGGGAGGAACGGACCTGGAGAGGGCCATCGGTCTGGCGGAGTCGTCTCTTGTCAACAATGCGAACCATAAGATTCTTGTTCTGCTCACGGATGGAGAAAATCTGGAAGGCGACGCCCTCGCTGCAGCCATCAAGGCGGCACAGAATGGTATGACCATTTTTACAGTGGGCGTTGGTACCACTCAGGGGGAGTTGATTCCGCTGTCGTCCGGAGGCCAGGGCAATTTTGTTAAGGATGAGTCCGGAAAATTTATCACTTCAAAGCTGGATGAGAGGGCGCTTACCGCCATCGCCGAGGCTGCAGGCGGGCTCTATGTGCCCTTGGGTAAAAATGGTGAAGGGCTGCAACGTATTTACCAGCAGAAACTCTCCCTCATCCCCAAAAAGGAACTGGCGGAAAAACAGCACAAGGAACCCATGGAGCGCTTCAACTGGCCATTGGGTGCAGCGATTGTACTGCTCATGGTGGAATTCATGATCAGTGGCCGGAAGTCAGAACGTTCTTTTCGGCTGCCTTTTATCAAGACTGCGGGTCGCAGGATTCGTAAAAAGATGAACTGGAAAAGCGTGGCCCTGTTATTGTTGATCCCTTTGGCAGGGCTTGATCAGGCCCATGCCTCACCAGGGGAAAAGGCCTTTGCCGATGGTGACTTTATTACTGCCTCGGAATTTTATAGCCAGGCCCTGAAAAAAAATCCTGATGATCCCCGGCTGCATTATAATGCAGGGACGGCGGCTTATAAAAATAATCTCTATGATGATGCCATCAGCTCGTTTCAGGAGGCCCTCAAGAGTGAAGATCTTGGCTTGCAGGAACAGACGTATTATAATCTGGGCAACACCTGGTTTAAAAAAGGGGAAGAGCTGGCGCAGAGTGATCCCGGACAGGCGGAGGAATTGTGGCAAAAGTCCCTAGATGCCTATGAGGGCAGCCTCAAATTGAATCCGCAGGACAAAGATAGCAGCGCAAATCGGGATCTGGTGAGCAGAAGGCTGGAAGAGCTGAAAAAACAGCAGGAACAGCAGAAAAAAGAGCAACAGGATAAGCAGGATCAGCAGCAACAGGATCAGGATCAAAAACAGGAGCAAAGGCAAGATCAGAAACAGAATAGCGATCAGCAAAGCCGGAAGGGTGAACAGGGCCAGCCGGAAAAGCAGGATGGGCAGGGTCAGCAGCAAAAAAATGATTCCGCCGCCGGCCAGAAAGAATCACCCAAGCCGGCAAAGGATTCCGAGGATCAGGCTGGTGATTCCAAAGAGCAAGACATAAGCGAGGCCGGGCAGGAGCAGAAACCAGAGCAGCCCGAGGCTGGGAGTGAGGATGAGCAGCAGAAAGATACTGCTGCCTCTCAGGCTGCTCAACAAGGTCAGGATGAAAAGCGAAGCCAGGCGGGCAGAATGACAAGTGAGGAAGCAAGGCAGCTTCTGAGTCGCCTCAAGGATGAGGAGGGTAAGCTGAATTTTGTTCCTCGGTTTGAAAATGGAGAGGCAGAAAAAGAAGGAACATGGAAAGACTGGTAAAAAGGTTACACTATATCAGGCCCGGCGGACGATGCAGGAGTTTTGCTCTTTGTCTGCTTCTGGTAATTCTGGGGATGGGCACGGTCTCCCATGGTGCCCCTGTGGTCTCGGCGTCGCTTGACCCCAGGAGCTTTTCCGTTGATCAGGCAGCGACCCTTACCCTTACCATCAATGATGGAGACGGCACCATTGGTGAGCTGCCGCAGGTGGATGGCCTTGACATCCAGCGGCGGGGGCAGAGCAGCCAGCATCAGTGGATTAATGGTTCTCTCTCCTCTTCCGTCTCCACCATTTTTCAGGTGCAGGCCTTAAGGCCCGGAAGCTACACCATCCCGATCATTTCCATAACCGTTGACGGCAAGCAGCTCCAGACGGAGGCGATCGCTTTTGAGGTTACGCCTGCAACTGCCACTGTTCCGCAGCAGGGCGGAGGGGGGGCTCCGTTGCCTCTGGCCGGAGATGAAGCGAGCCAGTTGGCCTTTCTGCGGGTCAGTCCGGTCAAGGGAGAAAACTATGTTGGTGAGGTCCTGCCCCTTGAGATCAAGGCCTATTTCCGCCGGGGGCTCAGGGCCAGTCTTAACAGCCAGCCCCGGTTGAACGGAGACGGTTTTGTTCTCACTCAGCCCAATCAGGAACCGGCGCAGACTGAAGAGGTGGTCGACAATGTCCCATATGCCGTTCTTACCTGGCCCGGAACCCTGTCCGGGATTAAGGAGGGCAGGCAGAATTTCAGTATTGCCATTGAGGCGACACTGCTTCTTCCGGATAAGCGCCGCCGGAGTGCTCCTATGGGAGGTGATCCGTTTTTTGGCAATGATCTCTTTGCCGATTTTTTTAATCAGCAGCAGCTTCAGGAAAAAAGGATCCAGATTGTCAGCAAGGATATGGAACTCCAGGTACTGTCCTTGCCGACTGAAGGAAAACCGGCTGATTTCAGTGGGGCTATCGGCAAATTTGATCTTCAGGTCAAGGCGCAACCGACGGAGGTGGGGCCTGGAGATCCTATTACCCTGACCATGACTGTTCAGGGTACAGGGAACTTTGACCGGGTCGATGCTCCTGTTCTCAGCCAGACTGAGGGCTGGAAGAGCTATTCGCCTTCCTCGAAAATGACACCGGGCGCGCGTGTGGGGCTGGGAAACAAGGTCTTTGAACAGGCCATCGTTGCCAAAGATATGGACAGGACAACGATTCCGCCCCTTTCTTTCAGCTTCTTTGACCCGGAGGCCAGGAAGTATCAAACCCTGCGAAGTGACCCTATCCCTTTGCGTGTAAACAAGGAAGAGAATGCAGGGAAAAATGAGCAATTGAGTGGTGGGAATAACGAACAGGGTCTTTCTAATGGTGCGGGCGCCAAAGATAACGGGATCGGTGATGGACAGGGACGTCCTAATGGTGGGGGAGCGAGCGATGGTGGGAACGGTGACGGACAACAGGGAGGTCCTGATGCAGCGGGAATCAATCTGGCCCCTCTTCATTCGCAACTGGGTTCTCTGCAACAGGGCTTGACCCCGCTTGTAAGCCGGACCAGCTTTCAGATAGTTGTTCTGATTTCCTTCCTGCTTCTGGTTGCGGTTATTTTTTTAAAGATCCGGGCCAGACGACTGGCCAACAATCCTGCCCTCTGCCGCCACCTTGAAAGGGAGCGTCTCCTTGATCTCAGCTTGCGTGAGATCGAAAAGAGTCGCGAGCAGGGCAATACGCAGGAATTTCTGGCCGCCTGCCGCAAGGCCATGCAGGGGCAGCTGGGATTTGTCTGGCAGACAGAGCCGGGGGCCATCACCCTTGCTGATCTGCGTCAGCGTCTGGCCGCTGATGCCGAATTGATTGCGCTCTTTGCCACGGCGGAGAGCGGTGCCTATGTGGTCGAGTCTCATCTCAGCCAGCAGGAAATGGTCGAATATGCCGGAAAGCTGGAGCAGGAACTGAGGAAGCTTCAATGAAACTGAAAAAATCAGCCCTGCTGTTTCTCTGTTTTGTCATGATCTTCTGTACCTTTCTCGGCACCTGTCTGGCGGGAGATCGGGAGAACAGCCAGAATTTTCTTGAGGCCAACAGGGCCTATGAGGCCGGTGATTTGACCAAGGCCATCCGGAGCTACGAGGATTTGGTGGCCCATGCGGGTGTGTCGGCGTCATTGTGCTATAACCTGGCCAACAGTTATGCCCGAACTGGGCAGACCGGCAAGGCCGTTCTCGAATATGAACGGGCCCTGTTGCTGGCCCCTGGAAATGCAGATATTCACACCAATCTGGAACGGCTGCGCCGGGAAAAGGGGCTTTTTCAGAAGGAAATCCCCTGGTGGCAAAAGATGGGCGGTCTCCTGGGGCTCAATCAGTGGACAGTGCTGGCCGCAATCATGCTGTTGGCCTTGGCCCTGTTCCATCTTGCGACTCTGCGTTTTGTAGTTTTACGCAGATTTTCTTCTTCCCTGACCGCCGCTTGCCTGGTGCTGCTTTGTCTTTGTTCCGCCGGAGTAGCAATCCAGTACCGGAACTGGCAGCAGGCGGTTATTATTGCGCCCGATACAGGCCTGTTGATCTCTCCTTTTGACGGCGCGGGAAGCACGGGTGCCATTGAAGAAGGCCGCCTGATCCGCATTATCAAACGCCATGACAGTTACGCTCTGATCAATGATGAAAACGGTCGCAGCGGCTGGGTTCCAGATTCATCGTTTGCATTCATTGCCATGATTATGGCAGATAACAAAAAGCCGTTGTAACTAAATAACTAAAACATGCTTACATCGTAAGCGGCATAAGGGGCCGTAACGAAATAGATAACAATGTAATGGTTGTTTCGTAACGGCCCCTAATATCTAACGTAAGGAGGTTTCAATATCATGAAAAGAAAAACACGACTACTGATTGCACCCTTGCCTATTCTTCTTCTTTTAATCTTTATGCTAAGCCTCTCCTGGCTCCCGGCAAACAGCATGGCGGCCGAGGATGAAAATATCCAGCTTCTGGACAAATCGGCCAAGGCTTTTTCCTCTGTGGTCAAAAAGGCAGAACCGGCGGTTGTGCATGTGCGGGTAGAAAAGAAAGGAGAGATGGCTCCCGGGAATCAGTTTAATCCCTTTGATGATCCATTTTTTCAGCATTTTTTTGGCCCATCCTTCAGGCCTCCATCCACTCCTCAACAACCTGAGCAATTTAAGACTCAGGCTTCGGGTTCAGGCTTTCTCATCTCTGAGGACGGATATATCCTGACCAATAATCATGTTATTGAGAACGCCGACAAGATCACCGTGCGCCTGCAAGGTGATCAGGAGCTGGAGGGAAAGGTGATAGGTACCGATCCGCAGTCTGATGTTGCCCTGATCAAGATCAGTGACGGCCGTAAATTTCCCTATCTTCCGTTGGGTGATTCCGATCAACTGGAGGTGGGGGAATGGGTTATTGCCATTGGCAGTCCTTTTGGTCTGGATAGCACGGTGACGGTCGGCGTGGTGAGTGCCAAGGGCAGGAACCGCATGGGCATTAATGAGTATGAAAATTTTATCCAGACCGATGCTGCCATCAATCCTGGCAATTCCGGTGGGCCGCTGCTGAATATCTATGGAGAGGTGATCGGCATCAATACGGCGATCTTTTCCCGCAGCGGCGGATATATGGGTATCGGCTTTGCTATTCCGGTCAATATGGCCAAGACGGTGAAGGGTCAGCTGCTGGCAAAGGGCAAGGTCACCCGGAGCTGGCTGGGAGTGGCTATTCAGGATATGACTGCTGATCTTGCCCGTTCCTTCAAACTGAAGGAGAAGTCGGGGGCTCTGGTGAGTGAGGTCAGCAAGGACTCTCCGGCGGAAAAGGCCGGAATCAAACAGGGTGATCTTGTTATCAGCTTTGACGGCATGCCGGTGGTCGATGTGACGGATCTGCGCAATCGGGTGTCCATGACCCCTCCCGGTACCAAGGTTGATCTTGTCCTTATTCGCCAGGGAAAACAGCAGGAGCTGACCGTCCAGGTTGCGGAGCAGCCATCTGACATGAAAACCCTGTCGGGTGCTCCCGAGCAACATGAGCTTTTTCAGAAGATGGGGATGTCGCTTCAGGATCTGACCCCTGAGCTGGCCCGTCAGTTTGGCTATGCCAAGGGGCAGGGCGTCCTTATTGCCGGGGTGACACCTGGCAGTCCTGCGGCGCTGGCCCGTATTCAGGTGGGTAGTCTGATCGAAGAGGTTAACCGGCAACCTGTGCAGAGCCTCAAGGAGCTGCAACGGGTTCTGCAGAAAAGCGGCGACACCCAGGATGTTCTCCTTTTGATCCGCAGCGGTAACCGCAGTTACTATGTGGTTCTGGGAGTGAAATAGGAGTGGGCTCAGGTTTCATCCATGGCCACAGGCTTCAGCCGGTGGTTATGGATGAAAGATACTGATCAAGATATTCCGTGCGAAAGGAACATACTTTGTCGACAACCGCGCGCTGATGTCGTGTAGAGGCGGTAACGGTAATACGAAGATTCAGCTTTTGGTTAATACTTTTTTCAGAGTGTTACTGGCTTCTTCCATGCTGAAAGGCTTGGGCATGACACCTTGAAATCCATAATCTTTGAAATTAGCCATTATTGGATCATTGGCATATCCGCTGGAGACAATAGCCTTAATTTCAGGGTCAATTCGAAGAAGATGTTCTATTGCTTCTTTGCCTCCCATCCCGTCTGGGATGGTTAGATCCATAATCACGGCATCAAAAGGTGCTCCTTGGTCAAAAGCCTGGCGGTACTTTTGTAAAGCCTCCTCCCCATCGGCTGCGAGTTCAACACTGTAGCCAAGATAAGTGAGCATCTGTGAAGCCACCTCTCTGATAATTTGTTCATCATCCATGATAAGCAGTTTCCCCTGTCCCGATAATATCTTTTCTGTTGTTTCAGTCGGTGCGTTTTGCTGTGATTGTTCACGCAGTTGCTGATCTGCTGCAGGCAGGTAGAGAGAAAAAGTTGAACCTGCTCCTTGTTCTGAGGCAACGGAGATAAGGCCGCTATGTCTCTTGATGATTGAGTAACAGATTGATAAGCCAAGCCCATGCCCTGTTTCTTTTGTTGTGAAATAGGGGTCAAAAATTTTGTCGAGATATTGATTCGCAATTCCCTCACCTTTATCTTTGACATATATTTTTATATATTTACCAGGCGTGAGTGAAATATCATCATTTGGGTCAATGATGATATTCTCGGCACCGATGTCAACTGCTCCTCCATGTTTCATGGCTTGGCCGGCATTGATAACAAGATTCTGGATAACCTGTCCGATTTGCCCCTCATCAATTTCGACCTGCCATAAATCATCGGCAATGTCAAAATGGCATTTAATGTTTGAACCGCTGCTGGAGAATTTTGCTGATTCCTCGATGAGCTTTCGTGTTGAAGTGAGAGTCGTCACAGGGGCTCCGCCTTTGGCAAAAGTCAGCAGTTGACTGGTCAGGTTCTTGGCCCGGGAAGAGGCTTTTTCAGTCTCAGCAAGAAGTGTGGAAATTGCATCATTGTCCTTTGCCATTCTTCTTGCCAGAGAGATATTTCCCAGAATTGCAGTCAGCAGGTTGTTAAAGTCATGGGCAATTCCACCCGCCACAATGCCCAGGGATTCTATTCTTTGGGAGCGGATACGTTCCATTTCCATATTTTTTTCCTGGGTAATGTCTCGAAAAACAATAATGGATCCAGTTGGTGAAGATTGTTCCTCCCTTCGTATGGGAGCCGCGCTGAGAGTTATCAGTCGTTCTTTGCCGTTTTTTGAAATGAGAACAGTCTGGCTTACTCGTTGGAACGTGGAGTCTTTACTGAGGATATCTTTAAAAATGTTTGAGCATGAATGCGTCTCGCTTCTTTTTTGAATATTAAGGATTTGACAGGCAGGTTTGCCCATGGCCTCGCCAAGAGACCATCCTGTCAGTTCCTCTGCGACTTCGTTCATGAGGGTTGTGGAGCCTGTAGAGTCCGTTGCCACTACTCCTTCAGCAATACTTTTCAGGGTCAATGAAAGGCGTTCTTTTTCATTGGCAACAGCTTCTTTAATCTCTATCAGTTCGGTTATATCAATATAAAGTAGGACAGCCCGGACAATTTTGTCATTTCTGTCTTTAATCGGCGTGATGACGATACTGTAGTGTCTTGTGTCTTGGGGACAACCAGTAGACATCGAAACCGTCCGTCCTGTTTTAAGCATCTCGTCGAAAAGACATAGGCCCGGGGGGTGCCCTTTACAGATGATATCTGAGCATGACAAATCAGAAGTTTGGTCTTCTTTGATGTCGAACATCTGTTCGAGTTTTCGATTGTAGGAAATAATTTTCTTGTTGCTGTCCACAACAAGAATTCCACCACCAACAGACTTGAAAATTGCCTGGATCTCATCCATGGCCAGCTCGAGTTGGTCGTTTATCTGGCGCTGATGATCAAGTATCTGCGTAAAAGATTCTGCTATTATACCGATGGGGTCCAATTGGATAATGGTTGCATTGTCGAGTTCTTCTGGACGCAGTGGAATTGTTCCGATGACCAGGAGAAGCTGGTCAATTTTCTGCCGAATATAGTGAAACGCTGTCTCATTGTTTTGGCGAAGAGATCGGTTTTCTTCCAGTAACTCATTTAAAAAATATGTGACAGGTGCGAACTTAGCGTCAGTACTAATTGGAAGGAGAGGAGAGGCTGGATTCTCTTTGATGTAGGCTGCTGATTGAAGAATTTTTTCTAAACTCATTATTTTTTGTTTTCCGGGGTAAAAAAACCGATACAGATCTGATAAAAAGAACCTATTTTGGTGACAGTGACAGAGTAGCCCATATTTTTGGCCGTTATGGGAATAGTGGTAGTCGCTTCTCGGTTATCAGTTTTAATAGACAATGTCTCCGAGCCATTTTTGAGGGCCTCTTTGTGTCTGTTCAACGTATCCATGGCGACAAGAAGGCAGGCAGGACAAACCTGACCCCGCATGTCAATGTTGATTATTTTTTGTGTTTCCAGGTCATTCATCAGCTCTTTCCTGTTGGTCGCATTGGTTGTTTTAAAATAATATGGGTAATAACCTTGCTGCCAACCCAAGTGCCAGGAATAAGTCCAAGGAGAAACAACAGGCTTTGCAGGGCAAGAATAGGGAGTCCGCCCATTAAATGCCACACATTACATCCCGGAGACATCCTTGAAGAAAGCCCAAGGAGAATGCCGCCGGATAAAGCCATGAAGATTTGTTTCAGGGGCACTTTGTATTGGATGGAAAATTCTCCTAAAAGTATTGCTGATAATGCACTGCCGAGAACAATACCTGCAATAATGGGAAATTGGATTACCCATATGGAATCGATTTGTGGTCCTGGCCCTCCCTGAAGTAATGCCCCGGTGGACGGGTGGGTAATATGAAAGGGGATGAGCTGAAAAAAACTGGTATTGCTGATGTGCTCAGGAATAAACAGGGTTTCAAGCATTGCCGCAATTTTTGCATAAGTCGTCGTTATGCCAAGAGGCATACCAACAAGAATATAGGAAAAAAGACCGAGCAGTGCAAGAGCTATCGCAGTCTTCCAAGGCTGAATATAACCTTTAACTTCACTCTGTCTAATAATTTTATTTTGTTTGTGCAATTTTAACAATATTATTGTTGCAATGGCTGCTAGAGGGAGAAGAAGTAGTGCGGGATTAATCCCGAAAAGCTCGGGCAGGGTTTTAACTGAGGGAAAAAATGTTGTTGCTTTAACAAAAGAGGCCCACCATGGATGAATTTCTCCGTAAAGAGCGCTGCCGGCAATTATTCCGATAAAGGCAACAATACTGATAACGCTGCCAGCACCCATTTTATAGAGTGTTCCCACTACACAGCCGCCGGCCATCACCATACCGATGCCAAAAATAAATCCGCCAATTGTATTGGCTGCGGAGGCAAAGCCCAGAAGAGGAAAGGGGTAAAGAGGTAACAGGCCGAATATTCTTGAAAATTCAAAAAAAATTATTGTTGCAGTAACTTGTATGCATAAAGACCGCAGCATGAAGGTGTTTCTGAATAGAAAAGTATCACGGAACATGCCGGCAACACAATAATCAGAGCGGTGCATGAGGAATCCGGCCAGAAGTCCAATAAGACTTCCAGCTGCATACAGAAGAAATGTTGAATCAGTTATCATCAGCGGAATTGATCTTTCAGAATTTTTGACTACCTGAATTTTATATAAATATAAACAGGAAAGCAAAAATATAACATATCCGCGGGTGTTAAAGGCTAATAAATTATTTTTTTATGAAAGTTCATGTATTGTATGTAAATTTATTATCGACTCTTGTCGAAAGAGCTGGCCAATTGTCTTTGCATTCTTTTTTTAAGTTTGATCCGGTTGAGATAGGTTCTGGGAGCTCTGGCAACTGATGCCTTCCCGGAAAGGGCTTTTGCAGGGTTGACCAGCAGGTCGCTCAGATGGACTACCTTCATTCCGGCGCTGGCCAGAAATCCGGCGCATCCGGCGCAGTAGGTAATTACCAGATCTGCACCAGCCTCAACTTTACGGATATCACCCCATTTTCTGGCCATGTCAGGATTGATCAAACCTACAAAACCACCCTCCCCGCAGCAGATGGCGCGATTTCCTGAATGTCGCATCTCCCGCACCTTCAGCCCAAGGCGGGACAAGATCGTCCGCACTGCCTGGTGCACATCCTGATGGTCACGCAAGGGGCATGGATCGTGTATGGTAATTTGCCAACGCGCAATGGCAGGATAGGGGGAATTGATGTTTGTCTCAGCAAGAATTTCCCAGGCAGTCCGTACGCTTAGTCCCTGGCCGTAACCATGAAAGACCTTGTAACAGTTAGGGCAGGCCACAATAATATTGCGGACACCATGCCTGATCAACCAGTCTCGCATATCATCGAACCAAGTCAGAAAAGATTGCTGGCGTCCAAGATCATGGGAGGGTTTATGGCAGCAATCCAGGACCACGCCAAGATGCGGGATCTGTTCATGGAGTTGCTGATAGAGCTGCCATGTGGTCTCGGGTCTGGTGCCGGGCAGGGTGCAGCCCGGAAAGAAGACAGTATCGCAGCCCGAAGGGAGGCCGTACCAGGAAAAGAGCCGGGAACTGCCGCGGCGTTCATATTTGAGGATGGAAGTATAACGCTTGGACGGGAGTTTATCCTGGGCCATGACTTGCCGGCGCATCTCCAGAAATAAATTCCCTGGCGCAATTTTGGCTGGACAGAGAGCTGCGCATAGATTGCACAGGCTGCATTCAAAGGAATTGACTGTGGAGTCACCAGCCAGCAAAGATGCGGCAATGTCACCTGGTGTGCCGTTTTCCTGGAGAAAAGCGCATTGGGTGACACAGGCCTGACAGCGGGTACATTCCTGATGCAGGACCTGTGCCTGATGATAAAGAGTATCTTTCATTATTGAATCTGTACCAAGAAGGTTGGTTCAAATTTTCTGTACAGAGGTTTTCATAGAAAAGATAATCGGTTTTTAACGGCTCACCAGCATCTCTTTGTGAGGCCATTTTGCAATACCTCCTTCGAGAATAAAGAGTTTTTCCTCAGGAATTCCCTGGGCCTTGAGATAACTGTAACATCTTTTCGCTCCCCCGCCACCCCGTGGACAGATCACCACCACATCGGTACCCGCTTTTTTGGCCCCGGCGACCGCAGGGTTGAGCATCTTCCGCTGCTCTTCTGTCTCTACTGGAAAGGCGTTGGTTTCAATGGAATCTTTAAAATGATGGAGCGAGAATTCATTCTTGACCTGAATATCGACCAGGACCATGGCCTTGCCGGAGTCAAGCCACTGCTTGAAATCATCGGCCTTGACATAGTTGAAACTTTCAAGCAGGGCAGCCATATTGAGCAGCCCGATAATCAGCACAGCCAGAATCGCAATTCGTTTTTTCATACTCTTTTCTCCTTGTTCATTTTTATTGGTAACAATAATAGATTGAATTCGAGAAGATAATTAATAGGAATGTCTCAAACTGTAAAATAGAAAATTTCTATGGAGTTGAGTTGTGTTATCGGGTTCAAGATGTTTGGTTATTGAGTGAAATTGAAGTAAAGTAGGTGGGATTCCTTTGTAAAAAAACATATGGTCCAAAGGCGAAATAACGAGCTGTAACTCTTGCTGACGAGGTCTTTAACCCCGGCATCTTCATGGGAGCATTGTGAATATTTTGAACACAGCAGAATATAGATATATTGATTTAGCCATTCATGCCTTTGATGAGAAGGTATGGGACCATTCGGGGGTGAAGGGGCTTGCGGCCAGAGTGGGTTTGGGTAAGGACGAGTTGGACACCCTCTTTGAACGGTGGGCAGGTGTTGATTTGAGTTGGTTTATGAGGTGTTTGACCAGCAGCCAAACAAGGAAGAGGATGATGGAGAGCAGAAACCTACTTGCCGCTTCGCTGCTGCCGACACTGTGTTGTCAATTGAAAATACTTCCAGCTGGACCGGAACAGGGGGCGGAGTTGAACATCAAATACGGTTTCTATCCCAGTCCATTTGGTGACTGCCTACTGGCTATGAGCGGCCGGGAGATCTGTCATCTCTCCTTTGTTGATAGGGGGGAATGGCAGTTGCATCGGCAAGAGTTGTATAAAAAGTGGCAGCAGGCAACGATCATTGCTGATGAGGAAGAGGATGGAGGCCATGTGGTGGAGCAGGTATTCGCGCCCATCGATACTGAGCTTCCTGCTCCTTGGCAGTTGCTGGTCAAGGGAACAGCCTTTCAGCTGAAGGTCTGGCAGGCGCTGCTGGCTATTCCCAGTGGTGCCATGATCAGTTATCAGGATCTTGCCGTTCAGGTGGGACATCCCACTGCCTGTCGGGCCGTTGCCAGCGCCGTTGCTGCAAATCCTATAGGCTATTTGATCCCCTGTCATCGGGTGATCAGAAAATCAGGGGAGATCTCACAATATCGTTGGGGAAGCAGCCGTAAAAAAGCGATGCTGGGATGGGAGGCCTGTCGTGTATGAGATCCTATTCTTCCTATGATCCCAAGTTTGTGTTATGTCAATTTGCATTCAAACCGTCACCTTCGTCGGCTCCTCAGCGTACTACCTTGTACTGCTTCGTCGCCGCTTACTTGTCTTCTCGGTGTCAACTTGAATGCTTTTTGGAATGAGAAGAGAATCCTTGTCAGCGGGGAAAGGCGCTGGCCACGCCGCCGTCAACGGGCAGGGTGGCGCCGGTGGTAGGGGTAAGGCCTGAGGCGAAAAAGACCACCCCGTTGCCCACATGGTCGGCAAGGACCTCGGTCTTAAGGAGATTGCGGTTCCGGTAGTACTCTTTCAGTCCCTCAGGATCAAGATTGCGGGAGCGCATTCGATCAGGTCCTACCACATCCCAGAGTCCGGAGGATATGCCGTGATCGTCGAAAATCCCGTCGGCGTTGATCATGTTGACCCGGGCTCCGATCTCGGCCAGTTCCAGAGCTGCAATCTTGCCCAGTTGGTGAGCCCCGGCCTTGGAGGCTGAATAGGCGCCAAAGGCGGCACCAGGGGCAAAGACATTCTTGGAACTGTTGATGATGATATGGGCGGGGATGTGTCCGGTCCGTGCTTGTCGTTTGAATATGGGGATGACAGCCTTGATCACCTGGAAAACCCCCAGCAGGTTGACATCAAGTACCTTTCTAAAGGCTGATTCTTCAAGGTCGGCCAGGGTGGCTACGTGGGCCAGACCGGCATTGGGAACCAGGATATCCAGTCCGCCGCAGCAGAGGATGATTTGCTGCAGGCCATTGTGCACGGAGGCGCTGTCGGTTACATCCATGGTGATCCCGCTTATTCGAGCCGGATCAAACTCCCGGGCCAGCAGCTCACAGACCTTGTCAAGTCGTGTCCTGTCAATGTCTGAGAGAAAAACTTTGGCTCCGGCAGCCAGGAGTTTACGGCCAATACCGCAGGCAATAGCTCCACCACCGCCCGTCACCAGAGCACTTCGTCCGGCCAGGGGCAAGGGGCGTCCTTTCTGCAGTTTGGCCTGTTCAAGGCTCCAGTACTCCATGTCAAAGATATGTTCTTCGGCCAGTTCTTGATATGGGGCAATGGCGGCACCGAGCGTCTTGGCCAGCAGAGAGTGTTCTGCAATATCGGCGGCGATGGCGGCCGCTTTTTCAGTGACTCCGGCAGTGATAATGCCCAGGCCTGGAATCAGAATGACCCGCGGTTTCGGATCAAGAAGGGTTCGTGTTACTTGTCTGGCTGCGACCTGGGCATGAAAATTATGAATATAGTTCTGTTCATAAGCAGTCATGGCCTCAGAAATGGCCTGGGCCGCCTGATCTTCATCACGGCCTTGCAGGTCAAGCCAGAGCGGATAATTTTTGGTACGGATCACATGGTCCGGGGTGAGAACGCCGGTGGTGAAAATTTTCTGCCCATCGTTTCTGTTGAGACAGTGCTGGATAATTTTACTGTCGCGTACATGCAGGAGAAAAGGAGGAATATTGCCAGGGCTAACGGGATCAATGGTCAGGGCGCCACGCAGCAGGGGCAGGATTATTGTCTGGTCGAGCTGTGAACGCATGTTGGAATCGGTGGTGCTGGCCGACTTCGCTTTTTTTAAGGTTTGACTGCCTTGAAGATACTCTTCTGCCAGGGTGACGTAGTGGATCATATGACCGTAGGCAAGCTCGGCGTCATCAGAAAAGGTGAAGATTCCATGGTTGCGCAGGATAATGGCCTCAATATCAGGGCGACTCTCGAAGCACGAGGCAATCACCTTCGCCAGCGGGAAACCCGGCATGGTCCAGGGGAGAATGGCAACCTTCTCTCCCAGGATGCTTTGTAGGAGCGGCTCCGGGTTTGCCATATTGGTCAGGGTGACGATGGCATCGGCATGGGTATGGTCGATAAAACGGTGGGGAAGAAAGGCATGCACCAGGGTCTCAATCGATGGGTTGGGACCACTGCTGTCGAGCATGTGGGTCTTGAACTGGTTGACCATCTCTTCGTCAGTGAGTGAATCGAGTGTACGCAGGCGACGCAGATAATTCAGGTCAAGAGCCGGAAACCCCTGGGGCTCAATGGTTGCCAGATCCCAGCCGCTGCCTTTGATGAACAGCATCTCTGTCTGGTCACCAAGCAATGTTGTTACTGTGGCCTTGACCGAGGTGTTGCCGCCACCATGCAGCACCAGGGATGTTTCCCGGCCGATCAGGCGGGAGGTGTAAACGCGTAAGGCCAGATCCGGATGACAATGGGGATGGGTGCAGATAAAGTTCAGGGCATCACTGCTGCTGTATTGGTTGTTCATCTGTCTGCTGATCCTCTTTGCCCTGGTAAGTTATCGGCCAAGAGTGTTCATCTCCTGCATGATTGCTCCGAACATTGATTCGTACTGAGGGATGGCCTTGCGGAGGATGAGGGCGAGTTGCGCCAGATTCTGGTCATTGACCACAAGATTAGCAGAACAGGCAAGGGCCTGCAGGTCATAAAGGGTATGAAATTCAGGACCGATGAGCATGTAAAAAATATAACGGCGCTTGTTCATATTCATGGCGCGCATGAACTGATGAAAGGGACCGTTTTCCAGAGAGTCACCTTCATAGTGAGAGTGGAGAATAACAGCGGCGTAGGTAGCAAACTGCATTTTTTCCATGGCTTCTTCTGCAGAATGCACAAAAGAGGGTTGGTAGCCTATGGCTTCCATGGCCTCAGTTACCAGACGGAAATCGGGAGATTCAGGCATCAAGATGAGCGCCTTGGGGACATCTTCGACGACTCCTTTTGCCTCAAATGAACTGGTGTCCAGGCCCGATAGATCAGGCGGCGCGGGTGGAGTAAGCTGCTGACCTGTGGTCTGTGGCCGTGGAGAAGTAACTGTTCCTTGGGGTCCTTCAGGGGTCAGCATTCCGGCATCAAGGAGGATTGCGCTCCCGCATTGAGGGCAGTTGATGCGGATGGATTTCCCAAGGATGAGCAGCCTGAGACTGTCTTCAATCTTGGGGCTGAGTTTGAGTTTTTTCCGGCAATGGGGGCAGTCTGTTATCATGGCTATTTTCTCTTTTCCGGTTGTTGATGGGTAACCGCTCAGGTTGATCAATCTGTAGGTGTTTAACCTGTCAGGCTGGCTTTCCACCTCGGTCTCTGCAGGTCCATGCAGACTAAATAATCTGTGCGATCCAGGTCTTACCAGCGCCGATCTTGTTCTTCCTCTTCCATGGCAAGTCCGGAGAGGGTGGATGTTGCCTCGCCTCGCGCAGCCTTGATGGTGTCCAGTTTTCTTGCGATCTCTGTACGTTGGGTGCAGTAGGACATGGCAGTTTTTTCGGTGATGATGCCCTGATCATAAAGTTCAACTATATGTTGATCAAAGGTGCGCATACCGACGGCAGATCCGGCCTCAATGACCTTGTAAAATGTTTTTTCATCTCCTCGTTCGCCATGGAGAATCAGATCCTTGATCCGCAGACTTATGCAGAGGATCTCGATGACGGCTATACGTCCTCCTAAGACCCTTGGCACTAAGCGTTGCCCTACTACCCAGCGTAAGGTGTCAATCAATCGATTACGGACCTGTGGCTGTTCTTCCAGCTCATAAAAACCGAGGATACGATTAATAGCCTGACCGGCATCAATGGTGTGCAGGGTCGAAAAGACAAGATGGCCGGTTTCC
This sequence comes from Desulfocapsa sp., assembly GCA_013792135.1. Classification (GTDB taxonomy): domain Bacteria; phylum Desulfobacterota; class Desulfobulbia; order Desulfobulbales; family Desulfocapsaceae; genus UBA2270. Next base: position 33,939 of record VMSP01000088.1, on the reverse strand, counting down.
GCGGCGGCAATGGCAGTTTCCAGGGTTTCCCGGTCACGCATCTCGCCCACCAGGATAACCTTGGGGGCCTGACGCAGGGCGGCGCGCACACCAGAGGCAAAGGAATCGAAGTCTTTGCCCAACTCGCGTTGATTGAAGGTGGCCTTCTCTTGCGGATGGACATATTCAATGGGGTCTTCCAGGGTGACCACATGCACTTGGCGTTCATGATTGATTTTGTGAAGCAGGGCGGCAAGGGAGGTGGTCTTGCCGCTGCCGGTGGACCCGGTAAAGAGGACAAGCCCATTTTTTTCCATGGCGATTTTATGGAAAATCTCAGGAAACTCCATGCCTTCAATGGTGGGAATAGTGGTCTCAAGTTTTCGCAGAACAATGGAGTAGTAACCTTTCTGGGAGAAGATATTGACCCGGAAACGGGCCTCATCTCCAAGGGAGTAGGAAAGGTCACAGGAACCGGTGTGCAGCAGGTCTGCCAAGAGTCGTTTGTCATTGCCGATCAGATTCAGGGCGAAAACCTCGGTCTGAAAAGGGGTAAGCTGGAGTACTGGCGGTTGTACCTGTACCGGCATGAGTATGCCGGCGGCCTCCACCTGCAATGGCTTGCCAACCGTCAGGTTCAGGTCCGAAATATTTGGATAGGATCTGAGCATGGACGTGATCCAGTAATCGATCTCTGATTGTTTCATGTGTGTTCTCCTGAAAAAAGGTGCAATCGAACTTATTTTCATAGTATATTGGCATAAAAGTAACAACATATTCAAATGTTTTCTGGGTGTCGGGGTAAAATAACTTTTCCCCTTGCGGTTCTTTCACAACAAACCGTGATGCTGTTTTTAGGGACCGTTAAGAAATAACTTGTACTTTTATCCATTTCTTTACGGCCCCTTATGCCGTTCTTGAAGTAAAAAATGTCCAAGTTATTTATTTACGACGGCTTATCATACAGGCGATAAAGTCCTGTCGGTATGATGGTTTATTGATTATTTTCTACCAGGTGAAATACGATGGCAATTCCATTACGCAGTGCGACGACAACGGTTGGCCGCCGGATGGCCGGGGCCCGCAGCCTCTGGCGCGCCAATGGCATGACAGAAGAGCAATTCGGCCGGCCGATCATTGGTATCGTCAATTCTTTTACCCAGTTTGTCCCCGGTCATGTGCATCTCCATGAGATCGGCCAGCAGATCAAAAAACAGATCGCCGAGCTTGGTTGTTTCGCGGCCGAGTTCAATACCATTGCCATTGATGACGGTATCGCCATGGGGCATGCCGGGATGCTCTATTCCCTGCCATCGCGCGAGCTGATTGCCGACAGCGTTGAGTATATGTGCAATGCCCACACGGTGGATGCCATCATCTGCATCAGCAACTGTGACAAGATTACCCCCGGGATGCTCATGGCGGCCATGCGGCTTAATATCCCCGCCATTTTTGTCTCCGGAGGGCCCATGGAGGCCGGTGTCGATGGGGACAAGCGCTATGATCTGGTGGATGCCATGGTTATGGCGGCAGACCAGGCGGTCTCGGATGCGGAGGTGGATGTGGTTGAACGCTGCGCCTGTCCCACCTGCGGATCGTGCTCCGGGATGTTTACAGCCAACTCCATGAATTGCCTCAATGAAGCCTTGGGTCTGGCCTTGCCTGGTAACGGTACCGTGGTGGCCACCCATGGCAGTCGTACCGCACTTTTTGTTCGTGCAGCCGAGCGGATTGTGGAGATGGCTCACGCTTGGTATGACCGGGAGGACAACACGGTCCTGCCCCGGACCATTGCCAGCCGCGCAGCTTTTTTGAATGCCATGACCCTTGATATCGCCATGGGCGGATCAACCAATACTGTGCTTCATCTGCTGGCCATTGCCCATGCCGCTGAGGTGGATTTCTCCATGAAGGATATTGACGCCTTGTCGCGAAAAGTGCCCAATCTGTGCAAGGTGGCTCCTTCTTCCCATTATCATATGGAGGATGTGAATCGGGCCGGCGGGATCATGGGAATTTTGGGTGAGCTGGCCCGAGCCGGGCTGGTTGACACCTCAGTTTCCCGCGTGGATTCACCAACGCTTGCAGGAACACTTCAGCTCTGGGATATTGGAGGCGTCACCGCAGATGAAGCGGCAAAACAACTCTACCTGAGTGCCCCTGCCTCTGCCGGTCGTAATCTGGTGATGGGCTCCCAGAAAACCATGTACGCGGAGCCGGATCTTGATCGGGTTAAGGGTTGTATCCGTGATGTGGCCCATTGTTACAGCAAGGATGGGGGCTTAGCGGTTCTCTATGGCAACATTGCCGACAAGGGATGTATCGTCAAGACTGCCGGGGTCGATCCCTCCATCTTTCATTTTACCGGCACCGCCAGGGTATTCTCCTCGCAGGAGACGGCTTGTGATGCTATTCTGGACGGGGTGATCAAGGCAGGGGATGTGGTGATCATCCGCTATGAGGGGCCGAAAGGAGGGCCGGGGATGCAGGAGATGTTGTACCCCACCTCCTACCTCAAATCAGTCCATCTGGGCAAGGAATGCGCTTTGGTCACTGATGGTCGTTTCTCCGGCGGGACTTCAGGGCTGTCGATCGGTCATGTCTCACCCGAGGCTGCCGCCGGCGGGGCAATCGGTCTGGTCGTTGATGGGGATATTATCGACATTAATATTCCGGAGCGGAGCATCAAGGTCATGGTTTCTGAGCAGGAACTTGCCGAGAGAAGAGAGCAGGAAGAACAGAAGGGACGTCGGGCCTTTCAGCCTATAGACCGCGACCGGAAGGTGTCGACAGCACTGCGAGCCTATGCCCTGTTTGCGGCTTCGGCAGATAAAGGAGCAGTGCGGGTCTTACCCGAGGAGGAGAGTGCGTAGACAGCTCTCTTTAAATCATGGTGTTCTTGTCTCCGGCCATAGTCAGAGTTTTGATAAAGGCTGCGCAGAGAGGTGACAGGGTCTGGTTTTTTCGGGTGACCATATAAAAAGGACGGATCATCTTGACTCCTTCAATGGCGACTTGTACCAGGCTGCCATGGGCAATATCATCCTTGACGGCCTGGGATGAGAGGATGGAAATGCCGATAGAGGCCTTAATTGACTGCCGTATCGCTTCGGTGGTGCCCATTTCCGCCACCACATTCAGGTGGGCCGGATTCAGTCCATGCTGCTCCAGAATTCGACCTAGGGCACGCCTCGTCCCTGAGGAGTGATCTCGCATGAGGAAAGGTTCTGCGGTCAGTTGCTGCAGAGTAATCTGCGGCTGTTTGGCCCAGGGATGATCGGCGGCCACGGCCAGGATCAGTTCGTCGTTGAAGATCTCCTGCCAGATGAGACCATTTTCTCGCCATTGTGCCCCCAGAATTCCCATTTCAAGTTCACCGGACAGGATTTCATTGGCAATAGTCCTGGAGCCGGCGATGCGAAGGATGATGGTGATATCAGGATAGATTTTCTTGAAGGCACCAATCTTTTTCGGCAGGATGTAGGCCCCGGGAATGGTGCCGGCGCCTATGGCCATTCGTCCGGCCAGATTTCCCGAATAGTGTCCCAGGGCCTCTAATGCCTCCTGTTGCAGGCGGAGCATCTTTCTGGCGTACCCATAGAGAATATTGCCGGCCTCAGAGGCTCTGATCTCGCGGCCAAGGCGGTTTATCAACCGTTGTCCAACTTCCTGCTCAAGGGCCCGGATATGTTCACTGATTGTCGGCTGGGACAGAAGCATAGCTTCAGCAGCCCTGGTGAAACTTTTTAATTCAATGACCTTGCTATAGACGGCTAGTTTGTGGAGATCCATGCTCTTTATCTCTTATTTTCAGGTTAAGGAATCATCTTTTGGGTATGATTATGTCTATTTTACCATAAACGCTCCCCGCTGGATAGAGATTATCTATTTGACCAATAGAATGGCAGAGGGTATTTTCTGAACAAAATATCATTGGATCCTATAAAAGGAGTGAGGTTGGTATGAAGCAGATTGACTGTAGAGGCTTGGCGTGTCCGGAACCGGTGTTAAGGGCCAAGGCTGCGCTGGAAGAGGGCGTGGGATCATTTGAGATTCTTGTCGATAATGAGGCCTCAAGGGATAATGTCTTGCGTTTTGGTCATAGCCGGAATTGCCCGGTGGAGTTGACAACACTAATAGATGGCTCTTTTCTCCTGAGTTTTCCGGTAGATAAGCAGGAAGGGGTGGAGTCGTCTGTGCCTTTTGATGAGGTTGATTACAGCTGTGCTATTCCAGGCGGAGTATCGACTGAGTGCAATCTGGTCTATGTAATTGCTTCCGACTCCATGGGGCGGGGCAGTGATGAGTTGGGATGGGCCTTGTTGCAGACCTATATTGCCACTATCAAGGAGATCTCACCTCAACCCAGCCGGATTCTTTTTTATAATGGCGGGGTCAAGTTGGTGGCGACTGGGGGTAAGGCCCTCGAGGCCCTGCAGGCCCTGGAGAAAAAAGGGGTGAAGATCTTGTCCTGCGGCACCTGCCTTGAGTTTTTCAAACTGGAAAAGAATCTGCAGGTGGGGACAATCACCAATATGTATGAGATTCTGGACAGCATGGCCAGCGCCGATAAGGTGGTTGGTCCGTTCTGAGTGGTCCAGTGTGGAAAGTGATGAGGGCGGCGGTCACGCTTTTTTTAAAAAGCCGATGTCAAAAATACGGTGACATTGCTTTATGGCAAGGATCCCTAAGTATCAGCCATTCCTTCTTCATCAAAGCGCATAATCCTGTTGATCTGACAGCCGGATTCCCAGAGGGCATCAATCAAACCATCCAGTTCCTCACCATCCAGGCGGACGGTGAGTAACTGATGTTCCGGACTGAAATCCTGGAAGATGGAAATGGCGGTGATTGCAATATCGAATTGTTTGCACAGTTTGACGATCTGAAAGAGGTCTTTAGCGCTATGACCTATTTTCAGCTCGACGCGAGCTCCATTTTTACCGGCACCCAGAATCTCGGTCAGCGCCCGGAAGATATCGGATTCGGTGATAATGCCGACCAGGGTACCATCCTCAAGAACCGGTATCCCGCCAATCTTGTTTTTGCGCATCGATAGAGCAATATCTTCGAGGGGGTCCATGGGCTCAGCGGTGATAGGATTGTGGGTCATATATGCCTCCACCTTGCTCTGTGATGCAATCATTCGAGTGCTTTCATCGCCATTGGCAGGGATTCCCTTCTGGATATCATGCTGACTGATGATGCCGACCAGGGTTGGACCCTGCGTCACGAGGAGGCGTCTGATCCGATTTTGTTGCATTACTTCTGCTGCTTCAGCAAGGGTTTGCTCGGGGGCTATGCTAATGACATCTTTTTTCATCCACAGTTTGACAAACATGACATGCTCCATTTTTGTGCTGCATTAGCAAGAGAGGTAAAATGCCCATTGAGAGAAACAGTTCTGATGTTAATCACTTAAAGAGTGAAAATACCAGAAATGATTGTCAATGATAAGTAATTATTGATAATTTCACAGGGGGAGAGAAATGATTTCCTGCAGATCCTCGGAGAGGGTAAACTTCCGGGAGCTTGTGGTTGCTTCCACCAGCTTGGTCACATTGCTGATACGCAACAGGGTACCTGCGTAGATCTGGCCATGAACCTTGATACTTCGACTCCTGAGTCGATAGGCCAGCTCCTCGGGGGTGTCTGCCTTTTTGTCTGTGGCCAGATTCATTTTGTGCAGGTCGCTGTTCATCTCTTCCAGATCCTCGGTCATGGTCAGGTGAAAAGGTAACTGGCTGTTATGGCCGTGCAGTTGCAGGGCGTGCTCCAGTTCATCTTCCTTTTCCGTGATTTCCTGCAGCAGGGCCTCATATCTGAGATATTGTTTCCCATCAGTACCGGCGGCAATCAGGGCGGGAACGGCATTGTCTGATCCCACCTGGCCCAAGCTGAGATTGCCGCCAGCCATGGTTATGCCACCAATGACCTTACTTTCCTCCTGGCAATGGATATCGCCTCCGGCAAAGATTCGGCTGTAATAGGCCTGCCTGCGGATAATAATAGTTCCCCCGGCGGTAATGGTGGCCTGTTCGACAAAGGGGATATCAACATCACCTGTGACTCGCATGACGGTCTGTTTGCCACTGACTCCCTCCTGGATCAGAACATTACCCTGGGAGGTGACGGTTGCCGATCTGACCCCACCGCTAATTTTCAGATCTCCATGGGCGTTCACCTGAAATCCTGGCAGGACCGAACCACCGATATCCACTGCGTCATTGGCCTCAATATTACCGGTACTGTAATTTATGTCGCCGGGGATGGTTAATTTTGAGCTGACCTTGATCGTGGTATTCACAACTGAGAGGACGCCGGGTTTTATGGCGCGGATCTCACCGCTTTCCTCGTCATAGCCGGCATTGTCGACTGCGCTGACCGTGATATTCTGTCCCTGCTGCTGTGGAATGGGATGTCCCAGGACATTGGTTCCTGGATTGCCGGTGGTCGCTGGAACCTTGGTGGCGATGAGCTGCCCCTTGCGTACACTGATAAACATCTTCCGTTCATGGAAATCAATTTTTCCATTCCCCATGATTTTTCCAGGAATAGACCCAATTTCCACCTCAAAACGGAGGTGGGCATCAAGGCCGGCAATGGGCAGTGAACCTTTGGCAACGAGGGCGTCAGTAAGAATCTTCAGTTCCGTAGTGCTTTGCTCCAGGCAGCCTTGCAGAATCTCTCTGTTCAGGCCATAACGAATCCCTGCCTGTTTGATAAGCTCTGCCAGTTCGTCAACCTGAAGTGGGGGCGTTTTCGGCAGAGGTGGATAGAGGGTCAGGCTGGCCTCCATCTGATCAGGGCTGATGGTGACCAAGGGCGTGATTGTGAAGATTACTGTCTCTTCGTTACCGTTTTGTTTTCTGGTGATCTGGGGGTAGCCTGCCACTATGGCCAGCAGGGAATCTCCTCTGGCGGAAAATTGGGTATTGGGGCCGGGGATCAATACGGAGTGTTTGGCCGAAGTGGAGTCTGTGGCTGGAGTGTTGTTATCAAAGGAAAGTGAGGCAATGATCTGACCGGGCCTGACCAGTTCGATGGTTTCAACCGATTCAACTGAATCTTCCTTTTCAAGGAAGATTGTTTTAACGGTAAAGCAGCTGGTGATGGTGGCGGTTGTTGCAGGTTTGTCGGGGGTTGACATGAGTTGGCTTCTTTATTTGAGGTTATGAAATAACGATTTGATCCAGGTCCTGCAGGCAGTATTCCTTTTCTCTCTGGTCAAAATCTGTTGAATCTGCTGAGAGGCCTGCTGGAAGGTTAAGCGCTGTCCCGGATGGATGGCCTCGCAGAAGAGGATATGAAATCCCTGTGCTGTCTGGATGATTGGGCTGATCTCACCGGTTGCAAGTCGAAAAAGGGCATGGTCCAGAGTGGCGCAGAGATCACCAGGGCTGACTCGTCCGAAGTATCCGCCGTCGATAGCTGTGGTGCAGTCAGAATGAAGCCGGGCCTCCATGCTGAAGTTCTGCGGATCGTGCTGCAGTCGGGAGTGAAGAGCTTGTATTCGATGTCGGAGAGCATCTGCCTTCCGGTCCGAGTAAGTGTGCTCAGTACTGATGAAGATATGGCGAGTGCCGCGTTGTTCAGGAGAATAGAATGAATCCAGATGGTTATCGTAGTAAGCTTCCAGCTCCTGATGGCTTACGGGATCGGCATGAAAAGCAATTCTGGCAAGAATGGTCTCAACCGTCAGATCATTGCGCAGAACGATGAGGTAGTCATCGAGTTGCAGATTGTTTCTTTGCAGATAGTGGAAGAAATTTTCTGGATCACCATGCTCTGCCTGGAGGGTGAAGAGGGTTGCCAGAATTGTCTTGTGCGGAATTATAACCCCACAGGCTGCTTCAGACAGAAGGATCTTTTCTTGCAGGGACATCTCATGGCAGGCCTGTAGGTACGCCTCTGCATACTCTTCCATGGTCAGCTCGGCGACTTTTTTTTCAAAGACCTGGAGGGCAAGCTTCATGAGTGTAAAGGCTAAAGTAGGTTCAATCTGCCTGGGGGGTCTGGAATGCATGGTGACCTCTTCCTGTTTGTATGGATATGATGACCATTTTTTTTCATTGTAGCGCATCAGCGCCAGGAAATAAAATTTTAAGTTCAGATAGGGTGTGAATTTTCAGAATTGGCGCCGGGTAGGGGGAGATGGAAATGTTTGATGGAAAAGAAGTGCAACAAGAATGGCTCAGATTGCTTGAGGTTACAGGTATGATTGAAAACAATATTAATCCATATTGATGTTTTTTGTAACTTGCTGAAAGTATTGATTGATGAATGGCACATATTGATGTGCCGTTATGTTTCGTTGCTCTCGTGTGCAGAGATGAGTTTAGAGCTGCTTGCTGCTAAGTCTCATGATGACTTCATTGGCGATGACAAGACCGAAGATACCGGTCAGGGTGGGCAGGCTGCCCAGGCTGCGACGCTGATGTCCCCGGTTGGCCATAGGTTCGTCAGGGTCGGGTGTTTCTTCCGGCTCATCATAATGGTAGGAAACCGCTTCCGTGGAAAAGACACAGGAGATGCCTCGTTCGATGCCGGCGCGTCTGAGCCGTTGGCGCAGGCGTCTGGCCAGGGGGCAGTTTTTGGTGTCCATGATATCAGCGATGCGGATCTGGGTGGGATCACTGCGCAGGGCAGCTCCCATTGATGAGATGATTGGGATGTGGCGGGTGTGGGCAGCGGTCAGCAGCTGTACCTTGGGGTTCATGGAGTCGATGGCATCAATCAGGATATCGGGAGCCGGCGACAGGATCTGTTCCAGGCTTTCATCACCGGCAAAGAGTTGCAGTGCCTCCACCCGGCAGGCGGGGTTGATGGCCGCAATTCGTTCCTTCGCCACCTCGACCTTGGGGCGGCCCAGAGTGGTGTCAAGGGCCATGATCTGGCGGTTGATGTTAGATGGATGGATGGTATCAAAGTCGACCAGGCGCAGCCGGCTAACCCCGGATCTGGCCAGCCCTTCGGCGACATGGCCGCCCACCGCGCCGATCCCGACGATGGTGATAAAGCTTTGTTGCAATTGTTTGAATCCTTCCTCACCGAGGAAGGATTGTATGCGTGAAAATCTCTCCATTTCTCCATATTCCTTGGCAAAATTCGTCCAGAACCATTCCTCGCATCCTCGCTGCTAACTGGTAAAGATGACTGATGGCTGCTGGCTCATCAGAGAACAGTATATGGTTATAGGGTTGAGCCGGCACGTCGGTCGCTCCTGCTTCATTCATGGTGCTGGCGACTCCAGGCTGTCCTTGGCTGTCGGTCTCCAAAAGCAGGTTGGCAAGTGGGGTTGCCAGAAAACAAGGGTGGAGTTTACTGTCTGCGAGCAGTCTTCCGGAAAAGGAGATGAAGCAGCCTAGCCGGATCAGCCGCTGCAGGGTCTCGCGGGAACCGGCAAAAGAATGGATCATCATTGGTGGCAACTGGCTTGCGTACGCCTCCAGTATCTCCAGGAGTTTACCCCAGGCCTTGACGCAGTGGATCACCAGAGGACGCTTCAGCTCTGAGGCTATCAGCAACTGGGTCTCAAAGATCTGTTGTTGTCTCAAAAAATCAGTCCGGCAGCATTTATCCAGTCCGGTCTCGCCAATACCAGCCGGAATCTGTTTCAACATGCCTCGAAGTCGTTCTTCCCATCCCGTTCCGGCGTTTTCCGCAAACCAGGGATGGATGCCCAGGAAAGGGATGACCTCCTGTCTGCTTGCTGCCAGATCGCCCACCGCCTGCCAATCTGCTTCACAAGTGGTGTTGCACAGCATCCTGGCAACTCCAGCGTTTCTGGCCCTCGCCATAATTCCATCCGTTACCTGGGGCAGGCCTTTCTCCTGCAGGTGGCAGTGGCTGTCAAGGTATCTGGCTGGCGACGCCATCATTATTCATTCCAGGAAAAGAGCCGAGCGGCAATGATAAGGCAGATAAGGGTGGTGGCTATGAGCACCAGGCATTCGCTCTGGACATCGGCGAGAGATGCTCCGTCATTCATGATCTTGCGCGCCCCGGTCAACAGGTGGGTCAGGGGAAAGATCTTGGTGATCCCCTGAATCCAGACGGGAGAGCCTTCGAGGGAAAACCAGACCTCTGAGAGAAACATCATGGGCAAGGAGATGAAGTTAAGGATGCCGCTGGTGAACTCTTCGCTGGTGCCGCGGGCGGCCAGAACGAGGCCCATGGAGCAGAGACTGAGGCCACCGAGAAAAAAAATCAGGGCCAGGGCGCCATAGCTGCCGTGGACCTGGAAGTGGAAGATCAGGTTGGAGCCGATCCAGACCACGATAAGGGTGAACATGATAAGAAAGATGCGGGAGAACATCTGGGCACTCAAGTACTCCAAAGAGGTGAGAGGTGTGGCCTTGAGCCTTTTCAGAGCCCCGTTTTTACGATAGCGAACCACCACATAGCCGACCCCCCAGAGGGCAGAAAACATCATGTTCATGCCCAAAATTCCGGGGAAGAGCCAGTCGATGTAGCGGATCTGTACTCCTCTGACAATCTGTTTCCTGGCCAATCCCTCACTGTTTTTTATCAGGGAGGCGAGGAATATCTGTTCCGTAATGTAGCCGTTGGGGGAAGAGTCATTGATCCAGTAGTGGTGTTCCGGGGACCGGCTGTCGAGCAGCAGGTCAATCTTGTGATGTTGCAGTTTCTGTTCACCTTCTGCTTGACTGGAAAAATCAATGAACTGCAGATATTTCCCCTGTTGAAAAGAAAGGGGCACTGTGCTTCCCGTTTCCTGTGTCTGGAGTGTGTTCGTAAAGAGGCCAACCTTGAACTGTTGATGCTCCTTGCCTCCAAAGATGAGACCAAAGCCGACAATGATCAGGAAGGGAAAGGCAAAATTCCAGCCAAAGGCGGCCCGGTCTCGGAAAAATTCGTGATTTCTGGCCGTAAACATGGCCCACATGCGTTTGAAGTTCATGGTAAAATTTTCGTAATTATTTGGTATATGTAATTGTTCCGTAGATCCTTTCTCAGCGTCTCTGCTGGAGATCGGTCTTTAGTCCCTCAGACCTTTGCCGGTCAGACATAAAAAAACATCTTCAAGGTTGGATGAGTGGATAGCCATGTCGGTCAGGTCAATATCGAGCTGCAGCAATTTGTTCAGTCCTTCAGGGATATGGGCGGTTTCAAGGACAATGGTCTTGTCACGCCGCTTCCAGGTAAAGGGGAGAGTGTCCAGATTTATTTTAAAGGCTGACTCGGGCAGGAGAATGGAGTTGCCCTGGCAATGGGTTTGAATCAGCCGGGTCGGGGTGTCCCAGGCAATAATACTGCCCATGTCCATGATCGCCACCTCGTCGCAGAGGTATTCGGCCTCTTCCATGGAGTGGGTGGTCATGATGATGGTCTTTCCTTCTTCCTTGATCTGGCGGACTATATCCCAGAGATTTCGTCGCGATTGCGGATCAAGTCCGGTTGAAGGCTCATCAAGGAAGACCAGACGCGGTCGGTTGACTAGGGCTAAGGCCAGCATCAGTCGTTGCAGCTGGCCTCCGGAGAGCTGATCGTTACGCCTTTTTAAAATGGGGGTGAGATCGCAGCGCTCGATCAGGACTTGCAGGTCTTCCGGCTCTTGATACAGCTTGTGAAAGGAGAGCAGGGTCTCTTCCACCGAGAGAAAATTGAGCAGCGAGGTGTGCTGGAACTGGATTCCGATCTCTTCGCGGAATGAGGCGCTTCTGGGTTGACCTTTGTAGAGGATTTCACCACTGCTGGCGGTAATAATATCCTCCACGATCTCCATGGTGGTGCTTTTACCCGCGCCATTGGGGCCCAGCAGGCCAAAACAGATTCCCTCTTTGACGGAAAAAGAGGCGTCTGCTACTGCTTGATTTTCTCCGAAGAATTTACTGAGATTTATGACTTCGATTATTTGATTCATATAAAAATCTGATTTTTTTTAATGATAGAGAACTTTATGCTACCATAATGGTAACTATTCAGCACTCTATGGTTGACAACAGAACTCTTTTCCCAATATAACGTAAATAATTCCAGCTGAATAGTTACAAATGGCCTTAGACGATTTGGTCTGAAGTTGTAGGTTGGTTTGCTATTGATTAGATTGAGATGGTTCTTGAATTCGGTTCTGTCCATGCCGGTATTCAGTAGCAGAAACTTGCCGATGAGGTATTGCCATGATCCGACCTAACTCACGTCTGCTCCTCCTTTCTCTGTTGTTGGCCGCTGCCTGGGCACCCCCTGCCTGGGCCAAGACGGATCTGACCGAGCTCTCCGTGGAGCAACTGCTTGATATCACCATCGTCGGTGCCTCCAAGTACGAGCAGAGGCAGGACAAGGTTGCCGCAGCCGTCAGCATCATTACCCGCAACGAAATCAAGGCCTTCGGCTGGCGCACCCTGAGCGAGGCCCTGGCCAGCCTGCCCGGAATCCATACCACCTACGACCGCCAGTACAGCTATCTGGGCACGCGCGGTTTTGGCCTGCCCGGCGATTTCAATACCCGCGTGCTGCTCACCGTCAATGGCAATCGATGGAACGATGTGGTGTATGACGGCGCATCGTTTGATCGGGTATTACCCCTCGACCTGGATCTGATTGAGCGCATCGAATTCATTCCCGGCCCCGGTGGCGCAGTGTATGGTCAGAATGCCCTGTTCGGCGTCATCAACGTGGTGACGCGTAGCGGCGCGGGGGTGGACGGCACAGAACTGGCGGTGTCTTACGAAGGCCCGCAGTCCGCGCGGCAGGGCCGGGCGACCTGGGGCAAAACACTGGACAACGGGGTCGATATGCTGCTGTCCGCCTCTGCCTACAAGGCCAAGGGAGAGGATCTGTTCTTCGAATATCCGGGTGCGACTGACGACCCCAACTTCTATGCTAACGACAGCGGCGTGGCGAGCGGCATGGATGGTGAGCGGGACAAGGAATTCTTCACCCATCTGGCCCGCGGCCCCTGGTCGTTTCAATTCTCCGCTGGAGACCGCCACAAGGATGACCCCACCGCAAGCTTCTATTCCGAGCCCCTGCTATCCGGGCAATATGAGCGTGACCGCACCCTGATGACCCAGTTGCGCTATCAGGACAGCTTCGCTGGCGACAACCTGAACTTGTCAGCCCGGCTGTTCATGGGACGGACACGCTACACCGGGCTGTTCAGTTATGGCACCCCCTATTTTAGCACCGGTTCCAGCGACTGGCAGGGCGTTGAACTGGGTCTGCTCTCCACTTTCTGGTCCGGCCACAAGCTGATGGTTGGAATGGAGTTTCAGGACAACAGCCGTCGCGACCAGACCACCGAGGATATCGTCGATTCCACCAACGATATCGTTATCCCTGGTTCGGGCTGGCGGGCGGGCGTATATACCCAGGACGAATGGGCCCTCAGTGAAACCGTGACCGCGACCCTGGGATTGCGCTGCGACCGCAATGACACCAGCGACAACAATTTGAGCCCGCGCGCCGCGCTGATCTGGCAGGCGGCTCCCGACACCACCTTGAAGACAATGTACGGCCGCGCCCATCGTGAGCCCAATGCCTACGAACGTGACTATGAGGATGGTGTGGCACAGGTCGGCAATCCAGAGCTGGAGAGCGAGACCATCGACACTCTGGAGTTGGTGATGGATCACCGCCTGCGACAGAATCTGAATCTGCGCGCTTCAGTTTATCAGTGGTCCATGCAGGGGCTGGTGACCTTGGGGGTGGATACGCTCAGCGGTATTTCGCAATACCAGTCGGACGAAGATGTGAAGGCCAACGGTGTAGAGCTTTCTGCCGACAAGACTTGGGACTGGACTGGCCGCCTGCGGGGTAGCGTGTCCTACCAGGATGTGTCTTATGAAAGCGGCGCCGGCCTCGACAATTCCCCCCAGCTGCTGGGCAAACTCAATTTCTCCGGCCCGCTGCCTGTGACCGGCCTAAGCTTTGGCTCCGAAATACAGTATTACAGCAAGCGCCAGGCCATCGACGGCACCGACCTGGACGGCTACTGGCTGTCAAATCTGAATCTGGTGGCTGACGAGTGGGCAAAAGGAGTGGAGGTATCACTGGGGCTCTATAACCTGTTTGATGTGCGTTACGATCACCCTGGATCCGACATCAACTGGCAGAACGCCCTGGAGCAGGATGGCAGGAGTCTGCGCCTGAAAGTAGTCTATCGCTTCTGAACGGTCGTCCCCGCCATAAGGAAACGATTTTATTCATGTGTAAAAAACCGCGTCCTTTGGGTGTGGTCAAATATTCTCGAAAAACAATAAAATACACAAAAGTAATTTGCTAACCGGTGTCAGTCTCTGGTATCCTAACATATTTAAGATTTGCTGTTTTGATGGGCCTTACTAAAAAGAGCCAGGAGTTTTCGTATGCGTTCCGGGACAGGAAAAAATTTTCAAGGTGTGAAAAAATACAAGCTCTTATGTGCTCTGGCCTCTCTTGTTTTGTTACAGCACCCCACTGTCTCAGGAGCCGAGGAGCAGGATCTGACCGGATTAAGCATTGAGGAACTGATGGGCCTCAAGGTCACCTCGGTCAGTAAAAAGGTGCAGAACCTCTCTGACAGCGCTGCTGCTATTTTTGTCATTACCAATGATGATCTGAGAAAATCCGGTGTAACCAATATCCCCGATGCCCTGCGCATGGTTCCCGGAATCAATGTGGCCCGCATCGACTCAAATAAATGGGCGGTGAACAGCCGCTCTGCCAACAGCCGTTTTGCCGACAAGCTGCTGGTAATGATCGACGGACGCAGTGTCTATACTCCGACCTATTCCGGAGTATATTGGGAGGTGCAGGACGTCATGCTGGAGGATATCGATCGCATCGAGGTTATCCGCGGCCCCGGTGCCACCCTCTGGGGTGCCAATGCGGTAAACGGCGTTATTAATATTATCACCAGACATGCAGCTGATACCTTGGGGGGCCTTGTTTCCCTGGGGGGCGGTAATCAGGAGCAGGCCTTTGCCGGCGCCCGTTATGGGACGTCCTTTGGTGAAAATAGTTATGGCCGTTTTTATGCTAAAGGCTTTGCCAGAGATGAATTTCAGTATCCTACAGGTGAAGATGCCGATGATGACTGGGACATGGCGCGTGGCGGCTTTCGCCTTGATTCTTCATTAACGACAAAAGACAGCTTCACTCTCCATGGTGATATCTATAGCGGCAATATTGACCAGCAGATGACTGTCCCTTCCTCGGTCTGGTCTCTTCCTGGCGGGTTCTCCAGCTTTATTGAGGACGACACGAACGTCTCCGGCAAAAACATGGTTGCACTTTGGGAGCATGTGCTGTCATCAGAATCCAAATTTACCCTGCAGGCCTATTATGACGGAACTAAACGTAATGAGGCCTTTGTTAAAGAGGAGCGGGACAGTTTTGATGTCGAGTTGCAGCATCTCATAAAGGTCGGGGAGCGGAATGATGTCGTCTGGGGTGCGCGTTATCGTTCCAGCCATGATGATTTCAGTCCTGCAGATGTATCCATTGTAACAATGGATCCGGATAGCCTTCAGGATAGTCTCTACAGTGTTTTTCTGCAGGATGAAATCATGCTTGCCCGTGACCGCTTCTGGCTGACCCTTGGTTCAAAGCTGGAGCATAATGATTACACCGGTTTCGAGTTCCAGCCCAGTGTTCGTCTCCGTTGGGCTCCACAGAGCAATCACAAGCTGTGGACCTCCGTTTCCCGGGCAGTACGCACGCCTTCCAGGGTGGAGGATGACGGGACTGTCCTTGCCGCGATCATGCCCTTCCCTGACAGTTTTGGTCCCTCCAGCCCCTTTTATAATCCACTTACCCCCGTACCGGTAATGATACAAATGTTGGGGAATAATGATTTGGAGGCGGAAAAACTGACAGCCTATGAACTGGGATATCGTTTTCTTGTTTCTCATGATTTCTCACTGGACGCAGCTCTCTTTTACAATGACTATGATAAATTGAGGAAATTTGAACCACAGGATACTGCATTTACTGGAACCGGTATTGTGCAGACTAAGCTGGCCACCAATAGCGGTTCTGCCGCATCCAAAGGCCTGGAACTTGCCCTTGCCTGGCAGACCACTGATTGGCTGAAGCTTGATCTTGCCTACAGTTATCTTGACAGCAATATGGAGCTCGACAGGCAGGTTGGAGAAGAGCCTCAGTACCAGGCTTCGTTACGGGGATTTATCAATCTGCGCGACGACCTGGATCTGAACATCTGGCTTCGTTATGTGGGGAGTGCCAGCGCGGTTTATCTTCTGTCGCAAAATGGCTTGTACACGATCGATGAGTACGCCACCTGCGATCTGCGCCTCGCCTGGCGGCCGGTGGCCGAGATCGAGCTGTCGCTGGTTGGCCAGAATCTGCTGGACGGAGGTCACGTTGAATTTGTTCAGGAGACCTTCACCCTTCCCACCGAAGTTGGGCGGGCTGTGTACGGTAAGCTGACCTATAAATTTTAAGCCGAGGCCGTGTCTGTGTTCAAGAAAACCATACATAACAACTGGGCTTTGGTAATTTCTCTTTGCCTCTGGTGCCTGGGAAGCAGTCTGCTGCTCTCCGATAAAGTATTCGCCAGAGAAGGGGAGGAGTATGCGGTGAAGGCGGCGTTTATCCTCAATTTTGCCAAGGTCACCCTCTGGCCCGAAAAAATCTTTGCCGACTCTCCTGCAACCATTGATGTCGGGCTTGTCGGAGAAGATGAATCGCTTGCCATGGCCTTTAAGTCCATTGATGGCAAGCAGGTCGGTGACAGGACCTTGCGAGTTCGTTTCATACCCCCGGCAGGGGACTGCCGGGGCTGTGAAATTCTTTTTGTCAGTAATGCAATTGACCGTGCCACTCTGCTCAGGTTTTTGACTGCCGTCAAAGACCAACCGGTGTTGATTATCGGCGAAACGCCTGACTTTGCCAGAATCGGAGGGATCATTAATTTTATCAGTAAAAATGGCAGGCTGCATTTTGAGATAAACCCTCGGGAAGCTGAGCGACATCGACTGAAAATTAGTTCCCGGATCCTGCAGTTGGCAAATATCGTGGAGGGTGACTGAAATGAGCAGCTTATTGCAAAGTCATAATCTCTCCATCAGAACCAAGCTTCTTCTGATGATGAGTCTGACTACCGTGCTGGCTCTGATTCTGGTCACCACTGCATTGGTTGTGAACGAGAAAGTAAATGCCCGTAAATATATTGCTGAAGAGCTGTCTTCTATGGCCGAGGTGATCGCTTCAAACAGCGGTGCAGCTTTGGCCTTTAATGATCAGGAGGCTGCCGGGGGCATGTTGAAAAGCCTCCGGGTTAAACCTGAAATAATCCATGCCGATTTGCATGATGCGCAAGGTGCCTTATTTGCAGAATACAGCTCTGATGGTCACAGTGATGCAAATCTCCGTGCTGCGATTCACCGTCATCTGGATGAGAAAATAAGGTTGAAGAGTGACGAGCTTCAGGTCGGTTCCATCAGTTTTATGGCAGACGGCTATATGCATATTATACAGGATGTCAATTTTGCCGAGAACTCGGTGGGGGTGATTCATCTGGTCAATGATATGAGCCGGCTCCATACCAGGCTTCGTTCCTTTTATGTCGTTATTTCATTTATTGTTGCCTTCTCTCTCGCTGTTGTTCTCTTTGTTGCCACCAGGATGCAGAAAGCCTTTACCGGTCCGCTTTTTTCTCTGGTGCAGTCAATGGGGGAGATAACACGGGGGAAAAATTATTCAGTCAGGGTGAAGAAAGAGAGCAACGATGAATTCGGTGTCCTGATTGACCGTTTCAATGACATGGTCACCGAGATTCAGTCCAGAGACAATGCCCTGTTTCAGTATAGCACAGGCCTGGAGAATATGGTTGCTTCTCGAACAAGTGAGCTTTCGCTTGCCAAGGAAGAACTGGAAGAAACTGTACGGAATCTGGAGACAGCCCTTGTCGATGCCAAGGCCGCCAGTAGGGCCAAAAGTGAATTCCTGTCCACTATGAGTCACGAGATACGTACACCGATGAATGGGATCCTGGGGATGACAGAGCTGCTACTTAATACGGGTCTCAAAGAGAGACAGCGTCATTTTGCCGACACAATCCTGCGTTCTGCCGATTCCCTTCTGGCTATTATCAACGATATTCTTGATTTCTCCAAAATAGAGGCAGGCAAGCTCGAACTGGAAGAGCATATTTTTGATCTGCGCGAACTGGTTGAAGATGCTGCCGAGATGATGGCAGAGCGGGCCCATGCTAAGGGTCTTGAATTAATCCCTGTCTTTGTAGGTCCTATGCCCATTGCCGCCAAGGGAGATTCAAACCGGTTGCGTCAGGTACTGGTGAATCTGCTCTCTAATGCCATTAAATTTACCAATTCGGGTGAAGTGGTGGTGCGCATTGAGGAGGTGGCGGCAGCAGGAGAAAAAAGAACATTTCGTTTTGCTGTCGAAGACACGGGTATAGGTGTTAGCCCAGACCAGAAAGATCATATTTTTGATCTGTTTTCCCAGGCGGACAGCTCAACTACCAGAAAATATGGTGGCACCGGTCTTGGACTCTCCATCTCTCGTCAACTCGTTGAGCTCATGGGGGGTGAAATAGGTGTCGAAAGTGAGCTGGGCCGAGGTTCAGTTTTCTGGTTCACCTTGACGTTCACCTGTCGCCCCGATTCCGGCGAGAGGTATAAAAAAAGGGACAATCTTCTCGGTATGCGGCTTCTCATTGTTGATGATAATGCCACCAATCGTGATATTCTGACAAGCCAGGTGCGATTTTGGGGGGTCACCTGTGCTGCGGTCGAAAGCGGGGCTCAGGCTCTGGATTTGCTGAGAAAGTCCGCTGCTGAGGGTGTATCCTATGATGTTGCTCTTCTCGATTGGCACATGCCGGAAATGGATGGCATTGAGTTGGCTCGGCAGATACGGACCGATCCATTAATCTGTGATATCGGTCTTGTTATGTTAAGTTCTGCTTCTTTTGATGACCAGTCGTCTCTGGCAGCCCGCGCTGGTGTC
The DNA here is from genome assembly GCA_013792135.1 of Desulfocapsa sp. Lineage (GTDB taxonomy): Bacteria > Desulfobacterota > Desulfobulbia > Desulfobulbales > Desulfocapsaceae > UBA2270. The sequence goes on along the minus strand of VMSP01000088.1, from coordinate 15,021 downwards.
GAGTTGTATCTTTCCAAACCGGTTCGCCAAAACCTGCTCTTTGCTACTCTTCTCTCCCGGTTGGAAAAAAAAGCAGATGAAGGAGTAGCGCACCCGGATGGCTCACTTTCATCGACTATTGTTTTTGATGCGCAGATCCTTCTGGCTGAAGATAACCTGATCAATCAGGATGTCTGTCAATTTATGCTGCATATAATGCAGTGTCGGATTGATATGGCAGAAAACGGTAGAGAGGCGGTGGCTGCAGCCACCGGTAAAAAATACGATCTTATCCTGATGGATTGCCATATGCCGGAAATGGATGGTTTCGCAGCCACAAAGGAAATACGGAGAAATGAGGCCGAGTGCGGAAAAGAGCGGGTGCCCATTATAGCACTGACCGGAGACGTGCAGATGGGCATCAAGGAAAAATGCCAGGCTGCCGGTATGGATGATTATTTAAGTAAGCCTTTTTATATGGATTCATTGCAGAAGGTTATGGAGAAGTTCTTGAAATCCAGAACCATAACGAGCCGGAAGATAGAAGGGGCTCCTGAGCTGGAGGGTCGGTCTCAGGGGAAATCACTTCTCGACCAGGCAAGACTGGATATGATTCGTTCACTGCAGCGTCCGGGTAGACCCAATGTCTTGAAAAAAATTATAGAGCTGTATCAGCAGAACTCCCCGGCCCTCCTGCGATCCATTCGAGATGCTGTCAGCAGTGGAGACAGCGTTCTCCTGCAGGAATCGGCCCACAGCCTGAAGTCGGCAAGTGCTAATCTCGGGGCCGTTAAACTGGCCGGAATTTGCAAAGAGCTGGAAGATTTTGGTTATCGTCAAAAATCCGAGGCGGCAAAGGATTTTCTTGCTATCCTGGAGGAGTCCTTCCAAGAGGTTCTTGATGCGTTTCTGGTAGAACTGGAGAATATACCTGATGCATAACAGCAAAGGTGTCAGCCGACAGCCGATTGTGCTTGTCGTCGATGATGATATGGCGTTACGGTTGCTCATTGTTGAGACTCTTCTTGAGGATAATCTGGCAGTGGAAGAGGCGGAGGATGGTGTGGAGGCACTGGAGCTTTTTCAGCGTATCTCTCCTGATCTCGTTCTCATGGATGTCAAGATGCCGCGCATGGATGGTTTTACTGCCTGTGCCGAGATGAGAAAGTTGCCCAACGGCATTGACACGGCCATTGTTCTGGTGACCGGTCTGGATGATATTGCCTCGATCCTGCGGGCCTTTGATGCCGGCGCCACCGATTTTATGACCAAACCGGTTAACTGGCCGCTCTTGAGCCATCGGGTGCGTTATCTGCTGCGTGCCGGAGAGGCCTTTCGCAACCTGCGCCAGAGCGAACAACGTTTGTCTATTGCCCAGAAGATAGCCAAGCTGGGCAACTGGGACTGGGGTTTCGACAAAGATACAGTATATTGTTCAGATCAGATGTGTGTTTTATGCGGCTTGGCCCCCGTCGATGGCCGGTTCAGTCATGAAATGTTTCTGCAATGTGTCCATCCAGACGACAATGAAGCGGTCCGGGCGACTGTGAAAAATGCCCTGGATGAAAAAAAACCATACCGACTGGAATATAGGATACAACTGGCGGACGGATCGACCCGCATCATTCATGAGCAGGCCGAGGTGGAACATGATAGCAATGGGGCTCCCGTCAGTATGCACGGCACAGTGCAGGATGTCAGCGAGAGAAGGCAGGCGGAAGAAAAGATCCGTTTTCTGGCCTATTATGACGCTCTGACCGGTTTGCCCAATCGTCTGCTCTTTACCAAATATGTGGAACAGGCGCTGTTCGCCGCCATGCGGGCAAAAAGCAAGGTGGCCCTGCTCTATATCGGTGTTGATCGTTTCAAACGCATTAACGATACGCTTGGCCACAAAGCAGGAGACGAGCTGTTAAAAATGATTGCAAGCTCCCTGGCATCCTCTGTTCGGAGATCCGATATCTTCGGAAAATTTGTTTTAGCCAAGGAGCCCGAGTTTATTTTGTCACGCTTGACCGGAGATGAATTCAGTATCCTTCTCACCGGAATTTTCAAAGAGGAGTCCATCTCCTACGTGGCCAGGCGGATACTGGAAATGTTGCAAGAACCTATTTCTGTGGGTGGTCAGGAAATGAATATTTCCTGCAGTATCGGTATTTCTATTTACCCCGGGGATACTGAAGATGTTGAGGCACTGCTTAAAAACGCCGACGTGGCTATGGCCTACGCCAAGCAGAGCGGTGGCAATACCTTTAAATTCTTTGCCCATGATATGAATGATCGGGCCATTGAAAGGCTGAATCTTGAAATCGACCTGAAAAAAGCCTTGGAACGAGATGAGTTTGTGCTCTTTTATCAGCCGCAGATTGATCTGTACAGTGGAAAAATTTCCGGGCTTGAGGCGCTGATCCGTTGGCAGCATCCTGAGCGAGGCCTGATTGCCCCGCAGCAATTTATCTCCATTGCTGAAGAATCGGGTCTTATTATCCCCATTGGTGCATGGGTATTAAATGAGGCCTGTCGTCAGGCATGCGTCTGGCATCAGGCTGGCCTGGCACAGATTCGTATGGCAGTCAATATCTCCAGCCACCAGTTTCGCCAGGGGGGTCTGGTGACGATGGTCAAACAGGCCCTGGATGACAGTGGTCTATCATCATCCATGCTGGAACTGGAATTGACGGAGAGTTGTATTATGCAGGATATTGAGGCGACGATTATTACCCTCGTCCTCTTGAAAGAGCTTGGGGTGACTTTGTCGGTTGATGATTTCGGAACGGGATATTCCTCCATGAACTACCTGAAACGCTTCCCCCTTGATACCTTGAAAATCGACCGCAGTTTTGTCATGGACATTACTACGGATCCCAATGATGCAGCCATTATCACCGCTATTATCGCCCTGGCCGGAAGTCTTGGCCTCAAAACCATTGCTGAAGGAGTGGAAACTCTGGAGCAGCTTCAGTTTATGCGTCAACATCTCTGTGATGAAATACAGGGATTTTTTATCAGTAAGCCGATGCCTGCGGATGAAGTGGAACGCTTCCTGGTTCCGGGCATGACATTATGTTAAAATAATTTTTCCTCTTTCCTCTGATTTTGCTCTCTCATGCCTCTGACGGTTTGAGATGCTGCCACCATGAACGCTGTTCAGCAATCCGCCTTGCTTATCTCTGCTCCAGCATATATCATCAACGTATAAATTAAAAAAATTAGCATTCACCATCAACAAAAGTAATTTTTTTTTTTGTAAAAAATTGCTTGCGCAAGGCGCTGATATTTTTTTCCGTCTCTGCGTCTCTGTGCGAGATCAATGGATTTTTCAGCAACAGTATCTCCTGCGGATCTGTACTTCTTGACTATAGTTTTACGTTACACTGGGAATATTCGCACTCCCGGTTGAAGCAATGTCCACAAGAGCTAGGAGGGTCAGCATGAAGAGTGCAACCATCATTGTCGGCGGGAAAAGATCTGTATGGCACATCCTCTTGATGCTGCTGCTTTGCGTAATTGTTACCTTGACAGTCTCCTGTAACCGGCAGCCGGAACCTATCAGGATTGGGGCTATTATTTCCCTGACCGGATCGGGCGGCTACCTCAGCGATCTGCGGGATGCCATGCTCATGGCAGTTGAAGAAATCAACGGCAACGGCGGCATGAATGGTCACCCCATCGAGTTGTTCATTGAAGACAGCAAGTCCGATCCGGAAGAAGGGAAAAAGGCCATGGCGCAACTTGAGGCCCAGCACCATCCGGTACTTTATCTCTCCACCCTCAGCCCGGTCTCCATGGCACTGGCCCCAATGGCGGAGCGCATGGAAGTACCACTGATCGGGCTGGTGACCTCTGCCCAGGACTTCACCACAGACAAGAAATGGGTATTCCGCTACTATCCCATGGCCAGTGATGAGGTTACACCGGTGATCTCCATCCTTGACAAGCAAGGGAGCAAGCGTCTGGGGATATTCTACCAGAGCGGCCCCTATGGGCAGTCGGTCACTCAGCTCTTATCAGCGGCCTGCAAGGCACAAGCGGGATGGAGTGTGACTGAGCAGCATTTCACCGAGGATGATTTCAATATTCAGGACAAAATCGCCAAGCTGGGTGAGGTAGACGGTCTCTATGTCGTCGGCCAGGTTAATTTTATCAGCAAGGTCATCAAGCAGGTGCGGCAGGCCGGATTCAACCGGCAGATCATTACCTCTTCAGGGGGAGCATGGCCCGGTTTCCTGACAATGGCCGAGTTCGAGGGTATCCGCCTGGCAGCCCCGCTTCTCTACAACAAAAACTACCCCTACGCCCAAAATCTGCGTGATAAGTATACTGCCAGATTCAACAGACCACTTGATCACCAGAGCGCTGTCGGCTATGATATACTGTTTCTGCTGCGCGGCCTGCTGCAGAATGTGCCGGTTTCCCGCGCGAACATCAAAAAAGTGCTTGAGCAGGGATACCATTTCCCCAGCGCAATGGGTGACATTCTGGTCCCCCGGGGAAGCCATGAGATCAATTTTCACCTCTATCCGGCCCGGATCAAAAATGGCGCCATAATCTTCGGAGACTGAACAGATGAATATTCGGACCAAGATTCTGGGCGGATACGTGCTCCTGACCATGCTTTTTGCCGCTATGTCCTTCTACACCCTCGAGATAAATAAGGCAGTCCTGGTAGACATGGCAGGACAGAGAACCATCCGTATTGCCAGAAAATTCATCCAGCGCATAGATCAGAATCTGTCACAACGGATAGAAGAGATGAGGCTTCTCAACCAGGGGGATACCATTGGCATGGCTGTGGAGGCCTCCAACCTTCACATCTCCTCTGATCCGAATTTGCTTCAGCTTGCCGCTTTGCAACCCAGGCAAGCGGATCACGATACGAGTGTACAGGGGCTGGCTACTGCCGCCAGGATTGAAGGTTTTTCCGACAAGCTGGAACAGCGCTTTATTCGTTTTTTTGCAAAGGAGCATGGTCAGCTTTTTTACCAGAAAGTAGCGGTCTATAATCGCTTCGGCCTCCTGGTAGGGGAGGCTGGTGACCCCCAGACCGCCTATAGTGAACAGCACCAAGAGTGGTGGGATGAGGTCGTCACAGAGGGTATCCATGTCTGCATGGACAGCTCGACAGAGGAAGGGAAGGATGGTCGTGTCATCCTCATTGCTGTCAGGATATCCAATCAGAACGGCGAGTTTGTGGGGGTGATCAAGGCCCTTGTTCCGCTCATGTCCATCATCCGTCCAACTGAAGCAGACTTCCAGCAATACCAGTCAACCACCCTTCGTATTATGGATACTGCCGGTAATCTGCTTTATGCCTCAACCCCTTTCGCCATTGGCACGAATCTGTCCACTGAACCTTTCTTCGCTCAGATTCAGGGACAGAAGGGGTACTTCCCTTCCCGCTCTTCTTCCGGCCAGGAAACCCTGCTGGGCTATGTCAATACCTCAAAGAATGAGCAGATTTGTAATTTTTCCTGGATAGTGGTGCTTGAAAATAATTCCAGGGAGATATTGGCAGAGGTCAGGCCTCTTGAGGATAAAATCTATCTGGCCATAGCCCTGGCCCTGCTTTCGGTGGTCATCATGCTGTTCATTATGAACCGGAACGTAACCAGACCACTCAGGGTCTTGCGGGACGGGGCGAATCGGGTGGCTGATGGCGATCTTGATATCCAACTCCCCGTTTCCTCAGCCGATGAAATCGGTCATCTGGCAGAGGCATTCAATCAAATGACCGCGAAACTGGCGGTGAGCAACAAGGAACTCCATGAGGAAAACCAAAGACGAAGGGAGGCACAGGATGAAATAACCCGCAAGGCCGGCCTGCTGCTGCAGAAGAATCAAGAGCTGATCAGCGCCCACGACGAACTCGACAGTCTCTTTCATACGGCGGTTGACGGCAAGCGTTTGGTAGATCTGGATTTCAACCAACTGCGAACCAATGACACCTTTATTGCCATGTCCGGCCTGGCCAAGGAAGACGCGGAGAGAATGAAATGTCACCAGGTTTTCTGCGGACCCCTGTGCAATACCGACGAATGTCCGATCAGACAGTTTAAAGCCGGAGCTGCCGGCCCCATCGAACGGGAAATTACCATGACCAGGCCCGACGGTAAGCAGCTGGTGTGCCTTACAAAGGCTGTACGACTGAACAATCCGGACGGCTCGTTCAGGGCGATGATCGAAAGCTTTCTTGATATCACCGACCGCAAGCAAGCGGAAATGCAACTTGAACAGGTGGCTGCATTAAAGAGTAACCAGAACAGACTCTCCGACCTGATGCATAGTGACCTGACGTTGGAGGCCTTGGCCCGGAACATCATCACCTTTCTCTGCCAGCAGTCAAAGGCCCAGACCGGTCTCATCTACCTGGCGGACGAAGAAGGCACTCTCAGGCTGGCGGCCGGCTTCGCCCATAGGCGCAAGGGGCATCTGTCCAGCGAATACAGGCCCGGCGAAGGGCTTGTGGGCCAGGCGGCCCTGGAAAAAAAGGAGATTATTGTTGCTGACGTCCCGGAGAACTACTTCACCATCGAATCCGGTCTTGGCGAGACTATCCCTCGCCACATTCTTGTCAAACCTATCCTCCATAACGACAAGGTCACAGCGGTCATCGAGCTGGGAACGCTGCACGCATTCGATGCCTCCCTGTCACCGTTTTTGGATGCGGTGAACGAGAGCATCGCTGTTGCCATCGAGAGTTCGCAGACCCAGACCAAGCTGGCGGCAACACTGGCGGAGTCCCAGGGGCTGACCGAAGAACTTCAGGCCCAACAGGAAGAGCTCAGGGCCGCCAACGAGGAACTGGAGGAGCAGACCGAGCGGCTGCAGGAGACGGGAGAAGAACTCAGGGCTCAGCAGGAGGAGCTTGAGGTCACCAATGAAGAACTGGCAGAGAAGAACGATCTGCTGGATCGGCAGAAGCAGGAGGTTGAGCGGGCACGGCAGGGACTCGAGGAGAAGGCCGCAGCCCTGGCTCTGGCCAGCAAGTACAAATCAGAATTTCTGGCAAACATGTCCCATGAGCTGCGCACCCCGCTCAACAGTCTGCTCCTCCTGGCCCAGGGACTTGAACGGAACAGAGAGGGCAACCTGACCGAGGAACAGGTTGAATCGGCCCGGATCATCCACGGCAGCGGCAGCGACCTGCTGACCCTCATCAATGAGATTCTGGACCTCTCCAAGATCGAGGCCGGACGCACTGAGCTGCAGCTCGGTACAGTAAGGATCAGCGATCTGGCCGAGGGGCTGCACGACTCGTTCCAACACCTGGCAGACGAGAAGGGAATCGAGCTTAAGATTATTGTCACCGACGAGGTTCCGGTCGAGGTCTCGAGCGACCGCCAGCGCCTGGAGCAGATCATCCGCAACCTCATGTCCAATGCCCTCAAGTTCACGGAATCGGGGAGCGTCACCGTCACCTTCGGTCGCCCCGCCCCTGAAACCGATCTATCCGCAAGCGGACTTTCAGTAAAAGAGTGTCTGGCAGTAGCGATCAAAGACTCAGGCATCGGTATTGCCACGGAACAGCGCAAGGTCATCTTTGAGGCCTTTCAACAGGCGGATGGCAGCACTTCGAGAAAGTACGGGGGCACCGGACTGGGGCTTTCCATTTCCAAAGAACTGGCAAGCCTGCTTGGCGGAGAAATCCAGCTGGAGAGCAAGTTGGGGAGTGGGAGTACCTTTACCCTCTATCTGCCAAACGAACTGGCGACCAGAAAGCAGGAAACAGAAATGCCTTTGCCGGCTGAAGCACAAGAGATGGCTGCTGAAGTTGAAAAGAAAAATATCCAGTTGCAAATTCCAGACGATCGCGACAGCATCGCACCATCCGATCGGGTCATGTTGATCATTGAGGACGATCCGAATTTCGCCCGGCTGCTCTATAAAAAATGTCATGAAAAGGGGTTGAAATGCCTGGTTACGCCGACCGGTGAGGCTGGGCTGGAGTTGGCCACGAAACACCATCTCTGTGCCGTGATCCTCGACCTCGGTCTACCCGGCATGGACGGCTGGAACGTGCTGAGTTCACTCAAAGAGAATACGCATACCCGGCACATCCCGGTACACATTGTCTCCGCAGAAGAGGCCTCTACCGAGTCGCTTCGCAAGGGTGCAGTCGGCCATATTACCAAACCGGTTAAGCTGGAAGAACTGGAAGAGGTCTTCCGGAAACTCGATAAGATGTCGCCTGAAAAGCCAAAACGTCTACTGGTGGTGGATAACGATCCGCTGATACGCCGTGAGATTGTGCAGTTGATCGGCAATGGGGTCGTCAAGACGGACGAGGCCGGAAGCGGTCAAGAGGCCCTTGCCGCTCTCCGCTCCGGAGGATACGACTGCGTGGTCCTCGATCTGGGGCTGCCGGACATGGATGGTAGCGAACTGCTGACCCAGCTTGAAAACGAAGGGGTGGCCCTTCCCCCTGTGGTTGTCTACACCGCCCGTGATCTCACCATGGACGAAGAAGCACTCCTCCGTGAGCATGCCGAGTCCATCGTCATCAAGGATGTCCGCTCTCAGGAGCGGTTGCTGGACGAGGTATCACTCTTCCTGCACCGGGTTGTGAGCCAGATGCCCGAGAAAAAACAGCAGGTTATCCACAATCTCCATGACATGGAGACTGTCTTCAAGGATAAAAAAGTGCTGGTGGTGGACGATGACATGCGGACAACATTTGCCGTTGCCCGCCTGCTGGCAGAGAGCGGCATGAAGCCGATCAAAGCGGCGAACGGTGAGAAGGCCTTGCAGCTTCTGGATGAACAGCCGGATATCGATCTGGTGCTGATGGATATCATGATGCCGGTGATGGATGGTTACGAGACCATGCAGCGGATACGTAACCAGGACAGGTTCCGCAACCTGCCGATCATTGTCCTCTCGGCCAAAGCCATGCCGGAAGACCGCAACAAGTGCCTGGCCGCAGGTGCCAACGATTACCTGCCCAAGCCCTTGGATCAGGAGCGGCTCTTCTCCATGATGCGGGTCTGGCTTTGTCGCTAGCTCCAGAATGAATAGGGAAATAAAGGGTTGAAGAATCCCGAGGGTGAGCATACTGAGATTGACCTCCTCCTGGAGACGATCTACCAACGCTACGGCTACGACTTCCGCTCCTATGCCCGGGCCTCCATCGTGCGCAGGACCATGCTGTTTCGGTCAAATGCCGGCTGTGCATCGGTGTCGGAGATGATTCCGAGGATTATTGATGACGAGGACTTCGCTTCTCACCTGATCCGCTATTTCTCCATTGCCGTGACTGAGTCGTTTCGCGACCCCCTGGTCTATCGGGCCGTACGAGAAAAGGTGATCCCTTTGCTGAGGACCTGGCCGCATTGCAAGATCTGGCATGCCGGATGCGCTACCGGCGAGGAGGTCTATTCGCTGGCTATAGTGCTCAAGGAGGAAGGTATCTACGACCGGACAACCATCTACGCCACAGACTTCAATAACGAGGCCCTCGACCGTGCTCGTGCCGGAATCTACGAAATAGGGAAGCTGAAGGAAGCCACCAGGAACTACCAGCAGGCGGGCGGGAAGAGGTCGTTTTCAGAGTATTACCATGCCCGGTACCAAGCGGCGGCCATGGACAAGGCACTCAATGAACGGGTTGTCTTTTCCAGCCATAACCTGGCATCAGACAGTGCGTTCGGTGAAATGCATCTTGTCTTCTGCCGGAATGTGCTCATCTACTTCAACCACGATCTGCAGAATAGGGCCTTGGGCCTCTTTACCGAAAGCCTGGTCCATGGTGGCTTCCTGTGTCTTGGAACCAAGGAGGATCTTCAGTTTTCCGATTTCAGCGATCGTTACGAGCTTGTCGATAAGAATGCACGTATTTATAAAAAAAAGAACTGGCCATGAGGAAGAAAGAAGCGCACCAATCGGCGGTATGTCCCATCCTCCACAAAGCCGTGGTCATGGGTGGTTCAGCGGGTGGATTCAAGGCCTTTTCCACCATCCTGTCGTCCATTTCTCCGGACTTCCGGCTGCCGATCCTGATAGTTCAGCACCTGCGTCCCGACGATGACGGCTTATTTGCCCGGCACCTGGCCGGCACTGTGAGAGTCCCGGTGATTGAGCCTTGCGATAAGCAGTGGATCAAAGCTGGGCATCTGTATGTCGCACCTGCCAACTACCATATGCTTGTGGAACAGAATGGGACCATCGCTCTGTCCGTGGAAGAAAAGGTCAACTGGTCGAGACCTTCGATTGACGTGCTCTTCGAGAGTGCAGCCCTGGCCTTGGGAGAACGGATCATTGCCGTCATTCTCTCAGGCGCAAACGCGGATGGGGCCGCCGGGATGCTGACAATTAAAGAGGCCGGTGGTCTGACTATCGTTCAGGACCCGGCCACGGCCGAATACCCGGTCATGCCCCAGGCAGCAATTGACAGCGGGGCCGTGGACGAGGTCTTGTCAATGGAAGAGATCGGGCGGCGCCTTATCGAGCTCGGAAGCCGCAACCTTGATGAATTACATTCTGTAACTCTTTAAATTTACACATTAAGACTTGAGGTCAGACATGAATCATATCCCGAAGATTCTGATTGTAGATGACAGGAAAGAAAATCTGGTGGCTCTGCGTCAGGTTCTGCGCGACGTCGAGGCTGAGATTATTGAGGCAGGCAGCGGCAACGAGGCCCTCGCCGCCAGCCTCGACCACAATTTTGCCTTGGCGATTCTGGATGTCATGATGCCGGGGATGAGCGGCTTCGAGTTGGCCGAGCATCTGCATGGAGACGATGCTACCAGACTGATGCCGATCATCTTTGTCACTGCGGCCTACCCGGATGAGCAGCACATCTTCAGCGGCTACGAAGCAGGATGTATCGATTATATCGTCAAACCCTATGCGCCGGAGGTTCTGCTCGCCAAGGTACGGATTTTTCTGGAACTGGACCGCCAGAGATCGGAGCTGCAAAATCACCGTGACCACCTGGAGATGCTGGTTGCCGAACGCACCCGTGAGCTGCAACATGAGCTGGAGGCGCACAAACGGGCGGAGGAAGAAAAGGAGAAGCTGCAGTCGCGATTGAATCAGGCCCAGAAACTGGAGGCCATCGGTGTTTTGGCTGGCGGCATCGCCCATGACTTTAACAATATTTTAACTGCCATCATGGGATTGACCCAGTTGGCCCTGATGCATACTCCCCCGGATTCACAAGTCGCTCAAGATCTCGATGGAGTATTAATCTCATCTCGTCGCGCCGCAGATCTGGTCAAGCAGATCCTGACCTTCAGCCGGCAGTCCACCGTTGATCGGATTCCGCTCACGCTTCAGCCACTGGTCAAAGAGTCGCTGAAGATGTTGCGTTCTTCGCTTCCCAGTACCATTACCATTAATGAGGATATTGATCCGCAATGCAGGTCTGTTCTGGCCGATCCGACTCAGATTCATCAGATCGTCATGAATCTGTGCACCAACGCCTTCCATGCCATGGAGAAAATTGGTGGTGTCCTTTCGATAGGGTTGCATTCGATAACCATAGATTCTCTGACATTATTAAAAGATCAACAGATCAAACCCGGTGAGTATATCGAATTTACGGTAAGTGATACCGGAAGCGGCATAGGAGCGGATATTATTGACAAGATATTTGACCCGTACTTTACGACCAAGGAAGTTGGCAAAGGAACGGGCTTGGGCTTATCGATCACCCATGGGATCATCAAAAGCTATGACGGTGCCATTACGGTCGAAAACACTGTCGGCCAGGGGACATCATTCCATGTCTATTTTCCAGTCATTCAGCTTGAGGAAAAGATAGATGTAAAATGCCAGGAATGTCCCAGAGGCAGGGAGCGGATCCTGTTTGTTGATGATGAGGAGAATCTTGCCAGAATTGGTAAGAAAATGCTGGAACAGTTGGGCTACACCGTTACCGCTCATGTCCAAAGTGTTGAGGCCCTGGAAGCCTTCAGGAGTGACCCGACCCTATTCGATCTGGTGATTACCGACCTGACTATGCCCGGACTGACCGGGGTTGAGCTCGCCCAAAGGATGCTGGCGATCAGGTCCGATATCCCGATTGTTCTCTGCACCGGTTTCAGTCAGCTGATCGATGAAGGTTCCGCCAAGGCCATTGGAATTAAGGAGTTATGCTTGAAACCATTCACCATGTCCTCGCTTGGACTGCTGGTCAGAAAACTGCTCGATGGAGGGTCTGTGGGTCGCATGGAAGTATGCATTGTTCACCCCGATTAATCTATAGGTCTCCAGAGACATGAATTCCAATTTGTACCCAGATCGACACCTTCGTCGCTCACACTTTCACTGTTCCTGGCTCGTTCGTCGTTGAGCCTGCACTCAACCGCTGCTTTTTCGATGTCAACGTGAATGCTTTGTGAAATAAAATGTTTAGGCGATATCATTTTTTACACAAGGCAACACATGCCCCTGCACCATTTTTACTTGATTTGTACATCGTTCTGATAATAAAAAAATCATTCTTCTAAGATTGTAAAGAAAAACATACAGTCAGACTGTTGAAATCAATGCTTGACCCGGTAATGATTATTAGTTATATATAGTATTCATTACTGACAGGGGGACGATATGCCAATACGAATGACCAACCAGCGTGAAATAATTCTTAAGGAATTGCAGAAAAGCAGGCAGCATATGACCGCTGATGAACTGTACTGGGTTGTAAGGGAAAAAATGCCACGAATCAGTCTGGCAACGGTTTACAGGAATCTTGAGTTTCTGTCTGAGGCTGGAATTATTGCGAAGCTGGAGGTGGGTGGTCGCCAGAAGTGTTTTGATAGTGATGTTCTTGGTCATGATCATGTCATTTGTGTGCAATGTCACAGGGTAGACAATGTAATTTTAAATCGGGAAAAGGAAGATTATCCTTCACATGGGGTGATGGATGGGTATATTATAATAGGACGCAGGCTTGAATTTGTTGGACTGTGTCCCAAATGTCAGAAAAAAAACAGAGCGAAAGAAGGAGACAAGACGATGGGATGTGGATGTGGATGTGCGAAAAAAGATCTCAGTGATGAGCAGAAAAAGATTTTGCAGGCTATGGCTGAGTGTGATGGTCCTTGTGCCGCCAAAGATATTGCGATCACCACCGGCCTTGATGCCAAAATAGTCAGTTCCAAGATCACTGATCTCAAGAAAAAAGGCTATGTCGACAGTCCGGTGCGTTGCAAATCTGGAATCACCGCTGAAGGCCGGGCGGCCATAAAGGATTAAGCAGGGCTTTGTTGAAATGTTAGGAACACTGGCCTGAAGTGTTCTTTTTTAATATGATGAATAAATTAACTGAAGAAGGAAAATGAATAGAATGAATCCACTTGTAACTAACAAGGCCCCTGATTTTAGGGCTATTGCCGTAATGGCTGATAACTCTTTTAATGAGGCGTTTACTCTTTCCGGTCTGCGCGGTCAATATGTTGTCCTCTTTTTTTATCCCTTGGATTTTACCTTTGTTTGTCCTTCCGAGATCCTGGCCTTTAATAAGGCGCTTGATCGGTTTAAAGAGAGGAACTGTCAGGTGGTGGGGGTTTCGATTGACTCTCATTTTACCCATCTTGCCTGGAAGAATACGGCGGTGAATGGTGGTGGTATCGGTAATATTCAGTTCCCTCTGGTGGCTGATCTGGATAAGAGCATTTCTCAGAAATATGGTGTTTTGCTGCCCATGGGGATTGCCCTGCGTGGTCTGTTTATTCTCGACAAGGAGGGTGTGATCCGTAGTCAGGTCGTTAATGATCTGCCTCTAGGAAGAAGCGTGGATGAGGCCTTGCGAGTCCTTGATGCCCTGCAGTTTACTGAGCAACATGGTGATGTCTGTCCAGCCAACTGGAAAAAGGGCGACGATGCCATGACCCCGACGGCTGAGGGTGTGGCCCGTTATCTTGCTGATCATGAAAATGATTGATTGTTGTTGATGTGGGTGGTGCTGGGGGACGAGGACCGTACTGCCTGATAGAATTAACTTTTTTATGGAGATGTGATTATGGCTGAAAAACTGGGTGTATATAAATGTGACATTTGCGGTAATATTGTTGAAGTCCTTCATGCCGGAGGCGGAGATCTCAGTTGTTGCGGTGCCCCCATGGTTTTACTTACTGAAAACACAGTAGATGCGGCTAAGGAAAAACATGTGCCGGTGATTACCAAGGTGGAGGGCGGGTATAAAGTCAATGTCGGCAGTGTTGCCCATCCCATGGAAGAAAAACATTATATTGAATGGATTGAGCTGATTGCCGGAGATTCCTGTTATCGTCAGTTTTTAAATCCCGGTGATGCCCCTGAGGCTTTTTTTGCCATAAAAGCAGATAAGGTCGTAGCCCGTGAGCATTGTAATGTGCATGGGGTTTGGAAGGCTTGATCTTCTTTTATAAATTTGTGTCTTTTTAAGGAGAAGATTATGTCAGCGCCGGAAGAAATGTATCAGTGCCAGATGGTTAATTGCGGGTATATATATAATCCGGAGAAGGGTGATCGTAAGGGGAAGATTGCCAAAGGCACCCAATTCAGGGATCTCCCTGATGACTGGCATTGTCCGGTTTGCGGGGCCAGTAAAAAGGCGTTCAGACCCTTGGCAGGACCGGGTTCTGTTCATGCGGAGAATGCAAAAAAACAGGAGGCCCCTGAGCAAGCTTCAGGGAGTAAGAGCGAAATGAAGAAATATCGATGTAATATTTGTGGCTATGTGTATGATCCGGAAGTGGGAGAGCCCGCCGCCGGAATTGCACCCGGAACATCTTTTGAAGATCTTCCGGATTCCTATGAATGCCCGGTCTGTGGGGCAACAAAGGATGACTTTACCGCAATGTAAAGGTTGTACCAGAGGTTGCTCACAGAAAAAAACACTCTGATGAGCAACTTCTTTTTTTTTTAATGATAGTCATCATTGAAGGTTCTTGGTAACAAGGGGGTTAATTATTAGGTAGCGTAGAAAAAGAGAGACCTTGACGATGTGAGAGTAAAAAATGCCCTCCCCTTTATGGTAATAATAGTTTTGGCAAACTAACCATAATAAAGGAGGGCAATATGGGATTTCTCCCACAGTGCGAAGGTATCATTGTT
>VMSP01000080.1 GCA_013792135.1 Desulfocapsa sp. | reverse complement strand
GGTTGGCATGTGGCTCATTTTTACCTCTTTTGCAATGAATGGAAGACTTGCTTTCCTTACTGTTTCTGCAAAAGACAATAGCATATTATGTTAAATATTTCAAGATGTTATATTGTATCCAAATGTGACAAAGTAGAATTAATGAGTCTATGTAAATAATATTCCTACCTCCGCGGATATGAAGACTTTAACAAAAACGTGTTTCATGGTGATTATATCTTTTTTGGTAAAAAAGCAGAAAGGAATACTGCGCTTCCCGCCAAAAAAGCAGCCAGGAGAAAGCTGCTGGAAAAACTGCCACTCATCTCGGCCAAGAGCCCTGCAAGAAAAGGTCCGATAATCTGGCCCAGACCAAAGATAAAGGTGACAAATCCAAAGAGAGCTGCCACTCGCTCAGGCCCGGCGTAATCTCCTACCAGGGCCGCCATGATTGCGGGAACGCTCCAGACCACAATTCCATAACAGCCAATGGAGAGATAAAGAAAAATCTGGGGCAGATCGAGGGCAATCAGGAGGTAGGCCACGGCTTGAATGGCAAAGACCAGCATCAATCCTGGCCTTCGGCCAAATCGGTCAGAAAAAATCCCGAATACCGGTCCCGAGAAAAGACTTAGCAGGCCCACCCAGGACCAGAAATTTCCAGCTACAGTCTCGCTGAAGCCCTTTTCCTGGACCAAGGTGGTCACGATAAAGGTGGCATAGATCACATAGGTGAAGCCGAAAAGAAAATAAATAGCAGCACAGTGCAGGATAATGGCCGAGCGCAGCCTTGGCGATTCGGCAAAGGAGTTGCGGCACTTGTCGGGATGAGGCTCTGTCGTCGTGCCTACAGGCAGAAGCCCGCATTCCTGGGGGCTGTTTCTGAGAATGAGAGAACATATCACCGCGACACAGAGGACAATCGTGCCGAGGACAAACCAGCTTACTCGCCAACCCTGTTCATAGACGGTGTTAAGGTAGGGAATTAATTTTCCCGACAGGATAATGGCAAAACCGCTGCCAATGGCCACAAATCCAGTGGCCCGGCCTCGTTTATTGCTGGCGAACCAGCATGAGATCAGCGACACCATCGGTACATTGGAGAGACCGCTGCCGATCCCGGTTAATAAATAGAGGGCAAGAATCAGATAGAGGTTCCGGGTCCAGCTGATGAGAAGCATGGATAGGCCAATGATGGTCAGGGCTGTCCCGATTAACCTGCGGGCGCCAAAGCGTTTGGTCAGTCTGCCGCAGAGTAGCACCGCGATCAGATAACCAACAAAGTTTAAGGTCCCGATCAGGCCCATCTGTGAATAGGAGAGGTGCAGGGACTTACCCATGGACGGCAGCAGCACCCCTAAAGAAAACCTGCCTAGACCCAGGCTGGCAAAGAGACAGAGGGTGCCAGTCACCATGATATACCAGCCGTAATGGATGGCGGAAATGTTGTTTTTAGTAGAGTTAGTATCAGAGCCCATTTTTCCTCAACTTCGTTTGATTC
Organism: Desulfocapsa sp.; assembly: GCA_013792135.1. Taxonomy (GTDB): domain Bacteria; phylum Desulfobacterota; class Desulfobulbia; order Desulfobulbales; family Desulfocapsaceae; genus UBA2270. The sequence goes on along the minus strand of VMSP01000080.1, from coordinate 55,246 downwards.
AGAGCCTTTTCAGCAGAGTCAGATAATAATGACATGATAGCAGGTTCCTGCCTCTTCTCCACCTGTTTTTATTCTACAAAATACAGGTGGTTCCCTTTCAAGTCAGTTGACACCCCCTTCCTTTTGTGGGTATTGTGTTTCCATTTTTAAATCAAGCGCTAACGTTGTCGGCTTTGTTGCGCAGTTTCTCTTTGTACTCCTGTACTGTCACGTGCAGCCCATTTGCCTTCGCGTTATTCTCTTGGCTGAGAAATGGAATGATTCGATAAATAGTACCGGAGACAATAGCATGCGGGCAGTCATTCAACGGGTCAGCCGGGCGGCAGTTTCGGTCGATCAGGAGCACATCGGGGCCATTGGCCATGGTCTGGTTGTTCTTCTTGGTATTCATCGAGATGATCAGGAAACAGACCTGCAGTGGCTGGTCGATAAAATAGTTCATTTACGGATTTTTGAAGATGCGGATGGGAAAATGAATCATTCCCTGCTCGACAGCGGCGGGGCCATGCTTATTGTTTCACAATTCACTCTTTATGGTGATTGCCGTAAAGGGCGCCGGCCCGGGTATTCCTCGGCTGCCAGGCCTGAACAGGCCGAGTCTCTGTATGAAAGTTTTATCCAGGCCGTACAGAAATATGGCATTGAGACAGCAACGGGTCGTTTTCAGGCAACAATGGCGGTGGAACTGGTGAATGACGGACCGGTCACCCTGCTCCTGGATTCAACCAAGATGTTCTAATACTAAATTTAACTCCTCAAACTCCTATGCCCTTTATTCCCGGACAATCGTATTCTTCTTTTACCCTGAAACGACACGCAAAGATTGCTGAAATTGGGTCCGATGTCTATCTCTTCGAGCATGATGTCCTGGGGTGTCCTTTGCTTGCCATCAAAAACAGCGATCCCAACAAGACTTTTGCCGCTGCCTTTAACACCACCCCAACAGATTCCACCGGCGTGGCCCATATTCTCGAGCATTCGGTGTTGATGGGATCGAAGAAATACCCGGTCAATGATGTCTTTGGCGAGATCAACAAGGGCGGGCTCATGACTTTTTTGAATGCCATGACCGGCTCGGATATCACCTATTATCCCTTTGCCACCCGGAATCTTAAGGAATATTTCAACATCATGGATGTGTACTGCGATGTGGTCTTTAATCCGCTTCTCAGCCGCACCACCTTTGAGCAGGAAGGATGGCACTATCATCAGGAAGAAGAAAACGGGGAACTGGAGTTTCAGGGAGTGGTTTACAACGAGATGAAGGGTGCCTTTTCCGATCCTATCCGTCTGCTCTTTCATCATATCTTCGGGGGGCTTATGCCCGGATCCACCTACGCCCATGAGTCCGGCGGCGACCCGAAGAATATCCCTGATCTCTCCTATGAGGCCTTCTGTGCCTTTCACAAGGAACATTACCATCCCTCCAACAGTACCTTTTTTGTCTATGGGGATGCGCCGCTCGATCAGGAGCTCTGCTATCTTCAGGATCATTTTCTTAAGGCTTTTCCGGTAAAAGGAAATACCTCCAAAATTGAGGCGGGACAAGATGTTGAGCAGATCACCTTTATTGAAGACAGATACGGCGTGGAATCGGAAGAGACTGCCGCCAAGACCTTTCTGGCTGTGGGGCAGGCGGTTAGCACTGTGCTTAATCGTGAGGATAACGCCGCCTTTCAGGTCATTGCCGGGATCCTTTACAATTCAGATGCCTCTCCCTTGAAAAACAAGATCGTCTCCAGCGGGCTGGGCAAGGATTTTGGTGGGCTCTATCTCTGTACCTCCAGTTTCAAGACCTTTATGGTTACCTATCTGGTGGGAAGTGATCCTGATAAAAGGGATCCTTTTTTGGCCCTGTATAATGAGACCTTGCAGGAGATGGTCAGAGCGGGGCTGGATCGCGATCTGCTGCTCTCGGAACTGAATAAATATGAATTTGCGGTGCGGGAAGAGGCCAGCAAGGCACAGCGTGGTCTGGATCTTTTTGGCAAGGTTATGCCTGCTTTTAAATATGGTACGGATCCCTTTGAGACTCTGGAGATTGACGAGCTGTTCCGTGTCATCCGCCACAAGGCGCTTGAAGAGAGATATTTTGAGGACTTGATTGAACGCTATCTTTTGGAAAACAAGGCCACCGTTGTGGTGACTCTGATCCCTGATCTTGAGAAACTTGCCCGGACCCAGGATGAAGAGAGAGGAAGGTTGGAGGGCTATGCGGCAACCTTGACCGGGAACCAGCGGCAGGAGCTGCTTGCCAGGACCTCTGAACTGCAGCGGCATCAACAGACGCCTAACAGTCCTGAATCTCTTGCCGTCTTACCGCATCTGAGTCACAGCGATCTCGAATCTCATCTTTCATTTCATGCGGTCCAGCCTCATGAAATGTTCGGAAGCGTGCAAGTTCTGGTCAGTGAACTTGCCACGGAGCATATTTCCTATGTGGACATGGGCTTTGATATCTCGGTACTTCCCACCCGGCTGCTGCCATGGCTGGACCTCTTTGCCACCATTGTCACCGAAATCGGTACCCGGAAGATGGACTTCATGCATCTGGCCCGGGAGCTGGGCACCTCTACCGGTGATTTCTCACACTCCTTTAACATCTACAGCAAGTTGGGCCATGCGGAACAGGTAGAGCCTGTTCTCTGGTTTCAGATGAAGTGTCTGCCCGAATACCAGGAGCGGGCTATGCAGCTGATGGCCGAGATCTTCAGTGAGCTTTCTTTCGAGGATAGAGCGCATATCAAGGAGATCGTGCATCGGGAATTTGCCTGGTCGGAACACAGTGCCCAGAGTGAAGGGTACAGCTTGGCGGCCTCACGTGCCTTTGCTCATCTCAGTCTTGCCGGAGCGTATAATGAGATGATCTCCGGCGTGAGCTCGTATCGGGCGGAAAAAGAGCTGGATCAGAATTACCTGCGGATGGAAGAGGAGTTTCTGGCTGCCCTGCAGGAGATGGCCGCCCTTGTTTTCAACCGCAACAATCTGATCCTGGCGATTACTGCTGACCCTGAAGAAATCGCAACTTTTTCTCGTCATGGAGCTGACCTGGTGGCTGCCCTTCCAGCTAGCCCTGTCGTCAGGCAGATCCTCACTCTGCCTGAGCTGTCTGCCCATGAGGCGTTGATTACCTCGGCTGAGATCGTCTTTGCGGTGCAGGCAGGTTCTCTTTTACCAAACGGAGCTGGTTATAATGGCCATTTTGAGGTCCTGAAAAATTATCTCTCCCGTGATTATCTGTGGAACACGGTGCGGCAAATGGGAGGGGCCTATGGCTGCTTTATCCAGTTCAGTCACATCACTGGAAATATCGGCTTTGTCAGTTATAGGGATCCGCAGGTGCGGAAGACCTATGACAGTTATGCGGCCATCCCCGGAATTGTCTCCGGCTTGCAGCTCTCAGATAAGGCGCTGGAACAACTGATTATCGGCACCTATGGCAATTTTGATCCGCTGCAGAGTTCTGCCGCTAAAGGGGCAACTGCCAGAAATGAATATCTGAGCGGGATAACACCAGCCCATAAACAACAGCGTATTGAAGAGATAATCTCCACCCGGGTCCGGGATATGCAGGACTTTGCCCCGGCCTTTAGCCGGATGTTGTCCAGCTCCCATCGGACTATTATCGGCAATCGCACCAAGATCGAAAAAGATCGGGATCTGTTTGAGACGATCAGTGAATTGTAAGGCATTTGTCCACAACTTTCAGGTAATTCATAAACCATAGCAACAGGATAGAACATGAGTGGAAAACATTTTGATAAGGCCGCGGCCGGCTGGGATCAGAAGCAGCGCCGGGTTGAACTGGCAGCAAAGATAGCGGCCGCGATCAGCAGCACCCTGCCGCTGAATAAAAAAATGAGCGCATTGGAATACGGCTGCGGCACAGGGCTGGTGGGGCTGGCGTTAGCGCCACACTTGGCAACACTCACCGCCATTGATACCTCAAGCGGCATGCTTGCAGAGCTCGCCCGGAAGATTGAGAGTGAAAAGATTAGCAATGTGACTCCTTTGCGTCTGGACCTGTCACAAGAATCACTGGAGGGCAAATTTGACCTGATCTTCTGCGCCATGACCCTGCATCATATCAAGGAAGCAGATCAGGTATTGGCCCGCTTCTGTGATCTGCTGAAGGATGGTGCTTATCTGGCCGTGTCTGACCTGAAGGAAGAAGATGGCTCGTTTCATGATGCGTCAGCCGATGGGGTCATGCATAATGGCTTTAATCCGGAATATCTGGTGAAAACCCTGACGGCTCTTGGCCTGACTCAGGTGGCGGTCAAAGAGGTCCATTCCATTATCAAGACGAATGAGGTCGGTGTTGAGCGGGCGTATCCCATCATTCTGGTTACCGGAAAAAAAGGATAGAACGAGAGTGGTGAGGAACAGAAAGATAATATTTGCCAGCCAATCACTATTTTTCCTTTTTAAATTTCAATTTTGAGCTTTATCCTGTATCTTTTGTCCTCTCATTTTTTTCAATAAATCCCTCATAGGAGCATAGTATGCAATACTCTTCTGAAGTACAAAATATGTGTCCTGTGGCCCAGGGTGCATGTCACGGGCCGTCGCCCATCCCGCAGGAAGGCGAGTGGACCAAGGCCCGCGAGATAAAGGACATCAAAGGGCTTACCCATGGGATCGGCTGGTGCGCCCCGCATCAGGGCGCCTGTAAGCTGACCCTGAATATCAAGGACGGGATCATTGAAGAGGCCCTGATCGAGACTATCGGCTGCACCGGCATGACCCACTCGGCGGCCATGGCCTCCGAGATCATGCCCGGTAAGACCATCCTCGAGGCCCTGAATACGGATCTGGTCTGTGATGCCATCAATACCGCCATGCGCGAGCTCTTTCTGCAGATCGTCTATGGTCGCAGTCAATCTGCTTTTTCCGAAGGCGGACTGCCCATTGGCGCCGGCTTGGAAGATCTGGGCAAGGGACTGCGCTCGGTGTGCGGCACCACCTATGGCACCCGGCTCAAAGGCCCGCGCTACCTTGAGGTGACCGAAGGCTATGTCTTGGAGCTGGCACTCGATGGTGACGATGAGATCATCGGCTATAAGTTTGTCCATCTGGGCCGGATGATGGAGGCGATCAAAAAGGGCGTGGAACCTGCTCAGGCGCTGGCCGATGCCACCGGCACTTATGGCCGCTTCGATCATGCGGTCAAAACAATTGATCCCCGAAAGGAATAGGGAGGAGTATCATGGCACTGTTTGAAAGTTATGACCGGCGCATAGGTCAGATCACTCCTGTCCTTGAAAAATATGGGATGAAGAGTTTGGAAGAGGCGAAAGAGGTGTGTGATGCCTATGGCGTAGACGTAGCGGCACTGGTGAGGAAAATCCAGCCCATTTGTTTTGAAAATGCCTGCTGGGCCTATACCCTGGGAGCGGCCATTGCCATCAAAAAAGGCGAGAAGAAGGCGGTAGATATTGCCGCGACCCTCGGTGAGGGTCTGCAGGCCTTCTGTATCCCCGGATCGGTGGCTGATCATCGTCAGGTGGGGATCGGTCATGGCAATCTGGCCTCCATGCTCTTGCGCGAAGAGACTAGATGTTTTGCCTTTATTGCCGGCCATGAGTCTTTTGCCGCGGCGGAAGGGGCCATTGGTCTTGCCAGATCAGCCAACCGGGTCCGTAAAGAGCCGCTGCGGGTTATCCTCAACGGTCTTGGCAAGGACGCAGCCCAGATCATTTCACGGATCAACGGCTTCACCCATGTGGAGACTGTTTATGATTACGCCACCAGTAAACTGAGCGTGGTCAAGGAGAAGGTGTATTCGCTGGGAGAAAGGGGTGCGGTGCGTTGTTATGGTGCCGACGATGTGCGTGAGGGGGTGGCTATCAACCATCTGGAAGGTGTGGATGTCTCCATTACCGGAAACTCTACCAATCCTACCCGTTTTCAGCATCCGGTGGCAGGCACTTACAAGAAAGAGTGTGTCCAGCAAGGCAAGAAATATTTCTCGGTGGCCTCCGGCGGCGGTACCGGACGTACCCTGCATCCGGATAATATGGGCGCCGGTCCTGCCTCATATGGCATGACCGACACCATGGGCCGGATGCATTCGGACGCCCAGTTTGCCGGTTCATCCTCGGTCCCCGCCCATGTGGAGATGATGGGACTCATCGGTATGGGTAACAATCCCATGGTTGGCGCCTCAGTTTCGGTGGCAGTGGCACTGGAACAGGCCTCTTGAAATAACAATGACAGAGTGTGCTGGTTGCTGTCTGTCATTGTTATCTGCATGCATGATTGCAGGTTGGGTGTATCAAGGTGCATTCAACCTGCTAATTTTTCAGCTTCCTTGCCTTGAGACGATTCCTTGAATTTTTTCAGGCAAACCGGTCATTCCAGGTCACGGCTTCAAGATAAAAAATAGCCATCCGTCCCTCTGCAATTCCTGCACCCTTAACCAGGACATCTAATCTCTCCCATTGTCCCGTCTCGTATAATTCGACCATCTGAAGATAGGTGAGCAGTTCCCCCTCTCTTTTTACTAATGCATTCTGGAGTCTTTCATTGAGACGCAGGCGAGGAATGAGTTCGTCCATTGAGATATTAAGCATGGCGTCAATCAGGGAAAAAAGGCCCAGCATGAATAATTCTTCCTTGTCTCTTCCTACTTCAGCGGCGATGTGTTCCAGAAAACGGGCGCGGATAACTGAGCTGCGTAAGAGCTCATTGGGTTTATCCTGGCACAGTTTACTGGTGGCAATGATCGTCACAAAGGCCCTGATCTCGTTCATACCGAGAAAGGCAATGCCCTGTCTCACCGATGAAAGAGGGGTGACGCGGGCGAAGTGGGCGGAGTTGATATACTTCAGCAGTTTGTAACTCATTGAGACATCGCGGGAAATAATTTTCTCAAGATCGGTTACAGTACAATCTTCCTGAAAAACTCTGATCAGGAGTTGCAGGATATGCTGCTTAATGGGAGAGATGTCTTTTTGGGTCATCATCTCAGGCCGGGCGAAAAAAAAGCCCTGGAAAAAACGGAATCCTAATTCCTTGGCCTGATCAAACTCTTCATGAGTCTCAATTTTCTCGGCGAGAAAGGCACAGGGGTGAAGAGTGAAGCGACTGAGGATATCCTGGATCTCGGTGATGGCTGTTGCTCTGAAATCAATCTTGACAATGGTGGCAAATTCCATGAGTATTTCTGATTGGCATGTGCAGGTAAAATCATCCAGAGCAATGTCATAACCCTTGCTGCGAAGCTCCCTGCAGGCCTCAATCACTTCGGTACCAGGACAGACGTCTTCCAGGATTTCGACCACAAAGGTACCTGGATGAAACATATGGGCAGCCCTTTGCAGCAATAACTCGCTGGTAAAATTGACAAATGCCCTACGGTCTCCGGTTATTTCTTCAATGCCAACCGTGAAAAAGGTGGAAGAGAGTATTTTTGAGGTAGCTACATCGCCATCAATCTGTGGAAAGATATTGGCCTCGCCGGCACGAAAAAGGAGTTCATACCCATAAATGTTACGATTGCTGTCAAATATGGGCTGTCTTGCCAGAAATGTATCCATTCTCAGCTTTTACGAGAGTTGGTTGAGGTTTTATAATTTTAGAACTTATGGCTATTATGAGCTGGCGTGAGTTAACCTTCTTTTTAATCATCAACTCATTTTGCCAATCCTTGTCAAAATGAGTTTTGTTGTTGTTCCCTCGCTCATTTGAAGTGTCTTGGATGGTTCCCTTCTTCTTGCCTTGCCTTGTTCTTTTTTTGTTACAAGGGCACAGAGCCTGTCAGGTGCGCGGCCGTTTTTCCTGGCAGAGCTCTGCCAGGGCCTGTTGATCAAATCGGTACTCTTCGTTACAGAAATGACAATTTACCTGTACCGGAAAGGGGCCATTGCTGTGCATCTCTTCGAGGTCTGCCAAGGGTAGGTGCTGCAGGAGGAGACGCATGCGCTGAGCGTCGCAGCGACAGTGAAAATGAACAGGGTGTTCTTCCAGAATGTCAAGATGGAAAGGAGCAAACTGCTCGTGTAACCATGGACTGATCTTCTGGCCTCTCGCAAGCGCCTTGGCGAGGGATGGCAAGGTTTTGGTTTTCTGTTCCAGGGTTGTAAATATTTCATCGCTGGCCCCTGGCATGGTCTGTAATAACAGCCCGCCCGCACCGGCTACCTTGCCCTGGAGATCAAAAAAAAGAGTGAGATGAATCGCTGTGGGGAGTTGCTCGGAGATCCGATAATAGTGGGCTACTTCGAATGCAATATCGCCTGATTGCAACGCGACGTTGCCGCTGAAGGGTTGTCTGCCTCCTTCCAGATAGCGGCTGATGGTGAGAAACCCCTGTCCCCAACAGGGGTTGAGGTCCTTTATGGAATCGAAGGATTCAAGGGGATGTGCCAGAGATATTGGAACCTCCTTGAGATAACCACGAACCTCACCTGTGGCAGTGGCCTCGGCAACAAGGCCCTTGACCGGCCCCGAACAGTCTATTCGTAAGCCTATTTCGTCGTGACCTTTCAGGGATGAGGCTATGAGTGCGGTCACCTGCAAGGCCTGGCCAAGGATCAGAGCTTCCAGTGTCCCAAGTTCATGGCGGGTTTGCATCTCCTGTACCAGGAGGGTACCATCTAGGATCACTCCCCGTATAGACTTGTCAGCCAGGAGGAAGGTCTGCATGTGGCTGCTTTCAGAGCTTAGGCCCATGGGCAGTCAGCCATAATTCTCGCTGCTGTCGCCGCGCTATGTTGTGCGTTACTTCGTCCCGATCCTGCCATTGTTTGCCATACCTTCTTTATTCTTTGACCTGGCAACAGGTGTAAGGATTAACCGTCATTATTGGACAGGGAGCGGCCTTGACCACTTTGTCGGCGATGCTGCCGAACATGACCTTTTCCAGACCTTTATAGCCATGGGTTCCCATGACGATCAGATTTCCCTGTTGCTGAATGGCGCAGTCTATGATCTGTTCAGCTACATCACCCATCAGAACTTTGGAGCTCAGGGCTGTTACTCCCAAGGCCTTAAAAGATTCTTCGTAGTCCTGACAAAATTTATCCATTCTTTCCTGGGCGCTGGTAAATAATTCCTGAACCAGATCCGGGGCATTCATTTGAGGTACAAAGAATCCAGAGTAATCCGTGAAATCCTGGACCACAAAGATCAGCTTCAGCTCGGCCTTGAAGTTCCCGGCCACATAGGCCGCTGATTCGGCTATCAATGGGGCATTCTCAGAGAAATCAATGGGGGTAATCACTCGTGTAATATCGGTAATCCTTTTCATGGCACTCCTTTTAATGGTAAGTGATTGGTACGTTGAAATATATCTATCCCTGATAAAATCTTCTCACAGCTTGTGGCTTGAGGCAAGCACTAAATTAGATTTCTATGGTGTCAACCCTGCCCAAGAGGCAATTTTGTGAGTTGTGAGGCAAGACTATTGTATTTTCTGAGTCTTTCGGCTGCCAGATGATGTTATGATTGGCCTGGACGGCTAGTCTCCTTTTGTCTCTTTAACCGTTTGTTCAGGAGGAGTAGCAGAGTTGTTCTTTTCCTGAAGCGGAGATATCGGGTCGATGCTTTCTGCTGATTCCTGTTGGAGTTCTTTCCCTGTCTCCGTTCTCAAAACTGTTATCACATCAGCTTCCTGGTTCAAATCGCTTATCGGGCCGAATATTTTATAAGGAATTATTCTGCCGCTAAATACGGCTAATTCTCTATCTGCATCCAGAACTGAGGGGAGGAGAGAAATGTTGAGTCTGAGATCGATCTGTTGGTGTGCAAGATCGATCTCGCCTGCACCTGTCATCTGCAAGATCTCTGATGCTACCATGAGATCTTCATTATAGAGGATCCCTTCTTTAAAAATACCGGTGCCGGTCAGACGGACAAATTTTGTGGCCCCATCGTCTGTCACGGGCGGAGTTTCCTGCTTTTGCTGCATGGCTAATGTTTCTTTGATGACCTGCAGGATCGTTACCGGCTTCATCTCACCGTTCAGGAGTTCAAACTGCAGGGTTCCATTGATATTGTTCAGAAGTTCTTCACGGGTCAGACCGCTGCTGTTGATCTCGGCCTGGATAAGAGCCGTGCCGGACATTTCCGCTTTGCCGGTCATGTCCACGAAAAGTGGTGCCAGTTGGACCTTGTTGATGTCTGGCTTGATCTGGAGCTGGGGGATATCTCCCGTGACATCTATGCCGGCTTCAATTTTGATGCTGCCGTCATACAAATGGGCAGTCAATGGGGCCAGTTGAATCTTTCCATCTTTTCCGGCAATCTTGATCTGCACCTGTGATAATTCAGCCCCGCCCACCGTCAAAGAATCGAGCTGCAGATCAAGCTGTAAAAGAAGGGCCTTGAGAAAATGTACGGGAATGAGAGGGGAAGCGGCTTCCAGCTGTTCTCCTTCGGCAACAAATTCTGTCTGTTCTTCTCCGCTGACTGGTGGAGCCTCCTTTTTTGGAGGGGCATAGCGGTCGAGATCCAGATGATCGATATGAATGATTGCCGCATAAGCAGGATTTCTGATATCGTTTATTTGTATTGATCCAGTGATTGCTGTTTCATCAACCATAACCGTAAGATCACTAACCTCAACCCGTTCCATATCGCCAGTGACCAGCAGCTCAGCACTCAAGTGAGTAAAAGGGTCGGTATTTTGTAAGATCGGTAGGGATGATTTCAGCTGTTTCAGAATAGATTTTGGAGAGTATTCAGGGATCTTGAGTGATAAATTGAAACGAGGTGATGAGATATTTTCTAAGGTACCGCTGCCTTGCAGGCGCAGATCGTCATGGGTAAGGGCAAAATCTTTCAGGGTAATTTTTTGTTGTTGTAACTGAATATCGCTGTTGCCTGCTAAAAAGAATTTCAGACCCCGCTTGGGCAGCGTCTTTCCCTTGACTGTTGCTTCCATTCGTAAATCTTCGAGGAGCAGGTGGGGGTCCTGTAAAAACAAGGTCGCATTTCCTTGCATTACAATGTCGCCTGAATGAATGATGGCTGACTGATCCTGACCCTTATTGGCAAGGGTCAGGTTGAAAGCAGTCTCAAAGGGGAATTGTTCATTTTCCATCAGCCGACCGGTTCTGATTTTCAAGTCTTTGAGAATAATTATATCGTCTGTCTGTCGATTATCAAAGCGAACATTGACATGAGTCAGGTTAAGCTTGCCAAAATTGAGGCCCGTCACACCCGGAAAAAATCGAGCCAGTGACGGTTGCTCTTGGTCATTTTCCGCCACTGTGGCTCTCTCGTTTGCGTTTTTCCCTGTTGTTGCAGAAGGGTTGATTGCGTTCTGCCAATTGCCTAGCCCGTCTTTGTTACGAACAAAATTCAGTGTGGCACCATCCACTATGATGCTTGCCACATGTAGGCGTCTCTGGAGCAGATAAGGCCAGAGTGACAGCTCGATCTTTGCCTGTTCGCTTTCGAAGAAGGTGCTGTTTGCAAAGTGTGTCTTGTTGCCAAGACGCACTTTTTCGAGTGCGCAAGTCATATTCAGACCAAGTGAGATCGTAAGCCGGAGATCACCTGCAATACTCAGTTCCCTCCCTGTTTGTTCGCGAACCAGATCAATTATGAAAGCCTTATGATCATTAGGGGTAAACAGAAAGGGCAGGGTCAGTATCAGAAGGAAAATGGAAAGGCCCAGCATAAACAAAAAGGCGATAATCCATCGCAAACATATTTTCATCTTTTTCCTTTGTTAAATTGAGGAGCCGTTACGAAATAACTTGGCCTTTTATAACTTCCTCGTTACGGCTTCTTGCGCCGCTCGGGTCAAGTAAGTGGCATGTTGTTTTAGAACGCTTACTCTGTTTCGGTCAGGGAGCCATGGTGAATCATCTGCAGGAATTCGTTTTCCGTCAGGATGATCTTGCCAAGCTCTTTGGCCTTTTTCAATTTTGAGCCGGCCTTTTCACCGGCGACCAGATGGGTCATCTTCTGGGTGACCGTGGTGGCAATCTGGCCGCCATTGTCTTTGATCAGCTTTTTTGCCTCTGTTCGCGACAAGGTAGTGAGGGTGCCGGTAAAGAGGAAGACCAGGCCGCTGAGCGGTTGATTGCCCTGGAGTTGTTGACCTGCTTTCGCTGCCACCCCGGCCTCTTGCAGCCGGACAAACATCTCACGCACGCTTGAGTCGTTGAAATAATCAAAAATACTGCTGGCTGCCTGCTCCCCTATCCCTTCAATCTCCAGCAATGTCTCCATGGATGTCACCATGAGATGTTCCAGAGTGGGGAAGGTCTGTTCCAGAAGGGAAGCGGTCACCTCACCCACAAAACGAATACCGAGGGCGGTAAGAAATTTCCCCAATGGCGGCTGTTTTGCTGCCTCGATTGCTGCAAGCACATTGTCGGCTGATTTGTCTCCCCAGCCTTCCAGCCCTGCCAATTGTTCATGTCTCAGAGCAAAGATGTCAGGAATATCCTCTACCAGTTTCAGATTGAAGAGCTGTTCCATGCTTTTTTTACCCAGTCCCTCAATGTCCAGCCCTGCCTTCGAGCAGAAATGGATAAGGGAGCGTAACCTTTGAGCCGGGCAGTGGGGATTGACGCAGCGGGTTACGGCCTCACCCTCTGCCTTGAGTAAGGCATGACTGCAAACTGGACAATGGGTAGGCATGATGATGGGTTGTTCGCGGCCATCACGTTTTTCCACAATGGCCTTTACCACCTCAGGGATAACATCGCCAGCCCTTTGTACCAGAACGGTATCGCCTATACGTAGATCTTTCCGTTCAAACTCATCACGGTTATGCAGGGTGGCCCTGCTTACCGTCACACCGCCTACTTCCACTGGCGCAAGCAGCGCCACTGGTGTTACCGCACCGGTACGGCCGACCTGGAATTCAACGGCGACAAGTCTGGTTGTGGTCTGGGTGGCTGGAAATTTGCAGGCAATGGCCCAACGTGGGGCTCTGGCCTTATTGCCCAGTCGTTGCTGGAGATGAAAGGCGTTTACCTTGACCACCATGCCGTCAATTTCATAGGCCAAACTATGACGCAGGGCTGCAAGTTGTGCAAAACGGTCGATGGCATCGCTGATTGAGGCACAGGGATGGGCGAGTTCACTGACAGGCAGCCCCAGAGCTCCCAACCACGAGAGGAGCTCCTCTTGACTGGAACAGGGTGTCTGGCTGGAATCCGCAATGCCATAAGCCAGAAATCTCAGCGAGCGTTTAGCTGTAATAGCAGGATCAAGCTGGCGCAGAGAACCGGCAGCGGCATTCCGCGGATTGGCAAAAAGTGGTTCTCCGGTTAGCAGTCGTTCCTGATTCAGTTCCGTCAATGCCTGACGATCCATAAAGACCTCGCCTCGTACCTCTATCCGTGGCAGCGAAGGGTCTTTGAGTCGGAGGGGGATAGAAGAGATCGTCTTCAACTGGGCGGTGATATCCTCGCCCTTGCTGCCATCGCCACGAGTGCTTCCCTGAAGCAGACTGCCCTGCTCATAAATGAGTTCCACTGCCAGGCCGTCAACCTTGGGTTCTGCCATGTATGACAGGGAAGCAGAGGTCATATCTTGATTCAGAAAACGGAGCAGGCGATCTTCAAAGGCACGTAGGTCGTCGGCGCTGAAGGCATTTTCCAGGCTGAGCATGGGCAGGCGATGTACCACCTGCTCAAATTTGTCAAGAGGGACCCCGCCTGGGCGCTGGCTTGGGGAATCAGGAGTGACCAGCTCGGGATGTTCCTCTTCAAGGCGCAGGAGTTCATTGAAAAAACGGTCATATTCTCCGTCCGAGATAAGCGGGTCATCGAGAACGTAATAGCGATGGGCGTGTTCCTCAAGAAGGAGGCGTAATTCCCGGATTCTCTTTTCAACGTCCATGGATGTTTATTTTGGTACCTGGAGCAGGGTCCCGCCCTTGGCAATATTTTCATGCTCCACTTCATCGATAAAGATGAGGATGGAATCGGGTGGTTTGGCTGTCTCCTTGGCAATAACCTCGGTGACTCCCTTGCAGATATTTTCTTTTTGTTTCCTGTTTAATTTACCGGCCACCCGGATGTTGACATAGGGCATTTTTTTTCTCCTTTCATTGTGCGCTTTTGTTGATTTATTGCTGTTGATCACAGGCGTGTCATGTTTTTGGACTCTTTCTTCCGATATATCTTATTTCTTTGGCGAAAAAAAGGATTTGTCTATCATTTCAAAATGTTTGTTTATTGTTTTTTGTCGGGGCATCTGTAAGGCCCTGTAAAATTGAGCATGCAGGTGTATTGATGCCTGTTAGCTATTGCAGAAAAGGTGGAGCTTCTCAGGGAGCTGCTCCCCAGTGATCCCCAGTTCCCGGGCAAAGAGAGTTAGGTCATGGGAGCTGCAGTTGAAAACGAAGGCTACGGACTGAGAATGATCGCTCGCTCCAGGGGTGACGGGGACTTTATTGTTGGCGCGCAGGGCCTTTCTCAGTAACAGGAGGAAGGCTTCTTTGGTGGTATTGCGTAAGTTGTGACAGGCGGTATTCTGTCGTTCACAAAAGGCAACCGAGCGGTGCCAGTTAAAAATAGCCCGCTGCACCCCCCGATAGACAGTGAGCTTCCGGTTTTCATAGCAAAGATCTCGCAGGATGATTTCCTGGTAGCGCGCAGTGGCAGCCTCCTGCAGATATTGTATTTCCTCTCTGTCCAACTGCAGTTTTGGACCATCCGGATCTTCCGTGAGATAGTAATATGTTGAATGAAAGGCTATCTCCGGAATCTCCCCTGAATTACGGACAATAAGCCATTCATCTTCCAGAACTTCCTGGCGTGAGCGGAACATCAGTATTTATCCACCAGACCAAAGGCAGCGCGGATCATCTCTACCTTGACATCATGCTGTTCCTTGCAACTGTCATTTTTCAGAAAAGAAACAGGGTCATGCAGAAGTCTTGAGCTTATGGCCAAGGCCATTTTTTCAATGGCTTTCTGTTCATCGGGACTAAGCTGTAGACGGCACAGAGTTCGTTCCAGCTCGATATGACAGATATCATCCGCTTTTTTTCTGAGTGCGGTGATAGTAGGGACAACGGATAAGTTATCCAGCCAGCTTTGGAATTTCAATGATTCTTCATCAACAATCCTGAGGGCTTTGATTGCTTCCTTGTCTCGCTCTGACTTGTTTATCTCTACCACATTATGGAGATCGTCAATGTCGTAGAGATAAACATTGTCCAGATCATTCAGCTTTGGATCCAGATCACGGGGAACGGCAATATCAATAAAAAAGATCGGCTCATTGCGACGGGCTCGCATGATTGGTTTTACGTCCTGCTTGTGCAGGATGATGTTTGGCGCTCCGGTAGAGCTGATGACGATATCTGCCTGTTCCAGTTGAGAAAAAAGTTCGTCCAGGGAGACGGCGGTTCCATTGAATCGTTTGGCCAGATCCATGGCTCGTGACAGGGTTCGATTGGCCACCACCACCTTGTGCACACCCTGACCGACAAGATGTTCGGCGGCAAGCTCTGCCATCTCACCCGCCCCGATCAGGAGGACGTTTTTGTCCTGGAGATTGCCGAAAATCTTTTTGGCAAGTTCAACCGCAGCGTAGCTGATTGAGACGGCTGAGGCGCCGATCAGGGTCTCGCTCCGCACTCTTTTGGCTACGGAAAACGATTTGTGCAGTAGTTTGTTGAGGACCGGGCCGGTGTACTTAAGCTCTGCGGCATGGCGATAGGCCTCTTTCAGCTGGCCTAAAATCTGGGCCTCTCCTACAATCATCGAATCGAGGCTGGTGGAAACCATAAACAGGTGGTGCACGGCCTCATCATTGCGGTAGATGTAGAGATAGTCTTGATACTGCTCCGGTGCCACCGAGTCCCCAAAAAGCAGTTTGGCGATCTGGGCCTCCACCTGTGCGTCTTCCTGAGCCACCACAAGAATCTCCACGCGGTTACAGGTGGAAAGGAGATAACATTCCTTGCAGCCGGCAATGCCCCGCAAGGAATGTAGCGGCTGCTCATACCCATTGCCCATGGCTAATTGTTCGCGTACTGCCAGAGGGGTTGTTTTGTGATTTACCCCCAGTAGCAGAATCATATCACTGGGCATAACTGTGGATCCCTCCCAGCAGATACGTTACGCCCCAGAGGGTAAAGAGGACAGAGGCAAATCCGATAACGGCCATAATGGCGGCTCGTTTGCCTCGCCAACCGGCGGAAAAACGTTGATGGATCTGGGCGGCGTAGAGAAACCAGGTGATCAGTGACCAAGTCTCTTTTGGGTCCCAATGCCAGTAAGTTCCCCAAGCCTGACGGGCCCAGATCGAACCGGTAATTATGCCCATGGTCAAGAAGACAAAACCGGTGGCCAGGCAGTGGCTGTTTAATTGGTCCAGGGACTCGAGGGAGGGCAGGCGGGTAAAGAAATAGCCGAATCGCTTGCTTTTCAGTTCATGCTCCTGCAGGAGATACATGATTCCGCCACAAAATGCCAGGGCCAGAAAACCGTATGATATGACGGCAATTCCGGCATGTACCGGCAGCCACCAGCTTTGTAGGGCCGGGGGTAGAGGATTTATGGCACGCGATGCAACTGCGGCAATGAGAAGCAGGATAAAAACCAGCAGAGAGATGAAGGTTCCGAAATTTTTGACGGTATAGCGCCAGCGGAAGGACAGAAAGGCCCAAGTCACTGACCAGGCAAAAAAAACAATCGTCTCATGTTGTGAGGTGATGGGAGTATATCCGGACTGTAGATAGCGGAACAGGATATACAGAGTCTGTAGAACGCCTGCGGCTAGTAGGGTCAGTCTGGCAACTGTCCGGATCTTCTCCTTTTGCTTGACAAAAAAGACACCATAGAAGACGAGGGCCATACAGCTTGCAGCCAGAAGCGCCTGAAAAAGTAAATAACTTATTTCACCCATCATTGTTATTCTAGTTAAGGGATAGACTTCAGGAGAATAACTCATACAACAGGCATGCAATCTGTTGTATGAGTTATTCTCGTATCTTCTGCGTTAAAGGCTTTTCTATAATTGTTTTTTCGTCCACGGGGACTGCTTGAATGAAAAACTTAAGCCATCGTCGTAAAATAATTGTTACATTGCAGTACTAACAGGTTAATCGACCGTAAAGAAACAGATAAAATTTAAAGTTAGTTCTCAGCCTTTAATGTTTCAAGGCTTCCATTAGAGAAATGACATTAATTTCACGGGGAAGAATTTCAACCAGTTTTTCATGGAGCAGTTGCCACTCTTTTTTTCTCAGAAGGGCAAGGATATTTGTTTTAAAAATTCTTGCAAGCAGTAATTTCTGTTTTTCCTGAGAAGAGCTTTGGCCTACTGTAAGCTGCCTGATCATGGAAAGCAGTTTCACGAGATCGCCATATTCAGGGCCATACTGTGATTCCAGCTCTTTGCGGATAGCGGCGGCCAGTGCCGGACTCCCGCCACCGGTTGATACTGAGATCAGTAAATCGCCCTGGCGGATGGTGGCGGCGGTCTGAAAGGTGCAGGCCTCAGGATTGTCACCAACATTTATTGGGATTCCTCGTTCTTTGGCCTCAGTCGCTATCTGAAGCTGAACCTCTGGATGGTCGGTCAAGGCAAAGGCAAGAGTTGCTCCTTGCAGGTCTCCGGGCATGTAAGCCCGAGGGAACCACTCCAGTTTGTTTTGGTCGACGAATTGTTTGATCCCGGAAGAGAGCTCTGGGCTGATAACCCGCACTTTGGCGTCACATACCAACAGAGAGGTTATTTTCCGTGTAGCAACTGCGCCTCCACCTATGATCACACAGAGTTGACCGCTAACGTTCAGATTGATTGGGTAAAAGGCCATCTTTTTTTATAGCTTAGACCTTTTTGCGGTGTAGACGATTGACAATGATGGTGATTTGCCTGCCTTCTTTCTTAATGACCTGTTTATTAAGGGTAATATCAAAGTCTTTTTTGGCCAGTTCAAGAAAAAGAGGGAGGCTTCTGCGCCTGGCATCATGGGCCAGATAGATGAAACCATCAGGTTTAAGATATTTTTTGAATATATTCAGAAGAGGCTCAAAAAATTCTTCCTGAAAAAGGATTTCCGCTCCTGTCAGGATATCAAAAGGGGCAAGTTCGGGTGGATTCAGCCAGTCGAGATGGGTGAAGGTTATATTGTGCAGGCCGGATGCCGCTGCGCTCACCCTTTGAAAATCCATGATAATATCTTCATAGTCGGAAATGGTCACATCAAAACCGGCTGCCGCTGCGGCAAGCCCTGGCGCACCCAGGCCCGCTCCCAGTTCAAGCACAGTCTTTCCTTGTGGCTCCGGCAGCCGGCTCATGACATAGGAAAGAACCATGGCCGCTTCCCAGAGCTTGACCCAAAATGGAAATTCAGAGACATTGGCAAAGGGATCTTTGCCAGCCAGCAATTCTTCAATGTCGGCTATCTTCAGAAAGCGCAGAGTCTTGTCTCCCACCTTCAGGCGGTCAAAGGTGAGTTTGTATCTGGCTTTGATCTTATTGTATATGTCACGTTCCTGTTCAGGTAACGTTCGAATATCCATGATTATTCAGGTCTCTCAGGGTTGGTCAGAGGTAAGCTGGGTGATTGTTAAAGATTTTCTTCCGAAAAAAAAGGGGCTGATTGATATGAATCAATCAGCCCCTGCAAACTACTTAAAAACAAACTTTATGTCAATTAGCAACCTTCGATGGCAGCTTTCTTCTTGGCAGCAGGAGCAATCTTGCCATCTTTTACAGTGACTTTGTCACCAACTGCTGCTGCACCCTCGGCTATTGCCTCGGTACCATCATCGCAGGTTACAGTTACGTTTGCGCCATCAACAGCTTTGACCACACCGGTGCAGGCAAAAGAAGCTGCAGCGGTGCAGACCAAGAATGACAGAGCAACAAGTGCAGATACGATTCCTTTTTTCATTTTGTTCTCCAATGGTATTGAGGTTACTCTTTTCTGGATTTCTCCAGGGTTTATAAACTAACATTGCAACAAAGTGTACTAATCAGCAGGGCATATGTCAAATAAAAAGCTGAATTAATGAATGCTAATTCATTAATGTCTTGATGTCCTTTTCAAGAATGGCGTGTGGGACATAGCCTGGATATTTTTTTACCACATTCCCTTCTTTGTTGACAAGGAAGGAGGTCGGGATGCCGGCGACTCCCCCAAAATTGCGGGCGGTGGTCTCATCTGCCATCAATACAGGATAGTTGATGGAACGCATTTCAACAAGCTTTGCTACAACGTCGGGGCCTCCTTGGTCCACAGAAAGTCCGACTACTGAAAAATCGGCCTTGGAGAATTCCTGGTGTAGTTCCATCAGCGTCGGAACCTCCTGCATGCAGGGCGGACACCAAGTTGCAAAAAAGGTGATGAGCAAGGTCTTTCCATTGTACTCTGCACTGTTTACAGTAGTGCCACTGACGGCATCGGGGAGACTGAAGACAGGCATCTTCGTTGCCGCTTGGGCGGAGCTGCTGACAAGAAACAGCATTAAAGCCATAATTTGTGCTGTTTTACTGAAAAAGGTACTGGCGATTATTTTCATTCACTTGACTCCGGATTGGTATTAAAAAATTGGATCTTTGCATCAATTATAGACAGACATAAAATATGTTGTTTATACAGAAAGTCAATCGGTAAAGCAGTTATCATTGGTGACAGTATTGGAATTATCCTTTATATGTGTAAGAAGCATAAGATGATGTGGCAAAATAAATTTTATGGTACATTCAGTAATCTTAAAAAAATCACTATTGTATGTCAAAGTCTTTCATTGCGTTTTTTTATGCCGTTTTTGAGCCATTGTGCTGACGGCGCTTCTTTTATAGTGCTGTATTAGCTGGAAAAATGTCAGGACTGTCAATAAATGATTTTTCGGCCGTTTCTTTATTCGCACCATCTGACGTTCCAATTGCAGGGTAAAGGTTGTTTGGAATGATAGGTGCAGGGTTGTTGAGTCCAGTTTATTCTCTCTTTCTCGGATTGAAGGTGTCCCCTTATGAATATTATGTCAGTTGCCAATGTGCGTTTTTTGTCTTTCTCGGGTGCGGCCATTTTGCTTTTCCTTGTTCTCTCCCTTCCAGGGAACTGCCGTGCTGAGCTGGTTGACCGGGTTGTCGCAGTTGTGAATGATGACGTGATCACTATGTCTGAGGTAAATGAAGAGGGGAAAGCATTTTTTCAGAAGATCACGGAACAGGCGCCAGCCGGAGAACTGTCTGCCGCCCTCAGGCATGCCAGAGAAGAGGTACTGAATGGGCTTATAGATAAAAAGCTCATTGCCCAGGAGGCGGTAAAACAGAAGGTGACAGTCAATGATGCCGAACTTGAGGCTGCCCTTAAACAGATGATTGTCAGTAATAACATGAGTCCCGAACAGTTTCGTGAGCAGTTGAAAACCGTGGGCATGACCGAAAGTGTATATCGTGATAATTTAAGAAATCAGATTCTCCAAAGCAAGCTTCTCAACTATGAGGTGCGGTCCAAGATTATCATTACCGATGATATGATTCTTGATTATTATGATACCAAATACACTAAACATGTAGATCAGGGTGGTTTTTATCTCCTGCAGATGGGTTTTGTCTGGAAAAAAGACTCGGGTCATTCTGAAAAGACAGATAAGGCTGCCAGGCTTGATGCCAGAAAAAGAGCAGAACGGGTACGCAGTCTTGTTGAGAGCGGCCAGGATTTTTCCACCCTTGCCAAGAAGTTTTCTGAGCTTCCTTCGGCTGCAGATGGTGGTAATATTGGAACATTCCAGAGAGAAGAAATGGCCGATTATATGAGGCCTGTTGTGACCGCCTTAACTCCAGGGCAAGTGAGTCCGGTCGTGGAGACACCTGACGGCTATCAGTTTTTTAAACTCCTCTCCAGTCAGGATGGTGGAATTGTGGTTCAGGCCCCATACGAATCGGTGAAAGAAGAGATCAGGAAGATGCTTTATGACGAAAAGCTGAAAGAGGAATTCGGCATCTGGGTTAGTAAGATTAAAGAAGCCGCCTATATTAAAAAGATGTAATTCCGTTTTTCAATCAAGATGGCGGATGTGGGAGCAGGAGCGACGGTAGTTTCACAACCTGAGCAGTTACGATTTCATGTCCGAGTCAAGTAAAGAGTCTGCCGCCATTGTCCTTGACTGTCAGGACCATGGCGAATCAGACCAGATAGTCACCTTTTACTGCCGGAATATCGGGCGGATGACGGGTATTGCCAAAGGGGCGAAGCGGAGTCAAAAACGTTTTGTCAACAAGCTTGAGCTCTTCAGCTTGCTTTCTATCCGCTATACGGAATCACGAAGTGGTAATCTGGCCTTTATCAATGAGGCAGAACTTGTGGAGAGCTTTATCCGTCTTCGCCAGAGTATGTCGTTGTATCTGGCTGCCACTGTTGTTCGAGAACTGACCCTTGTGGCAACCCGTGACCTTGAGGGTGATGACGGATTCTTTTCTCTCCTGCAGTGGGGACTTCAGGCACTGGATTCCCGGCGACCTGCCCTGACCGTTCTTGTCTTCTTTCAGATAAAATTTTATGAGCAGATAGGGTACCGGCCTAATCTCGGTTGTTGTGTGCACTGTAACCAGCCGTTTAATGCAACTCAGGAGTATGGTTTTGACAGCAGAGCGGGAGGGATCGTCTGCAGGGGCTGTCAGGGAGAGCGGGGGCCAGCGACTCTGCCACTGGCCAGGGGGACGATTAAGATTCTTCAGTCAGCCCAGAATCAACCTCTGGACCGTTTGCATCGTCTCCATCTGTCTGGTTCCGGTCTGCGCGAGGCCCTTTCCCTTTTGTATCAGTATGGGCGGCATTTGCTGCAGCGGGAGATCTGCTCCTTGAAAGTACTCAGCGACGCCCAATGGAAAGGTTGATGGTCATTGTGGAGAGATAGATCCTGCTGGAAGGATTACAGGTATTGCAGTTCCCCGCCATGTTCAATGATCTCATTGCCATCCTTGAGTCGCATCACAATGGCGCCATCTGCTCTGATACCTGTCACTATTGCCTCGTACAGGGGTTTTTGTTGGATGTCGTACCCATAGAGGACCCTTCTCCCCAAGGTGTCTGATAAATTTTTCCACTGTTCAAGCAGGAGATGATTTTTCTGTTCTTCTGAAAAATAAGCTTGGTGTAGTTCCTGTTCTTCTTCATAACAGAGGAGACCAATATTCCAGGCCATCTTGGCTAGGAATGAAAGGGTGAAGTTATGTAAATTCACCGGCCTCCCCAGGATCTGACTGAGCGATACCGCCGAATTTGTCAAGGCAGCAGGGAAACAGCTGTTGTTGATGTTGATGCCAAAGCCAAGCAGATGGAAGCCCTCGCCATAGTGGGGGCTGTGAAAGCTTTCCACCAGGAAACCGGCGAGCTTCCGACCGTCTACCATGACATCATTGACCCAGCGTACAGAGGCATCGTCGACACCCAGGCCACGGACGGCTTCACAGCAGGATATCCCAAGAGTCAGGGGCAAGAGAGTTCTGGCTTTGCTCAGGAAGGTGTCGGCCAGAATCAAACAGCCCCAGAGTCCACCCACCGGGGCATGCCAGGTTCGTGTAAAACGGCCTTTGGGGCGAATCAGCGTGTCTGCAAGGATGGCGGTCCCGCTGGCCACCGATCCCCCGGAGTTTTCAAGATCGGTGATATATTGGCGGGCCTGATCCATGGTCCTGTCCATTGAGGAGTGGCATTGGATCACTGAGCCGACAATGGCTCCGTAACGGAGAATTCGGAGAATTTTCTCAGGAGGGAGCAGCAGAGGATTCTGGTTGCGGCTGGCTTTTTCGTGGTTCCAGAGATATTCCTGCAGTGAGGCTGGGGTCGGCTGATTTATTGCCGCCATCAATGCTATTCTTCCAGGGCGGCAGATTCAATCAGCTTGTCCCAGTCTGCCTTGACTCTGGTGATAACTTTCTGGATCAGAGGTAATTTGTCTGAGGCGCAGATGCCGATGAGTGGTTGGCCCTGATCCACAGAGAGTCCGGGGGTGAAGTAAATTGAATGGATCACACCGGCCTCACCGGTATAATAGATAGGCGTATCACGCTTCATCAGAGACATGGTGAAGATTTCTTCGCCGGGCTTGATGGTTATCGCCCGTGCCCCTTTTTTTTCTATCCGTGACTGAATATCAAGGGAAAAAAAATATTTTGCCCGTTCCGGAGCAGGAAAAAGATAGAGCACTTCCTTGAGAATGTTCTCAATAACTTCTTTCTTTTTCAGGGGATGGCGGATAGTCAGCAGTTTTTCTCCTGCTTCCACAAACTGTCCTTCCAGTTCTGTACGCACCGAAGAAATGGTGCCATTGGTCTTTGCTGTTACAATTTTGGGGTTTCGTTCTCTGGTAATTTCAAAAAGTGGACTGCCGGGAATATGCAACCATTCACCACTTGGTGAGTTGACATTACTTCCTTCAGTGATCTTGAAACTGACCCGACCTGTTTGTGTCGCACAGATATCCACATAATCATAGGGATCTGAGTGATACTTTTTTAAAATTGCATCAAAGTCTATCTCTTCAGCCATCCGTCAACCTTGCTTGTAAGTAGTATTTGTTCGGTTTTACTGTCAGTTAAAAATTTCAATTCATTCGTTTATTTATTATAACTGCAATGATTATACCATCCCTGATTGTATCAGTTATGTGTACCGCCATGCATGGCATCCTCTGTTGGCTGGTGACCACCACCCTGACCTTCTGTTTTTCCTCGATGAATGGCAAAAAGCGGCGGTTTTGCTATTTCCATATCTACAATCCGACATTGAGAGGACGTGGCCCTGTTGCTCACATACATTTTTGAAGTGTAGGAGAAAACCCCGTTTGCATGGGCTTTGATAGTGTCATAAACGACCCACTTATCTCTGCCCTGCTCACCTCCAGCGTTATCCAGGACGGTGCAGATAATTTTAATATTTTTTATGTCGTGCTTGCTGTTGTTCTCAATGGCAAAAGCGGCACGGTTCAGATGTCCTTTCTCTTGTACCGCAATCTCGGAACGGGAAAGAATAACGCTGTCCTTCAGATCCTGGGCAGTTGCAGAGGCCTCTACTGGTGGTAGGAGAATCTTGGCTATAGGAGTGGTGCTGAATGTGTTGAAAGCATACATGCCAAGGCCGAGAATAACGGCGCTGATTGCGATCTTGCCCCAAAATTTACCATTCATGAAAAACCTCCTTGTTTTGATGTATTAAAAGTGGTGAATAAAAACCAATGGATTGATGTCTGTGGTTTATTTAAACCGGTCAGTCTGGTTAACCATTACAACTTTAATATCCAAAGTCAGATAAGACGAATCTCCTGTATAAATTTACCATATTTTATACTTATATAACTGACACATGGCAAGATTATTCTTTTCTTACTCCGGGCTATTGATTATTTCTTCTGTTTTGCTATTACTCTTGTGGTGGAATCAGTAGTTATCAGGGGCTGAAATTTTTGAATCGACTAGATATGAGGTGGATCAAATGAAGATTGAATGGGCATATTTTCGGAAAGGATGAGTATCGTGCAGCAAGGCCCGGGAGGCTCTTGGTCAGATTGAGATTGTAGTTGAAATTGATGCGAAGAAAGAGGCATTGCAGGTCGATGCAGCTTGGGAAAGATTGAGGCGAGCTGAAAAGGTCTTTGTCGGGAAAGGGAAAAAGGTACAGATGTATGTCCCTGATCCGGCAGTCAAAGATCTACTCATGCATGATGTTCTTGGCCGTAGCGGAAACCTGCGGGCGCCCGCGTTACAGGTGGGTAACAGCTATTATGTGGGCTATAATGAAACAATGTATGAGGAGTTGATGGCATGAACTGGAAAAGTTTATTTACCTCTGGAGCCAATATGAGTCCGGAAGAGGCCAGAAAATTTATGGATGTCCATCCCAGGGATACCTATCAGATCCTTGATGTGCGACAACCCAAGGAATATGAGCAGGGACATCTTGCCGGTGCTCTGCTCATGCCGGTGAAAGAGGTGACAACTAGGCTAGGGGAACTGGACCGGGACCAACCTCTCCTTGTGTACTGTCATTCCGGGGTACGCAGTAAAGCCGCCTGTCAACTTTTGTTGGCCGAAGGTTTCAGTGAGGTTTATAATATGAGTGGTGGGATTGTCGCCTGGAAAGGTGAAAAAATCAGCGGTGGGGAACTGCAGGGCTTGGAGTTTTTCATGGAGCGGGATTTTCCGGATGTCTTTCACATGGCCTATGCCATGGAAGAGGGGCTGCGCCAGCTCTACCTTGGTCTTATGGATAAGGTTGCCAATGAGGAAAATAAAAAGTTTCTTGAGCGTTTAGCCGCCTTTGAAGAGGGGCATAAGGCAATGCTGGTGGCCATGTTTGCCCCGGAGGATTTTAGCGGCATTGAGGACGATGAGGGGCGTGCTGATGATGGGATCGTGGAGGGTGGGCTCGATCGCCGGCAGATCATGGCTCATTTTGATTCGCAACTTGATTCCCTGGAAGATATCCTGCAACTGGGGATTATGCTTGAGGCTCAGGCCTTGGATCTTTATAGCCGTCTGGCCAGAAAAAGTGAGGTGGGAAAGAGCAGGGAGTTATTTCACTTTCTGGCCAAAGAGGAGGCCAAGCATCTAGGCTATCTCACTGAAAAATTGGATTCATTGCTTGCTGAATAGCAGCATGGCGAGGAGAGAGTGTTGTGCTCTGTCCTCGCCATGGCAGAAGCAGGAAAAGAATGATGTCGGGAGCATTTTTATTCCGCTGGCGGTGGAGGTGGCGGTACAACAGGAGTGGCAAGGGAAATCTTTTTTTGCAGACGTTCCTCATAGACAGAAAGGACAAGGAATGTGGCCAGCGGTTGGGTGAAAAAGACCGCCACGATCACACTACCTCCCACTGAGACGATAATCAGGTAGAGGAGGGTGAGGATAATCTGGTCGGTCCAGGGATCTCTTGTGGCCATTTCCCATGATTCCTTGAGCGCATCCATGATGCCCAGCTTTTTGTCGGTCATCAGGGGAACCATGTAGATGGCGCCGAAGACAAGGCATCCGGTCATGAGAATACCGGGGAGTACCAGCATGGTAAAGCCGATAATCAGAGCTACCATCACCACCAAACTGAAGAGCGCCAGAGGCAGGAACAAGCGCATCTCGGAGAAAAGATCTTTCACCTCCGGTTCCCTGCCTTCCCGCAGCACCCGAAGGAGTGACTGCATATATCCGGCCATGGTAACCGGGGCCATGATTCCCAAGCTGAAGACACTGACGACAATCTGTACCACGGTCAGGATGAGAACCGGCCCGATAAATTTCAGGGTATTCTGCCATGCTGTTTCGATGTGTTCTTTAAAATCCATGGTCTGCTCCTTATTTTTATGAGAAAATTACGGCGAAATGTGAGGGACTTTTTTCAATCAAAAATCACCGCCAGCACTTCCTGAATGGTTGAAACTCCATGAAGATTCATACTGCTCTTCCAGGTCAGTCGTTCAAGATTGCCTCGTGGGAGGATAAAGCGGGTAAAGCCCAGCCGTTCCGCCTCCCGTACCCGCATCTCGATATGGCTCGTGGCCCGGATTTCCCCTGCCAGGCCAACCTCGCCGCAGACCACCGTGGTTGATGGGATCGATTTGTTCAAGAGGCTTGAGGCCAGGGCACAGATCACTCCAAGGTCCAGGGCCGGTTCTTCGATGCGGATCCCTCCGGCAATATTGAGAAAGATATCATGGCCGTAGAGATTGAGCCCGGCTTTTTTCTCAAGAACCGCGCAGAGCAGGGACAAACGCTGAGGGTCGGCACCGATGGCGGTTCGTCGGGCGGTCCCTAGATTGGTGGGGCTGACGAGTGCCTGGACCTCAACGAGGATGGGTCTGGTGCCTTCAATGCTGGGTAGCACCACGGAACCCGGGACATCCAAGGGCCTTTCCGCCAGAAAGATTTCGGAAGGGTTGCTCACCTGTACCAATCCCTCTTCCTTCATCTCGAAGACTCCAATCTCATTGGTGGAGCCAAAACGATTTTTCACGGTGCGCAGGATACGGAAGGCATGGTTGCGGTCACCCTCAAAATAGAGCACCGTGTCCACCATGTGTTCCAGAACCTTGGGCCCAGCCAGGGACCCATCTTTGGTCACATGGCCCACCAGGATAGTCGGGATGTTCTCCTGTTTGGCCATGGCCAGAATGCGGGCGGCAGACTCCCGGACCTGGGTCACTGAACCGGCTGCCGAGGGGAAATCATCACAGACAAGGGTCTGGATGGAATCGACGGCCAGGAGGGCCGGCCGCATCTCACAGGTCATGGCGATGATGGCCTCCACCCTGTTTTCGCAGGCCAGATACTCTTCCGGATGCATGGCATCAAGACGCCGGGCGCGGAGTTTGATCTGATGGGCGGATTCCTCGCCCGAGACGTAGAGGACGCGCCTATCCTGCCTGGCGATGGCGGCCAGCAGATGGAGCAGGAGGGTGGATTTGCCGATCCCGGGATCACCGCCGATGAGCACCACCGAGCCCGGAACAATGCCGCCTCCCAGTACCCGGTCGAGTTCGTCGATACCTGTGGGGATCCGCTCTTCATCGCTGTCCGGGGCCAGATGCAGGGGGACAGGCTTAGTGCTGAGTCTTGCCTGCGCGCCTGTTCGGGTTGGAGTAATCAGCTCTTCAACCAGAGATTCCCAGGCGCCACACTGGGAGCAGCGCCCCAACCATTTCAGGCTCTGATAGCCGCATTTCTGACAGATAAAGACTGTTTTTTCTTTCTTCTTTGGTGTATTCATAGCATCATAAGCAATTAATAAATAAGCCTTTCCCGTTTATCGTAATAGAGTTGATTATCATGGATATATCTTCAAGTAGTATGCCCCCCCATCAGGCCCCTGTCAAATGGATTCCTCTCGGGTCCTCCATTGCTTTTCTCCTCCGCAGCCCAAAACTTCTTGGCTGGAGTTTTTTGCTGGTCCTCCTGACATTCGCGCTCACCTGGGGCGCTTATCTGCTGACTGTGGGCTATGTTGATGGTCATACAGCCGCATTTTTTCAACAGGCACCCGAGGCAGTGGGGATCTGGGGGTGGGTGAAGCACTTCGGTTGGCTGGTGATGAAATGGACTTTTTTTATCATCTCCCGGATCGTGGCCTTTTATCTTGCCTTTATCCTGGCCTATACCCTGAGTGCGCCAGGATATGTCTTTTTGAGTAGTGCCGCTGAAAAAAAGTATGCCGGGCAAGCCTTTGAAGAAGATGCGGCCTTTACTTTCAAAGGGATAGTGAATGATCTCGTGGAGGGGGTGAAGATTGGTGCCTTTGGACTGGTGGTCACTGTAGTGGCCTTGACCCTGAGCTTTATCCCGCTCCTTGGTCAGGTCCTTGTCCTGCTGCTCTACACCTATTATTCGGCCCTTATGTTCCTGGATTATCCGACCTCACGGCGACGCTGGAGTCTGGGCCGCAAAATCGGCTGGCTGCGCAGGCATGGCGCCTCAGCTTTTCGTCTGGGTATTCTGCCCGCGGTTATCAGTTTGATCCCCATCGTTAATATTTTTCTCATGGCCTTGATTTTTCCCTTGTTCACAGTGCATATAACCTTGAACTTCAGTGCTCTGGAACAGGCAGAGAAAAAAGATATTGATCTCGCGTAGAGGTGCAGAGGATGAAAAAAGAAAAATATATATTGACTATGTGAGGAATAAATTAAGGGGTGCCCTAAGGTCTTCAGGCCTGCATTTGTTGTTATTGCCTCTCTTACACCAGTTCAGCCATTACCTGATTGGCAAAGCTCCGGCCTCTGGCTGTCAGCCGCAGATGGCTTGCGGTTATCTCCACCAGGCCCTGATTAACAAGATGGATCAGGGTGTCGCCGTAATAGTCATCCAGATCCATTTCATAACGCTGCTGTAGTTGTATCTTCGACACCCCACAGGTCATGCGCAGCCCCATGACCACGGTCTCCCGAAAGGATGCTGTCCGTTCAAGGCATTCCTCCTCCTGTACCACTGATTGCCCGGATTCGATCTGTTCACAGTAGTGCCGGGGGTCGCAGGTCTTCTGCCGGCGTCTGCCATCCACACAGCCAACGGCACCGGCACCCAGTGCCAGGTAGGGACCGTTCTGCCAGTAGTTGATGTTGTGGCGGCATTCATATCCGGGCCTGGCATAATTGGATATTTCATACTGGGCAAGTCCGGCCTGCCGGCAGAGCGTTGCCGTGAGCTGATCCATGATCACCATATTTTCTTCATCCGGCAGATCAAGTAGCCCCTGATTCCGTTGGAGATGATACGGGGTGCCTTGCTCCACGGTCAGTTCATAGAGTGAGAGATGATCCGGAGCAATGGAGATGGCCTGCTCAAGGGTCTGTTGCCAGGAATAATGGTCCTGACCGGGAAGTCCATACATCAGATCGAGGCTGATGTTGTCAAAGCCGGCCGCGCGTGCCAATTGTACAGCCTCAGCAGCGTCTTCTGCTGAATGTGGGCGACCAAGGAGTTGCAGCTCTTTATCATTGAAGGATTGAACGCCAATAGACAGCCTGTTTATGCCGCTATGACGCAGCAGGGACAGTTTTTCCGGATTAATAGTCTTGGGATTGGCCTCAATTGAGATTTCTGCTTGATCGCTAAAAGCAAACAGTTCTTGGCAGCAGGACACAAGTTGTGCCAGTTCTCTGCCCGAAAAGATAGTAGGGGTTCCGCCTCCCAGAAAGAGGGTGGAGAGGGGAGAAACAGAAGCGTTTTGGTGCAGCCATTGGGCTTCAAGGAGCAGGGCGGCTACATAGCGCTGATGGAGTTTGTCCATACCCGGATAGGAGACAAAGGAGCAGTAAGGGCACTTGGAAAGGCAAAAGGGAATGTGGATATAGAGGGAGGACATCAGTGGCCGTCATTCAGGTTTTAGTGCAGGTTCTCTACCAGTTCCCGGCATTCCTGCTGCAGTTCGCTCATCAGCCCATGATCGGCAAAGGAATAACTGCCATCGCCAATGATCAGGTGGTCAAGGAGCTGGATCTGCATCAGTGAGCAGAGCAGGCAAAGAGTACGAGTCAGATGACGATCCTGGGGAGAGGGGTCGAGGCTGCCTGATGGATGGTTATGGGCGACGATCAAGGCTGCGGCATTGTGACTCAGGGCCTTGTTCATCAGTTCCCGGGGATAGACGGTATTGACGTTGATGGTACCCTCGGCCACTACCTCGGAATCGATGATGGCATGCGAAGAGTCGAGAAAGATAACAGTGAAGACCTCTTTTTTCAGGCCGCGCATGGAGTGGAGCAGATAGTCCCTGACCTCGGCGGAGGAATGGAGATAGCGCTTGCCGGCCAGTCGCTCTTTCAGATAGCGGCTGGCAACCTCCTGCACAAAGTGGATGGCAAAGCTGTTCTTGGGACCGATCCCCTTGATCTTCTGGAGAGCGGGGACGGCTGCCTCAAAGACCGCGGCAAAGGAGCCGAACTCGTTCAAGGCCTGGCGGGCTGCCTCTTTACAGTCTGCGCGTGGGGTGCCGAAGGTGAGCAGCAGTTCCAGAACCTCGGCATCGGTGAAGCTTTCCAGGCCGCGTTCCAGAAAACGATCCCGCAGCCGCTGGCGGTGTCCTTCTCCCTTTTTCTGCCACTCTTCCTTGTCCACCAGGCTCTTTACCCTGCCAGTTCCTGGGTGAACAGCTTGTTGGCCAGGGCGGGATTGGCCTGCCCCTTTGTTTTCTGCATCAGCTGGCCGACAAAGTAACTCATGAGCTTGGTCTTGCCTCCCTTGAAGTCTGTAACCTGGCCGGGATTGTCGGCAATGATCCGGCGGACAATGGTGAGGAGCTCACTCTCATTGGAGACCTGACCCAGGTTCTGTTCCTCAACAACTGTTTCCGGTCCCTTGCCGCTTGCCATCATCTCCAGAAAAACCGTCTTGGCGATCTTGCCGCTGATGGTCCCTGTCTCCACCATGTTCACCAGAGATCCCAGCTGTTCGGCACCGACCTTGCAAGTGGAGAGCTCTTCGCCCTTCAGCTCGCGCATCAGTTCGGTCATCATCCAGTTGGATACCTTCTTGGGCTGATTACAGGCTTTGGCAGCTGTTTCGAAATAGTCGGCCAGTTCCCGCGAATTGGTCAGCAGCGAGGCGTCATGCTCGGGCAGTTCGTATTCCTGTATGAACCTGAGCTTGCGCGCTTCCGGCAGCTCGGGCAGGGTGGCGCGGATTTCTTCGATCCAGGCGTCATCAATCCTGACAGGGACAAGGTCAGGGCAGGGAAAATAGCGGTAATCGTGGGCATCGTCCTTGCTGCGCATGGATTCGGTGCAGTTACGGTCGGGATTCCAGAGCAGGGTCTCCTGGACGATGGTGCCGCCTTCCATGAGAATGTCCCGCTGCCTTCGTACTTCGTATTCCAGGGCACTCTGTACATTTCGAAATGAGTTCATGTTCTTGAGCTCTGTACGGGTGCCAAGCTTTTCCTGCCCTACAGGGCGCAGAGAGATATTGGCGTCACAGCGGAAACTCCCCTCCTGCATGTTGCCGTCGCAGATGTCGAGATAGCGGAGGATGGCGTGGATTTTGCGTAGATAAGCCGCGGCCTCTTCCGGGGAGCGAATATCCGGCTCGGAGACGATTTCAAGGAGCGGTGTTCCGGTGCGATTCAGGTCCACATAGGAGACGGGTTCCCGATCGTCATGGATCAGTTTGCCGGCATCTTCTTCCATGTGCATGCGGGTGATGCCGATTACCCTTTTTTTGCCGTCCACCTCGATCTCCACCTCGCCATGTTCAACAATGGGGAGATCAAATTGGGAGGTCTGATAGCCTTTGGGCAGATCCGGGTAAAAGTAGTTTTTGCGGGCGAACTGATTGATACGATTGATGTCCGAACCAGTGGCCAGGCCCATCTTGATGGCGAATTCCACCACCTTTTTATTAAGAACCGGCAGGCTGCCGGGTAGCCCCAGGCACACCGGGCAGGTGTGGCTGTTGGGTGGTGCCCCGAATTTTGTTGAACAGCCGCAGAAAATCTTTGATTCGGTCTTGAGCTGGGCGTGGATCTCCAGCCCGATTACAGTTTCAAATTTCATACTTATCTTTCCTGAGCATGCTTTTATGGGTACCTTGAAAAATCAGGATTTTTATTCAAGATCAAGGCGTGAAGAAAATTTTACCGCAGGCATATAGCTGATATTCCGAGGGTAAAATTTTCAGAGCAACGCAGAGATTGGGTAAAAAGACCATTTTTCAAAGTACCCTTATGTCATCTGCCCCCGGGTATGGACCCAGGAGCGAATCTTGACCAGTTCATCCTTCCAGTTATTGCTGACCCGTACCTCGAGAAACATGCGGAAAAGGGCCTGCACCAGGCGAATCAACTCTTCAAAGAGGAAGATGCGCTCCAGAATCAGCCCTTCTATTTCTTCAGGGCTGTTTCCGCCTTCCTGGGCAGCTCCGGTCTTCGGCAGTTTGACATTGCGAAACTCCATAACGGCGGCTGCCATGGTGAAATTCCATTCATAGTCATTCTGGGCCACTTGAATTCGTGCCTGCTCCAACTTCTTGCCCATGACCAGCCCGGTGCGTGCCTCTTTCAGCTCGCTTTGCAGGCCGCTGCAGATGCATTTTTCGCTGGACTCACCTTCGCCATATTCGAGAAGCATATGCTTTTCAAAGACCACGGTGATATCACCCTGGCCGGGGAGCTCAACGCTGCCGCCGCGCTCTTCGCTTTTCCACCACAGCCAGGTAAGAAACTCCTGGCCGATAAATCGTTTTTCTGCAATAAGGTCAACTAAATCCATAAGGTCATTACCAGGCCCGGTGAGGCTGAAGGTTCAAAAGAAAATGAGGAGCCGTTGCGAGATAATCACTGCATCTCGAGGCAGTTCGTTACGACTCCTTGTATGTTTTACGTAAACCCCCTCCTTTTTTAAGGAGGGGGCTGGGGGTGGTGGTTCCTAAACAAAGATATCAGGGGTAATAGCAGCAAGGCGCAGAGTGTCGTCCTCATCCAGGAGGCGCTCAGCCATATAATAAGGAATCTGCTGGGCAATGAGTAGTCCGAAGGTCTCTTTGAACAGGTCCTCAAGCAGAGTATGCGCCTTCCTGTTGGTGGTGAAAAAAATAAGGGTCGAGTCCGACAGGTTCCAGCACAGGTCATAGACGGCGGGGATCGGCGCTGCTTTTTTCATCAGCTCGCTCTGGATCCGTTCTCTGATCTCTATCTTCATAGTGCGACCGATCTTGGGGATCTGCTTTTCCTTTTTGATCCGCTCCTCTTCCTTCTGGGCAAATTTTTTCAGGATGGCCGGGGCCACCTTGCGTTCATCGATGCGCAGGGAGAGGGTGACATAGTCGCCGCTGGCATAGGAGGCGAACTTGAAATCAGAATCAAACATGTTCTGAACGGAGACCCAGCCGATGGAAAATTCGTCGTAAGTTTCATCAATATCTTTGAAAGAAAATGCCGTGATCCGTTCCGCGGCAAAATCCCAGAAGTTTTCAGGAAGATCGCCTTCCACGCTGAAACGGACAAAACTTGCCGAACCATTAAGAAACCCCATAATTAAAACGCTGCTCCCAGACCTGAATAGTCAGGACAAATGCCTGAAAAATGATACTTGTTGTTGAAATAGAATTGTTACATTGCAGTGTCGAGACTCTGGCAAAAAGAACAGTATGCGACTCAAGCGACATCAATATACATCATTCATTTCCCATGGTCACAACAAAAATTGCCGAATGGCCTTTATCTCTTTCTGCGGATCAAGAACAATCGGTTCTGTCACGGGTTCCTTTTTGATTGTGTGGAATTCCCTTGACTTACACCGGACTGAGTGATAAATGGATGAAGATTGTCTTCAGATATGTTTTTTTCTATTGACAGATAAAGAACGACTTTGTATAAAGCCTTCCTTTACGGGTCGTTAACTCAGTTGGTAGAGTATCTGACTTTTAATCAGAGAGTCGCGCGTTCAAGTCGCGCACGACCCACCATTTTTCATACTGGTCCCCATCGTCTAGTCAGGTCCAGGACATCGGCCTTTCACGCCGACAACACCGGTTCAAATCCGGTTGGGGACGCCATATAATCTTAAAAAGGGGCATTCAGAAGTATTCTGGATGCCCCTTTTTTTGTCTTTGATTTCTGCTTCTCTTCTTCATCAAGTCTCCGCTGCCCCCCTTTTTTTTCAATGTTGTAGTGTTCGCATTATGGCAACAAGCGAATAAAATTTCAATAAAAGCAACAAGGTGCGAGGTCCGCATCGAGTTGCTTTTTTGTGTTTTTATATAAAAGCTGTTGCTTTCTTCGATGGCATGGGCAAGAGTGAATCATTCTGATTCTACGTCTTTTCCTCTGCCGGAGAGAAAAATGAACACGTTTGACCGCATCTACGAGCTGCATGCCATTCTGCATTCCCGACGCTATCCGATCACCATGCGCGAGCTGCAGGAGCGGTTGGAATGTTCCCAGCCCACGGTCAAGCGGACGATCAGGAAACTGCGCTCAGAACTGGCGGCACCCGTTCATTTTGACCCGAAACTCAAGGGCTATATTCTGGATCGGGCAGGCGGTGATCAATGCGAGTTGCCCGGCCTCTGGTTCAGCCTTTCCGAGCTCCATGCCCTGCTCACCGTCCATGAATTGCTCAGCCGCATGCATCCTGGTCTTCTCCGCCAGGAATTTTCTCTCTTCCGCCAGCGGATTGAGTCGATCCTCAAGAACAAAAATGTGGCCACCGGCGAAGTTTTTCGCCGTTTTCGTTTTCACAGCGTTGGTGCGCGTGTGTGTCTGCCAGAAAATTTTCATGCCGCTGCCTCAGCCACCCTTCAGCGCCGCAGACTGGATCTGCGCTATCATAACCGGGGGAACGATTGCCTTTCCAGCCGCACTGTCTCACCCCAGCGTCTTATCTATTACCGTGAAAACTGGTATCTCGATTCCTGGTGCCATCAGGCCGATGGGTTGCGTACCCTGGCTCTTGACCGGATCCATGATCCTGTCATGCGTGATGAGGAGGCAATGGACATTCCCGATGAACAGCTTGACAGTTATTATGGCGGATCCTTCGGCATTTTTTCCGGGCCGCCGAAGCATGCCGCCATCCTGCGTTTCAGCCCGCAGCGCGCCCGCTGGGTGGCCGAGGAACAATGGCACTCTGACCAGCAGGGAAGCTGGCTGGCTGACGGCTCCTATCAGCTCAGCCTGCCTTATGGCGACTCCCGCGAACTGGTGCTGGATATTCTGCGCTATGGCCCTGATGTCGAGGTGATTGCACCGGATGAACTGCGTTGTGAGGTCAGGGAGAGATTGATTGCCGCCCTGCGGCAGTATGAAAAATAAAAAAATGAAATTACAAAGCTCACTGGATCATCTTTTGACCCACCCTGGGTGTATGATAGCGTTGAGCATGAATGATGATGATCTCGCAGGTAAAGTCTGCGAGACTCAGAAAAGTCAAAAAAGTGTGTCATTTCGAGCGACAGCGAGAAATCTTTCTTCTTACCCCGATGAACGGGATAAGTTACCTTACAGCAAAATTTCTTTGAAAAAATAACAAGAAAATTTGCTGTAAGGCACTAAACGTACTGGGTACGGTGAAGATTTCTCCCAATGGTCGAAATGACAACAGGGAAAGCTGGACTTTTAGCGGATTCATTAATGACCAGAGGATGAAATAAGGAAGAGAAGACAATGCAACTCAATCTTTTTCAGTGGGAGAGGGCCGGAGCCGGAGCGTTGGCTTTCGAGCCGTTTGCAACGGTATGCTGTGAACCTGCCCCGCCATGTTACGAAAAAAAATTATATGAAAGTCTCCGGCATGGCGCGTTTCGCGCTCCGCCGGAGACTTTCATTAAAGGACAACCATGATCTATTACGCTCGTGAAAATCAGAGACTGCTTGATCACCTCTCAGAGACTGCTGATCTTGCAAAAATATTTACCAGAGTTTTTGGATGTGAAAATCTTGCCTACTGGTCTGGTTTGCTGCATGACCTGGGGAAATACACTCATATGTTTCAGGATTATTTGAAACGAAGCCTGGCAGGTGAGGATGTTAGACGAGGAGAAGTTATCCACGCCTTGCAAGGGGCGAAATGTGCAAAAGAAAAAATAAATAACCATTTGATATCAGACATAATTGGCAATATCATCGCGGCTCATCATGGCGGTCTGTTTGATAGTCTCAGCGATGGAGAGAGGACATTATCAATCAAAACTAATAAAGAAGAAGATAAGCTCCATTATAATGAAGCCATTAACAACTTTTGTCTTGATATGAATGTGACGGATATTGAAGCAAATGTGGCAGATATTGAAGCAGAAATTTTGAACTTTTGCCGGACAAGCCAAGAGAAAACATTAAACCCTTACTTCATGCTGCATCTTTTAACGAAAGTGATTTATTCCTGTATTGTGGATGCAGATAGATGTAATAGCGCAGGCTTGGAGATCAACGATCAGGTGCCGCATTGGAAAGGTTTGATTCAACTTTTGGAAAACCTCCTGGCGTCCTTTCCAGATGAAAACGGCATAGATAGAGTCCGCAAGAGTATTTCAGAGCAATGTAAACAGGGGAGTAATCGGCAGCAGGGGATATATACATTGTCCGTCCCAACCGGCGGAGGGAAGACCCTCTCAAGTTTGCGATTCGCACTGGAACATGCCAAAGAGCATGATTTGAAACGCATCATTTACATTATTCCTTATCTATCGATTCTTGACCAAACAGCAAAGACAATTCGATGTACATTGGCGGAATGTGATAAGAATGTTCGATGTACTAAAAGTGAAGAAGAGCGGAGAAAATGCGAAGCGTATCGTAAAACAGATGAGTTGATTCTTGAACATCATTCAAATATTGAAATATTCGAAGAGGACGACAGGGAGGAAGAGTATCGTTTGCTGGCTTCCCGTTGGGACAGTCCGATTATTTTGACCACCATGGTTCAGTTTTTAGAAACAATTTACAGCGATAAAGCCTCAAAACTCCGCAGGTTTCACAATATGTCGGAGGCGGTTCTGATCTTTGATGAAATTCAGGCGTTACCGATAAAATGCGTCCATCTGTTCAATGCAGCAATTAACTTTTTGCAGACTTTCGGAAAAACTACCATCCTGCTTTGCACGGCCACTCAACCCCATCTTCACAGGACGGAGCGTCCGGTTTTATTATCTGACGAGCCGGATATTGTCAGCATTTCTCCTGATGAGTTGAAAATCTTTGAGCGGGTAAACATTGAAAATAAAACTCAACTGCCGATGGATTATGAACAGATTGCAGAGTTGGTGAAAGCACAAATTGGACAGGGGAAAAGTACGCTTGTTATTCTGAACACCAAAGGTGATGTTCGGGGAGTGTATGAACAATGCAGGCAGATTGAATGCGAGAAAGCATTTCTGACGACCGACCTTTGTCCAGCTCACCGTTTGAATGTCCTTGACAGATTACGGAAAAATCTGGACTCCAAAATAAAACAGGTAACGTTGTGCGTCAGTACGCAGCTGATTGAAGCGGGTGTCGATGTGTCGTTTGACTGTGTGATTCGTGCGCAGGCTGGCATGGACAGTATTATCCAAGCAGCCGGTCGTTGTAACCGAAATAAAGAAAACGCAACGCCGCAGCCGGTCTTTGTTGTCGATGTCCAAGGTGAAAATCTCTCTCGACTACCAGAAATTAAGGAGGGTAAAAGTGTTACGTCAAGAGTGTTTCGTGAAAAGCAGGGTGCTGATCTGTTGAGCGATGAAGTTATCACTCAATTTTATGAATACTATTTTTATATGCAGCAAGAGAAAATGGATTACAGCACAAGAGACGGTACGACGACGATTTTCAGTTTGCTCAGTAATAACCCGTTAGGAACGAT
This sequence comes from Desulfocapsa sp., assembly GCA_013792135.1. GTDB lineage: Bacteria > Desulfobacterota > Desulfobulbia > Desulfobulbales > Desulfocapsaceae > UBA2270. The sequence goes on along the minus strand of VMSP01000080.1, from coordinate 17,552 downwards.
TGCTTATCGGAACCGTCACAACAAAGATTACACTGGCTTACCCAGTGCTTTCCGGACGGCGGCAGATGAGTTTTCTGTAATTGAAGGAACTCAGATCGGCATTGTTGTTCCTTATGGTGATGCCTTGAAGCTTATTGATGAATTCCAACATACTTATAGCTCGAAAGAAAAAGTGCGTATTTTGAAACAGTTGCAGAAATATACGGTCTCGGTGTATTCAAACACTTGGGATGAAATCAACCATGCGGCCAGTATTGTGGATGACACATTTTATTTGTTGAGTCCAGACTACTACGATGCCGAAGAACAAGGGCTGAAGCGTGAGGCAATGTTTTCTTTATTGAATGTGTAAAGTGAGGAAGGGGTGTCAGATGGACAAAAAACGCAACTCGGTGGAGTTCAAAATCACAGGTCGATACGCCATGTTTGCCGATCCCGTTACGCGGGTGGGTGGCGAGAAGTTTTCTTACCAGATTCCGACATATCAGGCGCTCAAGGGTATTCTCGAAAGCGTTTATTGGAAGCCGACATTGATCTGGTATATCGACGCAGTGCGGGTGATGGAGAAGATTCAGACCGAGTCCAAAGGAATCAAACCCATCAAAATGAGCGGCGGGAACGATCTCGCATATTACACCTATTTGCGGGATGTAGAATATCAGGTTCTTGCTCATTTTGAGTGGAATGAGCACCGCAATGACCTTGATGGTGACCGCGATGAAAACAAACATCATAATATCGCCAAACGCTGCATTATAAAAGGCGGTCGGCGGGATATATTTCTCGGAACGCGGGAATGCCAGGGCTATGTCGAACCTTGTATGTTCGGTGAAGGTGAAAGTTTTTATAAAAACTATGGCGAACTTGATTTCGGCATACAGTTTCACGGGTACGACTATCCCGATGAAACGGGAAAAGATGAACTATTTGTGCGGCTGTGGCGGCCAAAAATGAAAGACGGTCTCATTGAATTTCCAATGCCGAAGAATTGTGATCCTGCATTGCGACGATTTATCCGTAAGATGACGGCGAAAGAGTTTGAGAAAGACCGGAATTTCTCTCTCCTCGGCAACGATCAATCCCTTATGGATTTACTATCGGAGGAATAATCATGGGACTCTGGCAACATTTAGCTGAAAGCTACGACAAAAACGCAGAGGCGTTGAAAGAAGCGTATCCGCTTTCAACAACCTCCATATCCAATAACAGCGATATAATTGTCGTAATTGTTATTGATGGTAACGGGGAGTTTATCCGTTCCGATAAAATTGAAAAACAGTCCAAGCCAACCAAAAAATCCCCTGGGAATCCACTTGTCAATATCACAATTCCAGTTACGGAGGACAGCCAGGGACGTTCAAGTAATGTATGTTCGCATCCGGTATTTGATCAATACGGATACTTGAAAGGGGAAGGGAAAAAATTTGATGCCTACATTGCTCAACTGAAAAACTATTCTGAATCAAAATTCGCAACACAGCAGATCAAGGCGATTTATAAATACGTTGAAAAAAGAAGCATTGCCTCTGATTTATCGGAAATGAACCTGAAAGATAAAACAAATATTATTTTTCAGGTTGAAATTCCTGACAATCGACAGGCAAAAGTTTGGAAAGACGAGACGTTCTTCAACGCATGGCATCAATACTATCAGAGTGAGAAAAAAAAGAGGCATGATGCACGAGGGGAGGCTGAAACCAAGCTGGCGAACCGACAAGATTTATCACGGGATGAAAAGAAGAAATTCGAAGAACAAGCTAAGCTCAAAGATGATGTTTCAATTGATTACATCAGTGGAGCGCAGGGGCAACTCATTGCCATATCTCACCCAAAGAAAATTTCCAATGCTTCTGGCAATGCAAAGTTGGTTTCGGCGAATGACGATACAAATTACACTTTTCGCGGCAAATTTGCCGAGTCTTCGGAAGCCGTGGCAATCGGCTATGAATCTTCGCAAAAAGCCCATCAGTTTTTACGCTATCTGATCAATAATGATCGAGGCTATTCCTGCGGCGAGCAGGTTATTTTATCATTTACGATTGGCTCCACGGAAAAATTGTTGCCGCCCCCGATTGAAGACAACAGCATCTGGGGAATTTTGCAAGGTGCCCAGATTGCAACCCAGAGTGATATACAGATTGAGCTTCGCGCCGAGACAGGCTTTGATTACGCCGTCGCATTGAAACAAACGCTCGCTGGTTTGGGATACAGTAACACATTGAAGCAACATGCCAAAACGGCGGTAATTGCGCTGGATGCCGCCACCACCGGACGATTAGCCATTACATTTTATCGCGAGCTGGACAGAAACGAGTATCTGGAAAAAATTGCCGAATGGCACAGCGGTGGTAAATGGCATCAAAAATTTTGGGATAAGGAAAACGAAAAATATGTTCCTTACGTCGGCGCGCCGTCCGTAGATAAAATTATTGCAGCCGTTCACGGAAAACCTCGTGCTGTCAAGGATGAAAGTTATACTAAAATCAAGAAAGCCGCGAGGGAACGGTTGCTCCGTTGTATTTTTGACGAAGCGCTGTTGCCGAAGGATTATGTGGTGGCGGCTGTACGACGGGGCTCTAATCCATTGGGAATTTCAACGGGCGGCGAATTTGACCGCAATGCTTTTGAACAAGTCGTATCAACGGCATGTGCGTTGGTAAGAAAAGATAATCTACAAAGAGATAAGGAGGACTACAAATTGAGCATTGAACATGACAGGACGGATCGCGATTACCTGTACGGCAGGCTGCTTGGTGCCGCAGACAAACTGGAGGAATACGCCCTCTATAAAAAGAATAATGACCGTGTTGTCACTGCGGCCATTCGGCATATGCAAGCCTTTGCTCAACGTCCGTTCAGGACGTGGCAAACGATTCATGGCTGTTTGAATCCGTATATTCAATCAGTTAAAGGCAGCTTTGCCTTTAGTGAAATTGAAGCGATTATGGATAGGTTTGAAAGCGGTGAGTACGAAAAGGATACGCCGTTGAATGGTTCATATTTGATAGGGTATTACCACGAACGCGCCTATATCAATAGCCTTGGCAAGGCTGCTCACAACGAGAAAAAGACGACTGACAACACAGAGACGGAGGACAACAATGACAAATCATAAAACACTCGGCAACAAGATCGATTTTGCGGTGATTATTTCCGTAAGAAGGGCAAACCCCAACGGCGACCCCTTGAACGGCAACAGGCCTCGGCAAACCTATGATGGTTATGGCGAAATATCAGACGTTTGTCTTAAACGGAAAATCCGAAATCGCCTGCAGGACATGGGTGAATCAATTTTTGTCCAATCAGATGATAACCGGGTCGATGAATTCCGCTCGCTTAATGACCGTTTCAAGACTGCTTCGGATAAATGGAAAAAGGAAGTAGAAGAAAAGAAAATCGAATCTGACGATACACGGATCAATGCCCCAAAGGAATGGTTTGATGTGCGGGCATTTGGTCAAGTTTTTGCATTTAAGGGAAAGAAAGGCAAGACTTCCGAGAACTCGGAAGAAAATTCCGATGCAGTATCTGTTGGAATCCGCGGGCCTGTAACCATTCAGAGCGCCTTTAGTCTTGAACCGATTACACCGGATAGTCTGCAAATTACCAAGAGTGTCAATCTTGAAACCGAAAAAAACCCGGATAAAAAGGCCTCAGACACGATGGGGATGAAGCACCGGGTAGATAAAGGAATTTATGTATCTTATGGCGCTATCAACACGCAACTTGCGAGCAAAACCGGCTTTTCTGATACCGATGCAGAAAAAATAAAAAAAGGTTTGCAGACACTGTTTGTCAACGACGTTTCTTCCGCTCGTCCCGAAGGAAGTATGGAAGTTATGAAAGTGATCTGGTGGAAGCATAACAGCCCAAGTGGTCGGTATTCCTCTGCTAGAGTTCATGGGTCTTTACGTGAACTTTTGGAGCAAAAAAAAGATGGGAGTTACGATTCAAGTAAATTGAAGGAAAAATTACCGGGCCTGGAACCAGAAGAACTTGACCCTCTGGAGGGTGTGGAGTTGCAAAAGCTTGGTAGTGAGTGAATTTGCTAAATTGATAGGCCGTCAGTACCGGAATAAGGAAAGGATATGGAAACAAAACTGATAGTCTTTAAAAACAAGGGAATCCGCAGAATTCTGCATGACGATGAATGGCATTTTGCCGTCGTAGATGTGGTGGCAGCCTTGACGGATAGCGACAAGCCCCGTGATTACTGGTATCGCATGAAAAAACGGGAGTTGGAGGCAACCCAGTTTGAGTTGTCGACACTTTGTCGACAACTCAAACTGGAGTCCACCGACGGCAAGAAATATCAGACGGAAATGGCCAATACCGAAGGCATCTTCCGCATCATCCAGTCGATCCCCTCGCCCAAGGCGGAGCCCTTCAAGCGTTGGCTGGCCAAGGTCGGTTATGAGCGGGTGCAGGAGATTGAAGACCCGGAACTGGCCACCAAACGGACCAAGGCGTTGTACCGGGCCAAGGGGTATTCCGATGCATGGATTGAAAAGCGGATGCGCGGCATTGCCGTCCGGGCCGAGTTGACCGATGAATGGCAAAAGAGGGGTGTCAACGGGAAATCGGAATACTCTATCCTCACCGCCGAGATTTCCAAGGCTGCCTTCGGGGTTACTCCAACGGAGTACAAGAATCTGAAGGGGCTGGAGCGGGAGAACCTGCGCGATCACATGACCGATCTGGAGCTTATTTTCTCCATGCTCGGCGAGGCCGCTACCACCGAGATCACCCGCAGACATGATGCTCAGGGCTTTGGAGAGAACAAGACTGCAGCCCGTAAAGGTGGTCGGATAGCCGGAGAGGCACGGGAAAACCTTGAACAGGAGACAGGAGAAAAAGTTGTATCTTCTGAAAATTATCTGAGCGAGCCGGAGGGCCGGAAGCGGTTGGCGGCGAAGAAGTCCCGGCGTATCAAGGATGAATAATGTTCAACGAAGATGAACTTCTTCCACTTTCTGCACTCCAGCACCTGTTGTTTTGTGAGCGTCAGTGCGCACTCATTCACATTGAGCAGGCCTGGGCGGAAAACCGTTTCACTGCCGAGGGCCGTATCCTGCACGAGCGGGTGGACGAGGCTGGTCGGGAGTCCCGAGGACGGATACGTACTGTCTCTGGCCTGCCGCTTCGTTCCTTGCGTCTCGGCCTTTCCGGCAAGGCGGATGCTGTGGAGTTTCATCGGGAAGGAGATGATGATCCCAGTGAAGCTTCGGTCTGGCGGCCATTTCCGGTGGAGTACAAACGGGGCAAGCCCAAGCAGAATGATTGTGATCTGGTCCAACTCTGTGCTCAGGCCCTTTGCCTTGAGGAGATGCTGGGAGTGGTGGTGTCGGAGGGGGCTATCTATTATGGGAAACCTCGGCGGCGTCTTGTTGTGGTCCTTGACGAGGTCTTGCGGGAAAAGACCAGGGAGGGGGCGCGGCGGCTCCATGAATTGATCAACAGTGGCCGAACGCCCCAGGCACGGTATGAAAAAAAATGCGAGAGTTGTTCCATGTTGTCCATCTGCATGCCGAAGGTAACCGGGTCGCATCGGAGCGTGCAAGGGTACATGGCCAAGGTCTTTGCTCAGGAAATATGAGGTAGCTATGCGGCATCTGCTCAACACCCTTTATGTGACAACCCAAGGCGCCTATCTGGCGCGAGACGGTGAGACCGTGGCCGTTCGGGTGGAGCGCGAAACTCGGCTTCGGATACCTCTCCATACTTTGGCCTCCATTGTCTGTTTTGGCCAGATCTCCTGTTCGCCACCGCTGATGCAGCTTTGCGCCGAGCGGGGAGTGAGGATCTCATTTTTGAGCGAGTACGGCAGATTCTGGGCCAGAGTTGAGGGGCCGGTCTCAGGAAATGTGCTTTTGCGGCGGGAACAGTACCGAAGGTCTGACGATTCCGGTCAATCGGCAGCTATTGCCCGAGCCGTGGTCACAGCCAAGGTTGCCAATCAGCGGGTCGTGCTTCTCCGTGCCCTGCGGGACCATCCAGGTATGGCGGCAAGTGCGGAAGTCAAGGCTGCAGGTGATTCCCTGGGGCGCACTCTGATAATGCTTCAGGATGAACAATCACTTGATAGTGTGCGGGGCATGGAGGGGGACGCAGCCCGGCGTTATTTTGCTGTGTTCGATCATCTCATTGTGTTCCGGAAGGAGGACTTTTTCTTTCGGGAACGGAATCGAAGGCCGCCGCTGGATAATATGAATGCGTTGATGTCTTTTTTGTACACACTACTGGTGCATGATGTTCGTTCGGCCTTGGAGACAGTGGGGCTGGATCCTGCGGTTGGTTTTCTGCACCGTGATCGGCCGGGAAGACCGAGTCTGGCCCTTGATCTCATGGAGGAATTGCGTCCGGTACTTGCTGATCGGCTGGCTCTTTCGCTAGTTAATCGCCAACAGGTCAAAGGAAAAGGATTTAAGACCACGGAAACCGGTGCGGTGGTCATGGATGATGAAACCCGCAAGGAGGTGTTGATTGCCTATCAAAAGAGAAAACAGGAAGAGTTACAGCATCCCTTTATTAATGAGAAGGTTGCGCTTGGTTTGTTGCCCTATGTGCAAAGTTTGTTGTTGAGTCGTTATCTGCGGGGTGATCTGGATGGGTATCCGCCCTTTTTCTGGAAGTAGGAGGCTGTTATGCTGGTGTTGGTAACCTATGATGTAAAGACGGAAACGGCGGCAGGGCGTAAGCGCTTGCGGCGCGTGGCCAGAGCCTGTGAGAATTGTGGCCAACGGGTACAGTATTCCGTTTTTGAGTGTCTGGTAGATCCTGCACAATTGTCTGCATTGCGGGCCCGACTAATTGACGAAATTGATGAGGCGCAGGACAGTCTGCGTTTTTATTTTCTTGGCAATAATTGGAAACGGCGGGTGGAACATGTGGGGGCCAAGCCTGGTTATGATCCAGAAGGTCCGCTTATTCTATAAAAGAAGGAGGTGCGCGAACCCTAAGCGGACATGGTTTTTCTGAGATGTTCGCAGATTAGTTAAGATGTTGTTTTTGTAGTAGTATAGTTTTTACTTTCTTCGTGAGAATGTAGCTTTGATAAGAATTACCCATCTCTTCGCGGTGAAGTAGTTTTTAGTTAGTGATATAATAAAGTTTTTTTGCAGTACGGTCGCCCCCCGCGCGGGGGCGTGGATTGAAACCTAGGATAAAGGTAAAAGTAGTTGGCATGGCTGGGTCGCCCCCCGCGCGGGGGCGTGGATTGAAACGTACTGCCTGGCTCAAATGTCAGCCCCTTGCCGACGTCGCCCCCCGCGCGGGGGCGTGGATTGAAACTTTAAGTGCATAAAGCCAATCAAGCTCCTCCGTGGTCGCCCCCCGCGCGGGGGCGTGGATTGAAACAAAACCGATATTCCAGGTTTTCTTATGACTCGGAGTCGCCCCCCGCGCGGGGGCGTGGATTGAAACATACCAAATGCCAGCGGCGTAGGCGGATATTGGTGTCGCCCCCCGCGCGGGGGCGTGGATTGAAACACAGCAGATGACCATACCGCCTTACTATCAACATGTCGCCCCCCGCGCGGGGGCGTGGATTGAAACAGCTATGCCAATCCTCATACAGTTGATGCCAATGTCGCCCCCCGCGCGGGGGCGTGGATTGAAACATACTGGCCGGCACTGCCTCTTTTTGTTATTCGGGTCGCCCCCCGCGCGGGGGCGTGGATTGAAACATCAAATTGCGAAAATTCCTTGACGATAATATTGTCGCCCCCCGCGCGGGGGCGTGGATGGAAACATCATTCCAAAAAAATCCTTTTTTTGGAAACATTGTCGCCCCCCGCGCGGGGGCGTGGATTGAAACTGCCTGAACTGGCCCTCGCTGGCGCGAGTAACAGCGTCGCCCCCCGCGCGGGGGCGTGGATTGAAACAACCATCATCAAACCTCCACAATACGAAAAGTAGCGTCGCCCCCCGCGCGGGGGCGTGGATTGAAACAACTGATATCGTAGCGGCGCATGGCAATGGTGTCGTCGCCCCCCGCGCGGGGGCGTGGATTGAAACAAATCAGCTCCGGCGTTTGAGTACACCCCATCTACGTCGCCCCCCGCGCGGGGGCGTGGATTGAAACATCGAAATAAAGCTTGTCTTTGCTCAACTGCGAAAGTCGCCCCCCGCGCGGGGGCGTGGATTGAAACATGGCCGAAGATGTGCGGGAGTGGGCACACGCTCGTCGCCCCCCGCGCGGGGGCGTGGATTGAAACAGCCCTTCCTTCCCAATGTGCTGGAACTCCATCTGTCGCCCCCCGCGCGGGGGCGTGGATTGAAACAACCAGCATTCGATGCTGCTGCCGGTGAAAAATTGTCGCCAGTGGGCGCGGGGATGGAATAGAAATCTGTTGTTAGTCTCTGATATTTAAGAAAATTATTTAATGGAGCTGGTCTTTGGATCTTGTGCGATGATGTCATCATATTCCAGAAGCAACCCTCAGGAAAAGAAGTAACAAGAACGGGCTGAGAGCCTGTTCTGTTTTGAGAGTTAGACTTATCTTCGAAATGCAGATAAGAAGATTATTCGCCGAAATTGTGAAGAACCTGATAACAATGCTTCACTGAATGAGTACGATTTCTGAAAATGATTATTCTTTTTCGTGCCTCTATAGGAAACTCAGCTATCACCTTCCTGAACTCCCGGCTATGTGAGAGTGACGTAGCATTTAATTAATATCATTCCCACACAGGCGGGAGTTCACTATTTATGGGGTTCCCAGGAACATTTAGCTGAGTATTGTATAGAAGCATTTTCTTTTTTATTTGAAAAGTGGGTAGGGTTTAAGGTATGTTAAATATCTTTGATTGTTAAGTTTGCCCGTAAGGCGGACATTTATTTTGGATCACATTGTATCTTGAGATAAATAACCTGCCTTTCTGGGTCGCGATACCTTTTTAACAAGAGTATAGAGGAGCATGAAATGAGTGTTGATGATGATAAGATTACCAGTCTATTGAGTGAAGGTCGTGTCTTTGAGCCCCCACAGGAAGGACGGGATGCTGCCCATGTAGGAAGCATGGAGGCCTATAAGGCTGCGTATCAGCGTTCTATGGAGGATCCGGAAGGTTTCTGGGCGGAGCGTGCCGAAGAGCTGGTCACCTGGGACAGGAAATGGGACAAGGTCCTGGAGTATGATTACAACAAGCCCGAGATCAAATGGTTCCAGGGCGGTAAGTTGAATATTTCCTATAACTGTCTTGATCGCCATTTGACCAACGGACGGCGTAACAAGGCTGCCATCATCTGGCAGGGTGAACCGGAAGAGGATGTTCGGGTCTATACTTATCAGATGTTGCATACCGAAGTCTGCCGCATGGCCAATGTTCTCAGGAAAAAAGGGGTAAAGAAGGGCGACCGGGTGGCTATCTATCTGCCCATGATTCCCGAGCTGGCCATCTCGTTGCTGGCCTGTGCCCGCATTGGCGCCACGCACTCTGTGGTCTTTGCCGGTTTCTCTTCGATTGCCCTCAAGAGCCGTGTTCAGGATTGTGAGGCCAAGGTGTTGATCACCGCCGATGCCGTGATTCGTGCCGGCAAGACGATTCCCCTGAAACCAAATGCTGATGCTGCGGTTGCGGAATGTGACAGCGTCAAGGATGTTATTGTGGTCCGGCGGGCCGGCAATGAGATCAACATGCAGGACGGTCGTGACACTTGGTGGCACGATGAGGTTACTGCCGCCGATATATCCAGTACCTGTGAGCCTGAATCCATGGATGCTGAGGATATCCTCTTTATCCTCTACACCTCCGGTTCTACCGGCAAACCCAAGGGCGTGGTTCATACCACCGGCGGTTATCTTACCTATGTCATGCATACCTGTCAGTGGGTCTTTGACATGAAGGATAATGATGTCTACTGGTGTACCGCCGATATCGGCTGGGTTACCGGCCATTCCTATATCCTTTATGGTCCTCTGGGCATGGGTGCCACCTCCCTGATGTTTGAGGGTGTGCCTTCCTATCCTGGTCCCGATCGTTTCTGGAAGATTGTGGAGAAGTTCCAGGTCAATATTTTCTATACCGCCCCCACGGTGATCAGGGCCCTGATGCGGGATGGCGAGGAACCCACTCAGCGCTATGACCTTTCCAGCCTGCGGATCCTTGGTTCCGTTGGTGAGCCGATCAACCCTGAGGCCTGGATGTGGTATCATGCCAATATCGGCAAGGGCAAGCTGCCCATCGTCGATACCTGGTGGCAGACTGAGACCGGCGGGATCATGATCTCGCCGCTTCCCTATGCCACGCCTTTGAAACCAGGTTCCGCCACCCTGCCTCTGCCCGGTATTGATGCGGCCATCTATACGGAAGAAGGGCATGAAGCCGGCCCTAATGAAGGTGGGCATCTGGTTATCCGCAAACCTTGGCCCGGCATGCTGCGCGGTGTCTTTGGTAATCCTGAGCGCTTCAAGAAGGCTTATTTCAGCCGCTATGAGGATATTTACGACCCTGAAGACGGGGCCCGCAGGGATGAGGATGGCTATTTCTGGATCATGGGACGTCTGGATGATGTTATTAACGTCTCCGGTCACCGTTTGGGTACTGCCGAGATCGAGTCGGCCCTGGTGGCTCACCATGCAGTTGCTGAGGCCGCAGTTGTCGGGATGCCGCATCCGATTAAGGGGCAGGCCATTTATGCCTTTGTTACCGTGAAATCCAATATCGAGCAGACTCCGGAACTGCTGGTTGAACTGCGGGCTCATGTGCGCACCGAGATCGGGCCTATTGCCTCGCCGGATGCGATCCAGTATGCGCCGGGTCTGCCTAAGACCCGTAGTGGCAAAATCATGCGTCGGGTTTTGAGAAAGATCGCCGCCAATGATTTTGAAAACTTTGGTGACACCTCAACCCTGGCTGATCCGTCAGTGGTTGAAGATCTGATTAATGGCAAAAAGGCCTTGGCTAAAAAGTAGATCCTTTCAAGGCTGATTGCTGGTAATCGATGAAGTGAGGCGGAGTTTTCCAGAGAGGAAGCTCCGCCTTGTTTGTTTCAGGATAAAGAAAATCGGATGAAGACTTATTTCGCGCACAGGCGCGGAGAGGCAGAGATGCGGAGAGAGTGTGAAAATGGCAATTTTTAAAGGAACCGATGCCCATGTGGTTGCTCCTGATGTGGCGATCTCTTTTTTCAAGGGGGTCATGCCCTTTAACACTCTGGATGACAATACGCTGAGAGATATCGCCCGCCATTGCCGGATTGATTTTTTCCCCAAAGGCACCAGGATGCTCACCGCCGACATCACAGAGTTGACCCATCTCTATCTGATCCAGCGGGGTGGGGTCAAGGCCTTTCTTGAAGATGACAACGGCGAGGTGACCCTGAAGGACTTTCGGGGGGAAGGCGCTTATGTCGGGGCCTTGGCCATTATTCGCGGCACTCCTGCCAATCTTAATATCGAGACGGTGGAGGATACTTTTTGCTTTCTCCTGCCCCGGGAGATCTTCCTTGATCTCATCGAAAAACAGGCAGCCTTTGCCCATTATTATCTGAAGAGTTTTTCAGAAAAAATTGTTACCACCGCTTATAATGAGCTGCGGCATCATAAGGTGGCGCGGCGGAGCAATGAAGACTTGTATCTTTTCTCCATCAAGGTCGGTGATCTGGTGAAGAGCTTGCGTAAGGTCGGGGAAAAGGCTACGATTCAGGAGGCCGCCGCCCTTATGTCCGAGTTCCGGGTGGGTTGTCTACTGATTCATGATGTGGTCGATGAAGAAAAGATTGTCGGCATTATCACCGACCGGGATCTGCGGAGCAAGGTGGTTGCCGCCGGAATGGACTACCGTCAGCCGGTTACGACTATCATGAGCAGTCCGGTGCAGACCGTACTTTCGCAGTCTCTTTGTTTTGACGTACTGCTGAAGATGATGTCCACCGGGATTCATCATCTGGCGGTTGAGCGCGGAGGTCGGATTGTGGGGGTGATCACCTCCCATGATATCATGCTCCTGCAGGGTCATTCTCCCTATTATTTATTCAAAGAGATCCGTGCTCAGCAGCAGATCGTCGCGTTGTATCCCCTGGCGCAGAAAATCCCCGAGGTGATTCGGGATCTGATCGGGGAGGGGGCCAAGGCCGGAAATATTACCCAGATGATTGCCATCCTGAACGATCATATATTAGGAAGGATGTTGGCCCTGCTGGAAAAAGAAATGGGGCCGCCACCCCTGCCTTACTGCTGGTTGCTGCTGGGCAGTGAAGGGCGTCGTGAGCAGACCTTCAAGACCGATCAGGACAATGCCATACTCTATGCCGATCCAGTGGATGAGGTCCAGAAGCAGGCGGCGGAGGCATATTTTAAGGACTTTGCAGCCAAAGCTATTGATTATCTGGTCAACTGCGGCTATCCGCTCTGCCCCGGTGAAATCATGGCCATTAATCCACTCTGGTGTCAGCCTTTCTCCGTGTGGAAACAATATTTTGAGCGCTGGATTGCAGCGCCTGACCCCCAGGAGCTGCTTCACTCCACTATCTTTTTTGATTTTCGAGCTGGATTCGGAGAGACGAGGCTTGCTGAAGATCTGCGCACGCATTTAAACAAGAGGATAGTAGGGAAAGAGCTTTTTTTATTCCATATGGCTCGTCAGTGTATGGACAGTCGAGTTCCTCTTTCTTTTTTCAAGAATTTTATTGTCGAAAAAAATGGGGAGCATAAAAATCGTCTGGATATTAAACGTCAAGGGTTGAGTCCTTTTGTTAATTTTGCCCGGGTGCTGGCCCTGAAATTTGGGGTGAAAGAGACCAATACCCTGGCGCGTCTGAAGGCCCTGATGGAGGGAGAACATATTCAAGGGGATTTATGGTCTGCGGCAAGCGAGGCCTATGAGCTTCAGATGCAACAGCGTCTGGTTCATCAATTGAAGCAGATTGAGGCCGGAATATTACCTGACAACCATATCGATCCTGCGAATCTCTCCGACCTGGAGCGCAGGATGCTGAAAGACGCCTTTGCGGTCATTGAGAGGCTGTATGGTGTGTTGGCTCAGATGTATCCGGTGTCGTGATGGTGTTGCCAAAAGGTCCAAATACTTCGTTGTACCCCAAGGGCACTTCCTTTCGGGGCGCGCACATCCTTCGTCATTGTGGTGTACCCAGCAGTACGCCGCATTCCTCAGGTTTCGGTGTCTCGCAAGCTCGACTACCTGCGAGCCTCGCTTTTTGGCTTAGCCATCTTCTTAATAACAATTTAGCGAGACGATGATGTTGAATTTTCTGAAGCCCAGCTCGTGGTTCTCCCCGCCTCATCCGCTCATTGTGCAGAATCGGGAGGCGTTTGCCAATTTTGATCAATCCAGGCCCCTTGCCGACTACACCTTTGTGGTCTGTGATACCGAACTGACCGGGTTAGACCAGAAGCGGGATGAAATCATCTCCATTGGCGCGGTCTTGATCAGAGATCTGCAGATTGATCTCGGGGCTACTTTCCATCAGTATGTCAGGCCGGAGAATATTGAACATACCCGGGCCACCCTGATCCACAGAATCACCCCGCAACAATTGGCCCAGGCACCTTCTATAGAGGAGGTGCTGCCTGCTTTTATAGAGTTTACGGGCAGCAGTCTCGTGGTGGGCCATTGTGTAGGGCTTGATATGGGTTTTTTGAACAGGGCAGCCCGTAAGGCTCTTGGTGGAACATTGTCAAATCCTGGAATTGATACCATGCGTATGGCTCAGGGTTATCGCCGGGTGTTGCTGGGTCATTTTCATCAAGAAGACGATCATGCCGCCAGTTATGTCTTGGAGGATCTGGCTAAAGAGTACAATCTTCCCATTTTTAAACCGCATGATGCCCTTGAGGATGCGATACAGACGGCCTATCTGTTTCTTTTTTTCCTCAAGAAATTCAGGAAAGGTGGTCTTGTGACCTTGAAGGATATCTATCAGGCCGGACGTGTGGGAAGCTTTCGCTATTGAGTGTGAAATTATCTTTTTTTATTGGGAATCATTGATAACTTCACTTGACGCAATGTAAAATAAGACTATGCTACACGGTGCTTTGAAAAGACACCTTTTCTTAAGGTGCCCCCTCTTCGTTCATCTGGTCGTTTGTTAAGAAAATAACCTTTTAAAAAAGATAAGGAGAAAATAATGGAAAAAAACTATTTCAACAGTCTGCCGTTGCGTCTGCAGCTTCAGGAACTGGGGCAGTGTCGATTCATGGACTCTTCCGAGTTTGATGGGGTTGAGGCTTTGCTCGGTAAAAAGATTGTTATTGTCGGCTGTGGCGCTCAAGGGTTGCATCAAGGGCTTAACCTCAGGGACAGTGGACTTGATATCTCCTATGCCTTGCGGGAAGCGGCCATCAGCGAGAAGCGGCAGTCTTTCAAAAATGCCAGTACCAATGGTTTTACCGTGGGCACCTTTGAAAAACTGATTCCCAAGGCTGATCTGGTAATCAATCTGACCCCCGACAAACAGCACACCAAGGTGGTTACAGCCATCATGCCTTTGATGAAGAAGGGTGCCTGTCTCTCTTATTCGCACGGATTTAATATCGTTGAAGAGGGGATGCAGATCCGTGAGGATCTCACGGTTATCATGGTGGCCCCCAAGTCTCCCGGCACCGAGGTGCGGGAAGAGTACAAGCGTGGTTTCGGAGTACCAACTCTGATAGCTGTCCATCGTGAAAATGACCCGCAGGGAAAAGGCTGGGACATGGCGAAGGCTTATGCCTGCGGTACTGGAGCAGATCGTGCCGGTGTTCTGCAATCTTCTTTTGTGGCTGAAGTGAAGTCTGATCTCATGGGCGAGCAGACCATCCTCTGCGGTATGCTCCAGGCTGGATCACTGCTCTGTTTCGACAAGTTGATCGAAAAAGGGATCGAGGCTTCATATGCTTCCAAGCTGATTCAGAATGGCTGGGAAACCATTACAGAGGCCCTGAAGCATGGCGGGATCACCAATATGATGGATCGTCTGACCAATCCGGCCAAGATCATAGCCTTCACCCTCTCTGAGGAGTTGAAGACTATTATGCGCCCTCTTTTTGAAAAACATATGGATGATATCATGTCCGGACATTTTTCCAAGACGATGATGAAGGATTGGGCCAAAGATGATGTCAATCTTTTGAAATGGCGGGCGGCAACAGCCAAGAGCGCTTTTGAAAAGGCGGCTTCTACCACGGCAGCCATCCCCGAACAGGAATATTTTGATCACGGTATTCTTATGATCGCCATGGTGAAGACTGGAGTGGAGTTGGCCTTTGACACCATGGTTGCTGCCGGCATCAAGGAAGAATCCGCCTATTATGAGTCCCTGCATGAAGTGCCGCTTATTGCCAATACTATTGCCCGTAAAAAACTCTATGAGATGAATGTGGTTATCTCTGATACTGCGGAATATGGCTGTTATCTGTTTGCGCACGCGGCAGTGCCTCTGCTCGCTGACTTCATGAAGAAGATTGACAGTGATGTCATCGGTAAGGGCCTTTCCATAAAGGATAACGGTGTTGATAACGTCAAGCTTATTGCCGTCAACGAAGCGATCCGTTTCACCGGTGTGGAGATGATCGGTGAGGAGCTTCGCTCGTATATGGGGTCGATGAAATCAATCCTGTAAGAGACTTTTTCAGTGAAAGTCACCAAGTTTAGAGCGTACGCACTTTCAAGAGGAGTGTTTTATTAATAGGGGAAAAGCCGTTGACTCCAATGATTGGGGTTAGTATATAGGCTTTCGTTGCATGTGCGGCATCATTGGAATTAATTTTTTTACACAAGAGAAAAATTAAAAAAGGAGAGTGGTATGAATAATGCTCAGAAGTACTGGCAGGCAAATATCCGGCTCGTCATCGGATGCTTGATTGTTTGGTTTTTCGTTTCATTCGGGTGCGGCATCCTGTTTGTCAACCAGTTGAACGCTATTCGTCTTGGCGGCTATCAACTCGGCTTCTGGTTTGCCCAGCAAGGTTCCATCTACACCTTTGTGGTCCTGATTTTTTTCTACGCCTGGCGTATGAATCAGCTTGATCGTAAATTCAACGTCGAAGAAGCGTAAGGAGATCTGGACATGACAAATTTAATGATGACCACTTATCTTGTGGTGGGGGCGACTTTTGCCCTTTATCTCTTTATTGCCCTTAAATCCCGTGCCAAAAATACCGGCGAGTTTTACGTGGCCGGCAAGGGTATTCATCCCGTTTTGAACGGCATGGCCACAGGCGCCGACTGGATGTCTGCCGCCTCGTTCATCTCAATGGCCGGTATGCTGGCCATGGGCGGTTATGATGCTTCTGCTTACCTGATGGGATGGACCGGCGGCTACTGCCTTCTGGCCATGCTCCTGGCCCCTTATCTCCGTAAGTACGGTAAATTCACGGTCCCTGAATTTATCGGTGACCGTTTCTATTCCCAGACCGCCCGTCTGGTTGCCGTCATCTGTCTGATTGTTGCCTCGCTGACCTATGTTATCGGTCAGATGAAGGGTATCGGCGTGGCCTTCTCCCGTTTCATGGAGATTCCTTTTGAGACCGGTCTGATGATCGGTATGGGTATTGTTTTTGTTTACGCAGTTCTCGGCGGGATGAAGGGTGTAACATATACCCAGATCGCTCAGTATGTGGTTCTGATTTTTGCTTATACTGTTCCTGCCGTTTTCATCTCTCTTCAGCTTACCGGTAATCCTATCCCGCAGCTTGGGCTGGGTTCGACCTTGAGCGGAAGCGATGGGGTCTTTCTTCTTGATAAACTTGATAAGGTGGTGACGGATCTTGGCTTCTCCGCCTATACCGCCCAGAAGGACAGTACTCTGAATATCTTTCTGCTCACCATGTCCCTGATGATCGGAACTGCTGGTCTGCCTCATGTTATCACCCGTTTTTTCACCGTGCCCAAGGTTAAGGATGCCCGTTCATCTGCCGGCTGGGCTCTGGTTTTTATTGCCATTTTGTACACCACCGCCCCGGCGGTTGGGGCAATGGCCCGCATGAACCTGATGAATACTGTTCAAACCGGAGAGATTGGTTCCCCGGAAGGAAATTTGGTTCTGGAAGAGCGACCCCAGTGGATGAGAAATTGGGAAAAAACCGGCCTGCTTGGTTTTAAGGACATGAATGGTGATGGCAGGATTCAGTTTTACAGTGACAGCGGTCTGAGCGCTGCTCAGGCTGATCTGGTTAAGGCTCAGAAAGACAATTTAGGTGTGGAAGCCGCTCAGGCCAAGGTGGATGCAGCTGCTGCGAAGCATGCGGAAAGCAAATTTGCTGGTTTTGGTTGGAAGGGCAATGAGGTGACCAAAGTCGATAACGACATCATGGTCCTTGCCAACCCAGAAATTGCCAAGCTTCCTAACTGGGTCATTGCCCTGGTGGCCGCCGGTGGTATTGCTGCCGCCCTCTCTACTGCTGCTGGTCTGCTCCTGGCGATCTCTTCCGCGATCTCCCATGATCTTGTGAAGGGCATGATAGCTAAAAATATTGGTAGCGTTGTCAATAGGAGACCTGAGGAAAAGCCCTCCCGATTACATTTCTATGCGTCAAAGCCGTTGTAGTAATAAGCCAGTCGAACCTTGGTGACATTAAGGGCGCCGCTCGGGCTCCACTTGCTCACATTTG
>VMSP01000071.1 GCA_013792135.1 Desulfocapsa sp. | reverse complement strand
TTTTTCTTTGTAGATTCAGATACTTACAAAGGAGGAACGCCATGTCTACACTCAAAACCTGTTGCAAGCAGCATCGGAATGCTGCCAATTCAATTCGTAAAATAAAAATGCGCTTTCATCTCAACGCCGATGCCCTGTTTGCTCGTATCCGCGAAGACTTTGCGCGGGTGCCGGATCATCGTGCCGGCAACTGCAAAATTCCTTTAGTCGATGTGCTCATGTCTGGATTCGCCATGTTTTCTCTCAAGGACCCGTCATTGCTTGCCTTTGATGGGAGACGGCAGGAAAACCCTGCCAGCCTGCACACTGTCTACGGAGTGGGGCAAATACCCTGCGACAGCCAGATGCGGCAGATCCTGGATCCGGTTTCTCTTGACGACCTGCGGCGTCCTTTTCGGAGTGTCATCGCGCAGCTTCAACGTGGCAAGGCCATGGGAAAAATGACTTGGCTTGATGGCCATTATCTGCTTGCCCTGGACGGAACCGGCATATTTTCTTCCGAGAAAATATGCTCTGATTCCTGCATGAAAAAGAATAAGCGCAACGGCCAGGTCGAGTATTATCAGCAAATGCTGGGTGGTGTTTTTGTTCATCCTGATCAAAAGGTGGTCATCCCCACCTGTCCCGAGATGATTGTCCAGCAGGATGGAGCAACCAAGGGTGATTGCGAACGGAATGCAGCCAAGCGCTATCTGGAGGATTTCCGTCGCGAACACCCACATTTCAAGGTCATTGTCACCGAGGATAGTTTAAGCTCAAATGTTCCGCATATCGAGGAGTTAATGCGGCACGACCTGCGATATATCCTGGGGGTAAAAAAAGGCGATCACGCCTTTTTATTCGAACATATTGCCGGGGCCATCCAGCGAAGCGAGATGACGGAATTTACGATCGCTGAGTCTATGCGCCCGAATGTGCAGCATCGGTTTCGATTCCTCAACAGCGTGCCGCTCAACAAGTGTAGCCAGCATAAGATGCAGGTCAATTTCCTTGAATATTGGGAGACAGACGATGCTGGTAATACCAAACAGCATTTCACCTGGGTGACAGATTTGCTGATTACCACGGAGAATGTCTACGCCATCATGCGGGGTGGCCGCGCCCGGTGGCGGATTGAAAACGAGACCTTCAATACCCTGAAGAATCAGGGTTATAATCTGGAGCACAACTACGGACTCGGTGAGAAACACCTGAGCTCTGTGTTTGCGCATCTGATGATGCTGGCCTTTCTGGTCGATCAGGTGCAACAGATG
>VMSP01000145.1 GCA_013792135.1 Desulfocapsa sp. | reverse complement strand
CCACTGTTTCAAAAACTTATGCAGGCGCATCACTACCTTGGGAGCTTGCCTAAAATTGGTAATACTCTTTGGTATGTCGCCATCACACCACAAGGCGAATGGCTTGCCATCCTCAGTTTTTCTGCTGCAGCTTTGAAATACAGGGCTCGAGACCAATGGATCGGATGGGATTTTCGCCATCAGTACAACCGGCTCCATCTTGTTGCCAATAACTCTCGATTTCTCATCCTTCCACAGCATCATCACTTCAATTTGGCTTCAAAAATACTCTCCTTGTGCAGGCGAAGAATCGAGCAGGACTGGATAGATCGCTTTGGACACTCATTGCTCCTGCTTGAAACCTTTGTCGATCCAACACAATTTGTCGGCACAATCTACCAAGCAGCAAATTGGGAGCTCATCGGTAAAACCAAAGGATACCAAAGGACTCGCAGTGGCTATAGCGATACCATGCAGAGCCGGAAACTTGTATTTGTCCTGTCGTTACAGCGAAATACCCGCAAACTTCTTTCTAAACCTTTACTAGATCCATGGTATGCAAAAGGAGAAACAACGATGAAACTTTCTGCTGATCATGAACGTTCATTGCCCGATTTTTTTCGCAAAATAAAAGATCCCCGCAGGGGACAAGGACGATGCCATCCTGTTCATATTGTCCTGGCCATTGCATCAGGCGCAGTTTTATGCGGCATGCGCGGCTACAAAGCAATATCCGATTGGGCTCAAGCCTTGACTCCTAATGCTTTGGGGCGCTTCGGTTGTCGCCGTAGAAATGGAAAATACCTTGTTCCAAGCGAAAGCACTATCAGAAATGTACTTATTCGGGTTGCCCCCGTTGAATTAGACAAGGCATTCCAGGCATGGAATGAGCAATATGGCATAAACGATACGAGCTTGGCAATTGATGGTAAAACCATGTGCAATGCCATTGATGAAAATGGACGGCAAACCCATATCATGAGTGCTGTCGGTCATGACAGCAAGCAATGCTACACCCAAAAAAAGTTGGTACCCTGCCCGTTGCAGGAAGTGACACAGAAAAACAGACCAACGAAATTAAAATCGCCATCCCATTGCTCGACCGTATCGATATCCAAGGAAAAACAATTACAGCCGATGCCCTTTTAACCCAGCGTACCTTCGCTGAATATCTGGTTACCCTGAGAAAAGCCCATTATCATTTTACCAGCAAGAACAACCAAAAATTCCTTCTTGAAGATATCACCCTCTTTTTTAACTCCACTAACCGAGAGCCTGATCACAGCACTTGTAATGATGGAAAGCATGGCCGTATTGAAACCAGAAACATTTGGGTAACAACAGAACTCAACGATTATCTGGATTTCCCTGGTGTCGGCCAGTCATTTAAAATCGAACGCATCCGCTACAACAAAAAAACCGGTAAAGAAACAAAAGAAATAGTGTACGGGATTACAAGCAAAACTCCTGACCTTGCCTCTGCCGCAGAAGTACTCCGGGATAATCGTTCTCATTGGGTCATTGAAAGCTGCCACTACATCATTGACTGGAACTACGACGAAGACCGCAGCCGAATCTCAAAAGGATTCGGCCCCGAAAATATGACCAGATTGAGAAAATTCGCGATCGGTTTGATCAAAAGCAAGGGGGCACGGAATGTTGCCCAGGCAATGCGTAAGCTGTCATTTAACGTGGGCTCTGTTCTTGGCTGCCTGAATATTACCGGCAAGAATCACAGCCCTTCAATGCATGTAGGGTTAGCATAAATTTACCGTGCTCTGTCTCCTGTTCCCCTTGACTCTTACAGATCTCCTCGGTAAAGTCGTAAAAAATAATTCCGACAAACTCAACCACCAATGAGCACAAACACACGATGCTGATCGATATCAAAAACACAGTTCCCGGTACTGCAAAGAAGCCAGACATAACCTATCCCTGCGTCTGGTTGTACAAGGTGATTGGCGAGGACATCACCTCTCTTACCAGGGCAATCACCACGGTATGTCCTGTTCAGGTTTCTATCGCCCCATCAAAAAGCAGTTCCAGCGGTAAATATTGCAGCCTGAATGTGGAAATCGAAGTTGCCGATGAAGCCTCCCGGCTTGCCATCTACCAGAATTTAAAAAATCATCTTGCTGTCAAGATGGTGTTCTAGTACAATGTAAAATTTAAGTCTTCGCATTCTGTGTAATGTTTGCTATAATTGTCTTTAATAGACAAGGAGGTCAACATGGCACCAAGATACAGAGTGACACTTACAAAAGAAGAGCGGAAGGATTTGGAAGTTATT
>VMSP01000155.1 GCA_013792135.1 Desulfocapsa sp. | reverse complement strand
GGGAACCGAGATGGTAATGCCTGGTGATAATGTTTCTGTTGTTGCCGAGCTGATTACTCCTATCGCCATGGACGCTGGCCTTCGTTTTGCTATTCGTGAGGGTGGTCGGACAGTTGGTGCTGGTGTTATTAGTGAAATTATTGCTTAATAAGGTTGGATATGATACCTACAGACAAAATTCGTATACGCTTAAAGGCGTATGATCATAAGTTGCTTGATCAATCAACATCAGAGATTGTTGAAACAGCAAGACGTACTGGTGCCGCTGTTGCTGGACCTATTCCTCTACCGACATCCATCAATAAATACTGTGTGTTGCGTTCTCCTCATGTGAATAAAAAATCTAGAGAGCAATTTGAGATGAGAACACACAGGCGGTTACTTGACATATTGGAACCGACACAGCAGACGATTGATATGTTGATGAAACTTGAGCTTTCGGCAGGTGTAAATGTCGAGATAAAACTGCCTTAATGGTAGTATTGTTTTAGAATACAAAGTAACGGATAATATTATGCCAAAGACAATGGGTATTTTGGGTAAAAAAATTGGGATGACGCGGATTTACAGTGAACTGGGTAAGGCTACCCCTGTTACTGTAGTTGAAGCTGGACCCTGCAGGATTTTACAGGTTAAGTCTCTTGTAAAAGATGGATACAGTGCCATTCAGGTTGGATTTGCTGAGAAAAAAGCATCCCGGGTTACGAAGCCGCTTCTCGGTCATTTTAATAAATCTGGTGCAGAAGCTTACTCTTATATCAAAGAGTTCAGAGTTGAGAATGTTGAACAATATGAGGCTGGACAGGCAATTAGTCTTGAAGCTCTTTTTAAAGTAGGTGACCTTGTTGATATTCAAGGTACAAGTAAGGGACATGGCTTTCAGGGTGTTGTGAAAAGATATGGCTTTAAAGGCGGTTGTGCTGGCCACGGCTCACATCATCATAGAGCGCCAGGTTCAATCGGATGCAGTGCTTGGCCTGCACGAGTTGTAAAGGGTAAAAAGATGCCTGGTCGTATGGGTAATGACACAGTAATGACGAAGAATGTTATCATTATCGATGTTCGTGCCGAAGAAAATATACTTCTGTTGAAGGGACCCGTTCCAGGTGCAAAACAGAGTCTTTTGAAAATCTTCAGTAAATAATTGATTCTGCTAATTGACCCGGCTCAAGGAGAAAATAATGTCAACTGTAAGTGTATTAAATATTAAGAATGAAAAAGTTGGCGAGATCGAACTGAATGTAAAGGTTTTCGATCTTGTTGTGAAAGAACATCTGTTACACGATGTTGTTAAGATGCAGCTTGCTTCACGGCGTGCTGGCAATGCCTGTACCAAGACTCGGATTGAAGTGACCGGTGGTGGTAGAAAGCCATGGCGTCAAAAAGGTACCGGACGTGCACGATCCGGAAGTAATACTTCATCTATCTGGCGTGGTGGTGGTGTTGCTTTTGGTCCGAAGCCAAGAGATTATAGCACCAAGTTGAATCGTAAAGTGAGAAAGCAGGCTTTGGCTATGGCAATGAGTGCCAGGTTGCAGGAAGGTAATCTTGTTGTCCTTGACGACTTCACGCTGGATGCCATTAAAACGAAAGAATTTGTTAACGTAATGAATGTGCTTAATATTGAGAATGGCCTCATCATTACTCCTAATCTAAATGAGAACGTCAATAGATCTGCGCGTAACGTCAATGGCTTCAAGGTTCTGTCAATAGAAGGATTGAATGTTTATGATATCCTTCTTCATAAAAAACTTGTGCTTTTGCAACCCGCTATTGAAGGACTTGAAAAAAGGGTGATGGCATGAAAAATGTGTATAATGTTTTAAAAGGTCCTTGCCTCACGGAAAAGGCAGCATTGCAACAGGAAACAGACAATAAGATAGTTTTTAAGGTCAATCCTGATTCAAATAAAATTGCAATTAAAATGGCGGTTGAGAAGATGTTTCCTGTGAAGGTGAAACATGTCAATGTCGCCAATATGCATGGGAAACAAAAGCGAGTGGGAAAACATACTGGCTTTAGAAATGATTGGAAGAAGGCTTATGTTACACTTTCTGAAGGTCAGATTAACTTCGCAGATGAGCTGTAAAGAGTCAAGAATTTGATGGTGCTAGAAGTAAAACACCTTATTTAGTCAGCAAAGAAATCTATCCAAACAACCTGATGGAGCGATTGGGAAATCATGAGTATTAAGACATACAAACCGACATCTGCCGGTAAACGGCATCATGTGTCGATACAAAATTCCGATTTGTCTAAGAATGGCCCCGAGAAAAGTCTCGTTACCAGTTTGTCTAAGAGTGGCGGTCGTAATAATTACGGTCGTATAACAACCAGGCATATTGGTGGTGGGCATAAACGTAAATATCGAATTATTGATTTTAAGCGTAATAAAGTTGATATTAATGCCAAAGTTATTTCCATTGAATATGATCCAAATCGTACTGCAAATATTGCATTGTTGAGCTATCTTGATGGTGAAAAGACCTATATTCTTGCACCGGAAGGAATCTCTGTCGGAGATCAAATTGTAGCAGGCGATAATGTAGATATCAAGCCTGGTAACTGTCTGCCGATGATGAATATTCCGCTTGGTACGATTATTCATAATATTGAGATGAAAATCGGTAAAGGTGCTCAGATGGTCAGAAGTGCCGGTACTTCCGCTCAATTGATGGCTAAAGAGGGTAACTTTGTCCTTGTTAGATTACCCTCTAATGAAGTGCATAAATTTCATAAACTTTGTCGTGCCTGTATAGGTCAGGTCGGTAATAGAGAATATGAAAGTCAGAAACTTGGCAAGGCTGGTCGTACCCGGTGGTTAGGTACCAGACCTTCAGTTCGCGGTGTTGCTATGAACCCTGTTGATCATCCGATGGGTGGTGGTGAGGGTAAAAGTTCAGGTGGGCGTCATCCTTGTACTCCTTGGGGCTTTCCAACGAAGGGATATAAGACAAGAACAAACAAGGCAAGTGATAAATATATTATCAAGAAGAGATCATAAGATTCAAGGAGTAACGTATGGCTCGTTCAGTAAAAAAAGGTCCTTTCATCGATGACCATTTGATAAAAAAGGTAGAAAAGGCAAACGAGAGCGCTTCGCGTAAGGTTATTAAAACATGGTCTCGACGTTCAGATATTATACCTCAAATGGTTGGCCTTACCTTTGCGGTTCACAATGGAAAAAAATTTATACCTGTTTTTGTTTCGGATAACATGGTCGGTCATAAGCTTGGTGAGTTTTCACCAACGAGGACATATTATGGACATACCGCTGATAAAAAGGGTAAAAAATAATTTAATTTTAAACGTCCTGGCAAGACCTATTAGGAGTAAATATTATGGAAGCTCGAGCCGTAGGGAGGGGGATTCGCATATCACCTCAAAAGGCAAGACTTGTTGCTGATGTTGTGAGGGGGATGAATGTCGACAAGGCACTTACCACCTTGATTTTTATGCCTAAAAAAGGCGCTAGAATTATTAAGAAGGTCTTGGATTCAGCAATCGCTAATGCCACACAAAATGACAAGGTTGATGTAGATACCCTTTACATTAAAAAAATATTTATTGATGGTGGTCCATCATTAAAACGTATTATTCCAAGGGCCCAAGGGCGGGCAACTGGAATAATCAAAAGATCGAGTCATATTACTGTGATTTTGGATGAACAATAGTTCTTTACATTGTTCTTGGATCTGAGTATAATTAGCAGTTTTTAATTTAATGAACTAAGTATTTTGGTGGAGGATTGTTTTGGGGCAGAAAGTTAATCCAATAGGAATGAGACTTAATATAACCCGGACATGGGATTCTATCTGGTATGCAGATAAAAATTATTCAAATTATCTCATTGAAGATCAGAAAATTAGAAAATTTTTAAAACGTCGTCTTAGTCATGCAAGTCTTTCCAAGGTGATTCTTGAGCGGACAGGTGAAAAGGTACGTGTTAAACTTTTTACTGCCCGGCCTGGAATTATTATCGGAAAGAAAGGTTCTGAGATTGAGATCCTGAAGAAAGATCTTGAAAAGCAGATTAATCGTAGCGTCGTTATTGATATTCAAGAAATCCGTAGACCTGAAGCAGATGCTAAGTTAATAGCAGATAATGTTGCTGGTCAACTTGTAAGAAGGGTTGCTTTTCGTCGTGCTATGAAGAAAGCAGTTAGTTCTGCGCTTCGTTTTGGAGTTAAGGGCATTAAGATATCTTGTTCAGGGCGTCTGGGTGGAGCCGAGATGTCACGTTGTGAGTGGACCAGAGAGGGACGGGTTCCGTTGCACACACTGCGTGCTGATATAGATTATGCCTTGTCTGAAGCGAATACCACCTATGGCATTATTGGTGTTAAAGTTTGGATTTTCAACGGTGAAGTTTTAAGTGAGGCTGATGCCGTAGTTGGGTAAGCGCCCAAATTTCCAGCGTTGAAAAGTTCACTATTTTTTATGGAGTGAGAGATGTTAAGTCCCAAAAAGGTCCTTCATCGGAAGGTTTTTAAAGGTCGATTGACAGGAGTAGCGTTTCGTGGATCATCGATATCCTTCGGTGATTTTGCTCTGAAGGCCCTTGACTGTGGTAAGATGAGCGCACGTCAGATAGAAGCTGCTCGAATTGCTGTTAATAGAAAGATTAAACGTGGTGGTAAGGTTTGGATCAGGGTATTTCCTGATAAGCCCATTACTAAAAAAGCAGCAGAAACACGAATGGGTAAAGGAAAGGGAAGTCCAGAATATTGGGTTGCCCAGATTCATCCAGGTAAGATTCTTTTTGAAATTGCTGGTGTTGATGAAGAACTTGCAGTTCGTGCTTTAACGCTTGCCGGTAATAAATTACCTTTTGCTACCAAGGTTGTTTCGCGGGGGGATATGATATGAAGATGATTGATGTTCGTAAGATGTCTGCTGAGGAACTTGTTAAAAAAGAAATTGATTTAAGAGAAGAGATCTCTAAGCTTGCATTTAAGCACAAGATCAGACCTCTTGAGAATACATCGCGGGTATCAATGCTTCGTAAGGATATTGCAAGAATTCTTACCCTTCGTACCCAGATGAGTATTAGCTAAATTAAATTTTATTTAATTAAAATAAAGTCCTGCATCCTATAACTCGAATTGAAATGATTATGAGTGAGATAAATAAATCAAAAAAAACAAAAACAGGTTCTGTTGTAAGTGACAGGATGGAAAAAAGTATTGTTGTTCAGGTTGAAAGGAAAATCAAACACGCTTTGTACGGTAAGTTTGTTAAGAAAACTGTAAAATATATAGCTGATGATCCTGAAAATTTGTGCAAAATTGGTGATCTTGTTCTGATTGAAGAATGTCGTCCATTAAGTAAAAGAAAGCGTTGGCGTCTTAGAACAATTTTAGATCGTTCTGTTTAATAATATACAGTATTGCGGTTAAATTCTGTGATCTGCAACTGATGAAAAGTCAGGTGAAATTATGATACAAACTGAAACAGTGCTTAATGTTGCCGATAATTCCGGGGCCAGAAAAGTACTTTGTATGAGGGTTCTTGGCGGTTCTCGTAAACGATATGCTTCTATCGGTGATATTATTATTGTTGCCGTTAAAGAGGCCATTCCGCATGCCAAGGTAAAAAAAGGTGATGTCATGAAGGCCGTTGTTGTCCGTACTGCTAAAGAATTAAAGCGTATGGATGACACCTGGGTTAAATTTGATGACAATGCCGCAGTTATTCTTTCGGGAAGCGGGGAACCGCTTGGTACCCGTATTTTTGGCCCTGTTGCAAGGGAATTACGTAGTCAGGGTTTTATGAAAATTATCTCATTGGCACCTGAAGTTCTTTAGTGTCTTTCATGTCATCTAATTGGCATACAGTTTATTGAGCATAAAGGTATTGAAAATGGCGCATGGTAAAACATACCTGAAAAAAAATGATCAGGTTGAAGTGATTGCAGGAAAGGATAAGGGTCGAGTTGGCAAAATCTTACGGATTGTTTTGGATAAAGATAAGGCCGTTGTTGAACGTATTAATATGATTAAACGTCATCAAAAACCAACAGAAATGAACCAGCAAGGTCAGATAGTAGAGAAGGAGGCACCCATTCATGTCTCTAATTTACAGTTGATCTGTCCTGAGTGTACTAAAACTGGTCGTGTAGGGAAAAGAATACTCGAAGATGGCACAAAAATTCGTTTTTGTAAAAGTTGTGGTGAATCCATCGAGACTAAATCATAGGTTCTTAAGAAGTTTACGTTAGGGGTTACAAATGGGTGCACTGAAAAATTTTTATAATGAGGAATGTGTCCCTGCTCTGAAATCAGAGTTTGGATATTCTAATATAATGCAGGTCCCGAAGATTAAGAAAATCGTACTTAATATGGGACTTGGTGAAGCTGTACAGAATCCTAAGATTATTGAAGGTGCTGTTGAAGAACTTTCAAAGATTGCTGGTCAACGTGCGGTGATAACCAGGGCTAAAAAATCGATTGCCGGTTTTAAGTTGAGAGAAGGTGTTGCAATTGGTTGCTGTGTTACTTTACGAGAAGATCGTATGTATAATTTTTTCAGTAAACTGGTTAATGTTGCCTTGCCTCGTGTTAGAGATTTTCGTGGATTATCGCCAAAGTGGTTTGATGGCCGCGGAAACTATTCAATGGGAATTAAAGAACATATAATATTCCCTGAGATTGATTATGATAAAATTGATAAGATTAAAGGTTTCAATATTACTATTGTTACCTCAGCTAAAACAAATGAAGAGGGACGTTCGCTGCTTAAGTCTTTAGGAATGCCCTTTAAGAAATAATAGTATTTGACTTTTAATATTTTAATGACAGGTAACTGGAGGTTGTTTTGGCCAAAAAATCTTTAATTGCAAAAGCACAACGTGAGCCAAAATTCAAAGTGAGAAGCTATAATCGATGTCCTCTTTGTGGACGTCCAAGAGGCTTTCTGAGGAAATTTGGTATCTGCAGGATATGTTTTCGTGGATTAGCATCTCATGGTGAAATAACTGGTGTTGTGAAATCTAGTTGGTAATAACATTGGTAATTTTTTATTTATATTTTGATGATGAAAAGGAGTGTTCGCCATGTCCATGAGCGATCCCCTGGCAGATATGCTGACCAGGTTGAGAAATGCAGTAATGGTAAAATTTGATAGTGTAAAGATGCCTAAATCCAACGTTAAGGTTAGTATCGCTAAGGTACTAAAAGAGGAAGGATTTATTGCTGACTATCATGTGTCCGATGATGGTGTGCAGGGGACTTTGACAATTGATTTGAAATATGGATCTAACAAAGAGCCTGTTATCGTAGGTATTAAACGTATTAGTAAACCGGGTTTGAGAAAATATGCAAAGGCCAACGCCATTTCAAAAGTTCTTAATGGATTAGGTATAGCCATAATTTCAACTTCTAGTGGTATTGTAACTGACAAAACTGCACGAGCCAACAACACTGGTGGAGAGATACTTTGTGAGGTTTGGTAACAAATCCACAAATAACGGAGGGTAATATGTCTCGTATTGGAAAACAACCTATTCCTGTGCCTGTTGGTGTGACAATCACTATAGATGGTCAGCATGTATCAGTAAAAGGCGCTAAGGGATTACTGGAAAGAACTGTTCGTGATGAAATAAAGATTGTTCAACAGGATAATGAATTACTGATTGATACACATGTTGTAAACAACAAATCCAGTGCTTTTCGGGGCTTGTTTCGTAGTTTAATAAATAATATGGTTGTTGGTGTCGATCAAGGGTTTAAAAAAATAATGTTAATTGAAGGTGTTGGCTATAAGGCTAATGTCACAGGTAATACATTGACACTTAATGTTGGTTATTCTAATCCTGTTGATTTTATTTTACCTGACGGTATTACTGCCACTGTAGATAATAATACCAAGATTAATTTAGAATCGATTGATAAAGAATTACTTGGTCTTACGGCTTCCCAGATTCGCAGTATTCGAAAACCTGAGCCTTATAAAGGTAAAGGTATTCGCTATTCTGATGAACATGTTGTACGGAAGGTTGGTAAGTCTGCTGGTAAAAAATAAATATCTGTGACCTCTGGTTGTTGCGGATTATTCAATAATGGTAAAATATCATGGCTAAGACAAATGCTAGGGCCACAGCAAGGGCAAAGCGGGTAAGTCGTATTCGTAAAAAAATTACCGGCACAAGTGATCGGCCCCGATTGAGAGTTTTTAAAAGTAGTAAGCATATTTATGCGCAGATTATAGATGACAGTCTTGGTAAGACTGTTGCCTTTATGTCAACTGTAGACAAGACATTTGAGCTTGGTGATATAAAAGGTAAAATTGGCGCAGCTGAAAAAGTTGGAATTATGTTGGCTGAGCGAGCGAAAGCAGCTGGTATTGATAAAGTAGTTTTTGATCGTGGTGGATTTATATACCATGGTCGTATCAAGGCAGTTTCCGATGGGGCCCGTAAAGGTGGGCTTCAATTTTAATGAACTTGTACTTTTAGGGGGGGTGTCCCTTGTCTGATTTTAAACGTTCCAAGAGTGAAACTCCTGAGGAATTGATTGAGAAAATTGTTTTTATCAACAGGGTTGCTAAGGTTGTAAAAGGTGGTCGAAGATTCAGCTTTAGTGCTATTGTTGTGGTTGGAGATGGCAAAGGTAAGGTTGGATACGGGCTCGGCAAGGCAAATCAAGTACCTGATGCAATCCGTAAAGGTGTTGAACAAGCGAAGAAGGATATGGTAGCTGTTTCATTAACAGAATTCTCAATACCTCATACCATTATTGGTCATTATGGCGCAGGGAGAGTTCTCTTGAAGCCAGCCTCTGAGGGTACCGGAGTTATTGCCGGTGGACCTGTGCGTGCCGTTCTGGAGGCCGTTGGTGTAACCAATATTCTTACCAAATGTCTTGGCTCTCATAATCCCCATAATATGGTTAAAGCTACATTGAGTGGATTAAGAACTTTACGATCCGCCCAAAGTATTGCAAGATTACGTGGTAAGTCTGTAGACGAAATATCTGCATAACTTGAGCACATTCTCTTTAGGACAATATAGTTCATAAAGAGGTGTGCTTTTTTATATTATTTGAACATAAAAAGGTAGTCAAATGGCCGAGACAATCACTTATACTTTGGTCAAGAGTGGGATAGGCAGTACTCAAAAAATCAGGGCTACTCTTACTGGTTTGGGACTGACCAAAATGCAGAAAACTGTCACCCGTAAGAATACACCCGAGATCCGGGGAATGCTTAATAAGGTCGGGCATCTCATTCGAGTTGAGGAGATTTAATATGATAACATTAGCAAACCTTTCGCCTAACGCTGGATCAAACCGCGAGAGAAAACGTGTCGGTCGAGGTTCTGGCTCTGGAAATGGTAAAACTGCTGGCAGAGGCCATAAAGGTGCAAATTCTCGTTCAGGTTCGGGAGTTCGTCCTGGATTTGAGGGTGGTCAGATGCCGCTTGCCCGTCGTCTGCCAAAACGTGGTTTTCATAATAAATTCAAAGTTGAATATGCTATTGTTTCTCTTGCACAATTGAATCAATTTGATGCCGGTAGTGAGATAACGGTTGATATGTTGGTTCGAGAGGGAATGGCTAAAAAAGATCAACTTATTAAAGTTTTGGCTAATGGTGATATTGCGAAAGCTTTAATTGTAACGGTAGATAAAATTAGCACTGGGGCTAAAGAAAAGATTGAAGCTGCTGGTGGTAAGGTTATTGAAAAAACAAATAGTTGATTTTGATTAAATTGACGGTATTTTTTTATAAATTTAATAAATAAATACCTTAAAATTATGTTGAGTAATGGTTTGAATTAATGAGCGGATTGCAAAGAGCTGCTAACATCCCAGAGTTACGTAAGAGACTATTTTTTACTCTTGCTATGCTTGCCGTATATCGGATGGGAGTGCAAATACCAACACCAGGAATCAACGGTGAGGCAGTTGCTGCCTTTTTTCAGCAACATGCCGGCTCATTGTTTGGCATGTTTAATATGTTTTCCGGCGGTGCCCTGGCCAATTTTTCTATTTTTGCCCTTGGTATCATGCCCTATATCAGTGCTTCCATTATTATTCAGCTCCTTACAGTGGTCATTCCACAGCTGGAGGCCCTGTCAAAAGAAGGTGAAGCTGGTAGAAGAAAGATTACTCAATATACACGTTATGGTACTATTGTCCTGGCTTTAATACAGGGTCTTTTTATTAGTTCTGGTCTTGAAAGTATGAGTGGTCCTGGAGGAGAAATTATTGTTCTCGATCCCGGTCTACAATTTAAATTGATGACTATGCTTACCTTGACATCAGGGACCGCATTTATCATGTGGCTTGGTGAACAGATGACAGAGCGTGGCATTGGTAATGGCATATCTTTGATCATCTTTGCTGGAATTGTCGCTAGTGGTCCTGCTGCTGTAATGAACTCCATTCAATTGGTTAAGGCAGGAGAAATTCCTCTATTTTTTATCCCTTTTATTTTAGCTTTCATGGTTGCAGTTGTCGCTTTTATTGTTTTTTTTGAAACTGCACAACGACGTATTCCTATTCAATATGCTAAACGGGTTGTTGGTCGAAAAGTGTATGGTGGTCAGAGTTCTCATCTTCCATTAAAAATCAATATTGCTGGTGTGATTCCACCCATTTTCGCCTCCTCAATTATGATGTTCCCAGCTACAATTGGCGGTTTTATACAGGTTGAATGGGTACAGAAGGTCTCAGCTGCTTTTTCTCCAGGTACTGTTTATTATTATATCATGTTTGTTGGTATGATAGTTTTTTTCTGTTTTTTTTATACGGCAGTTACTTTTAAGCCTGATGATGTTGCTGAGAATCTTAAGAAGAATGGTGGTTTTGTTCCTGGAATTCGTCCCGGTAAAAAGACTGCTGAATTTATAGATAAGGCCTTAACCAGGTTAACTGTTGTCGGATCGATTTATTTGAGTTTTGTTTGTGTGCTTCCAACGATGTTGATCTCAAAATTTAATCTTCCTTTTTATTTTGGTGGCACAGCTCTACTGATTGTCGTTGGCGTAGCAATTGACACAATGTCACAGATTGAATCCCATCTCGTTATGCGTAATTATGAAGGATTTATGAAAGCAGGTAAAATTCGCGGACGAAGATAGATTTGAGCTCAGGAACAAGTCAACAGGGGGCAAAGGCAATTATTGTTAAAAGCCCGGAAGAAATTCGTTACATGCTTGATGCCAACCAGATAGTCGCTGAAGTGTTATCTATGTTGAGCAGGATATTAGAGCCTGGAATTTCTACTTATGAGCTTGATAGATTAGCTGAGGAACTGTGTTTAAAACGAAAAGCCAAACCTGCTTTTAAGGGCTACAGAGGCTTTCCCGGATGCTTATGTGTTTCACTGAATGAAGAAGTTGTACATGGGATTCCTTCTCGAAAGAGAAAGCTGAGTAAAGGAGACATTCTCTCCATTGACTTTGGTGTATCATTAAAGGGTTTTTTTGGAGATTCTGCCATTACCTTACCCGTAGGTGTTGTTACGGATGAGAAAAAAAGATTACTTCAGGTTACTGAGAATTCCCTTTTGCTTGCTATTGATCAGGTGCAGATTGGCAATAGAATTTCTGATATTTCAAAGGCTGTGCAAGAGCATGTTGAGGGTAACGGTTTTTCTGTTGTTCGTCAGTTTGTAGGACATGGAATTGGAACTTCATTGCATGAAGCTCCAGAAATACCTAATTATATCCAAGGTAATCGTTCACCTCGTATAGTGGAGGGGATGGTTCTTGCTATAGAACCCATGGTAAATATGGGTACCCATAAGGTATCGGTTCTTAAAGATGGTTGGACCGTCATCACCGCTGACAAGATGTGTTCAGCTCATTTTGAACATTCAGTGGCTGCTACTTTGGATGGACCATCTGTTTTAAGTTCACGTCTAATCTTTGACGGAATTAAAAAATAATACTTCTCTTTTGAATTGAAGTGTATTATATCTAAAATTTTTTGATTTCAATTTTTTAATGAAATCATAGGTAATGGAATGGCAAAAGAAGAGGCCATAGAGGTCGAAGGTACAATCATAGAACCTCTGCCGAACGCAATGTTTCGTGTGGAGTTGGATAATGGGCATAAAGTGTTAGCTCATATATCTGGCAAGATGAGAATGCATTTTATCAAGATATTACCTGGCGATCGGGTAACAATAGAACTATCCCCCTATGATTTGTCACGTGGTAGAGTTACCTTCAGGGCGAAGGGTGGTAAAAAGAATAAATAGAGAGAAATATTATTATGAAAGTACGTGCGTCAGTTAAAAAAATGTGTAGTGATTGCAAAATATTTAAGCGCCATGGTGTTGTCCGGGTTTCTTGTAAGCTTAAAAAGCATAAGCAACGTCAGGGTTGATTACTTTTCCTTAAATTTATTTATATTGTTAACTTAATATAACAACAGACCTCTTGAGGAGATACAATTTTGGCACGCTTATCAGGAATTGACCTTCCGAAAAATAAACATATCGACCGTGCTCTTACTTATATTCATGGTATTGGGCTTACATCTTCCAGAAAGATTCTTGACAAGGCTGATCTACCCTACACGATGAATAGTGATGATCTGAGTGGTGACGATGTTACCCGTATCCGGATGATCATTGAAGAGGAATATACGGTAGAGGGTGATCGAAGACGAGAAGTCTCTATGGATATCAAGAGACTTATGGATCTTGGATGTTATCGAGGTAGACGTCATCGAATGGGGCTTCCTTGTAGAGGGCAAAAAACAAAAACAAATGCCAGGACTCGTAAGGGCCCACGTCGTGGAGCAGCTGCTCGTCGTAAGTAATTCAATATTAAAAAGGTAATATAATGGCCGGTGCGAAACGTGCTAGTGCACGCAACAAAAAAAGAGTCAAAAAGAATATTCCTGAAGGTATTGTTTTTATTTATTCAACATTTAACAATACTATTGTTACCATATCAGACACACAGGGGAATGTAATTTCTTGGTGCAGTGCTGGTATTTTAGGATTTAAGGGATCTCGTAAAAGTACTCCTTTTGCAGCCCAGAATGCACTCGCTGAAGCAAGTCAAAAGGCTGCTGACCATGGGATGCGTAAAGTTGAGGTCAAAGTTAAGGGTCCAGGCCCTGGGCGAGAGGCTGCCTTGCGCGCCTTGGCTGCTACTGGATTTGAGGTGACTCGTATTTGTGATGTTACTCCAGTTCCCCATAATGGTTGCAAACCTCCAAAACGTCGTCGTGTTTAAGCGCGATTAACGTTATAGTTGTACATTTAATTAAATTATAGATCAGGATGGAGGACTAAGTGGCAAGAGATATAGGTGCGGCATGTCGTCGTTGCAGGCGTGAAAACCTTAAGTTATACTTGAAGGGTGATAGGTGTTATTCTGATAAATGTTCATTTGAGCGTCGTGCTTTTGGTCCTGGTCAACATGGACAAGCACGATTTAAGAAAGTTTCAG
This sequence comes from Desulfocapsa sp., assembly GCA_013792135.1. GTDB lineage: Bacteria > Desulfobacterota > Desulfobulbia > Desulfobulbales > Desulfocapsaceae > UBA2270. Next base: position 59,492 of record VMSP01000155.1, on the reverse strand, counting down.
ATTATGCCCTTCAGTTAAGAGAGAAACAAAAAGTTAAAAACATGTATGGTGTTTTGGAAGCACAGTTCCGTATTTGTTTTCACAAAGCTGATCAGCAGAAAGGTGTTACCGGTGAAAATCTGTTGGTTAACCTTGAAAGAAGGTTGGATAATACAATTTTTCGTATAGGTCTTGCATCATCACGAAATCAAGCCAGGCAGTTTGTTTTGCACAGTCATATCCTGGTAAATGGCAAAAAAGTCAATATTCCTTCCTTTTTGGTCGGGGCCGGTGATGAGATTTCTGTGAAGGAAAAAAGTAGGAAGAATTCCTTTATATTAGAAAATTTAGAAGCAGTAGCTCGTCGTGGTGTTCCAAGCTGGCTTGAATTGGATAAGGATAATTTTAAGGCTACAGTTAAGACCCTGCCTAATCGAGAGGAGCTTACCATGCCAATCCAAGAACATCTTATCGTTGAGCTTTATTCTAAATAATTGTTCTGGTTTTTTTATAGATACTTTCAGTTATTACACAAAACAGAAAGTATCTATCTGTTTTGTGTAATAACGCTTTTTTAATGTACTGATCATCATATATTAAAGATAATATATAAACGTTGATATATTGCGTGATGTTCAAAATTAAGAACTTTCTTATAAGAGATAGTTGCGCAGAGAAGGAATTATATGACCCAAACTGCTGAAGAAAAAATCCCATTTTATCGTAATTGGCGTCAACTGATTCAACCTGAAAAATTAGAGGTTGATAAATCTAAACATACTGAGACGTACGGTAAATTTGTTTGTCAGCCTCTAGAAAGAGGATTTGCTACGACTGTTGGTAATTCTCTTCGACGTATTTTACTGTCATCGATACAGGGTGCAGCAATTACAACCGTTAAAATTGAGGGTGCTCTTCATGAATTTACATCCATGAAGGATGTTGTTGAAGATGTCAGTGAGATAATATTAAATCTCAAGCAGGTTCGGCTGAAGCTGAATAATGCAGAGTCTCAGACTGTAATAATTGATAAAAGTGGTCCTGGGGCTGTAACTGCTGCAGATATTAAAGGTTCTTCATTTGTAGAGGTCATGAATAGTGACCAGCTGCTTTGTACCCTTACTGGAAAAACTCGATTTTATGCCGAGTTGACAGTCGAATGGGGTAAAGGGTATCAACCTGCCGAAAAACAGTCAAAAGAGAATCTTGCCATAGGCCAGATACCCATTGATGCTATTTTTACTCCTGTTAAACAGATACAATATAAAGTTTCTCAGGCACGTGTCGGGCAACAGACTGATTATGATAAGCTGACACTTGAGATAGAAACTGATGGAAGTATAAAGCCGGAGAATGCCTTGGCTTTTGCTGCTAAGATTCTCAAGGAGCAGATGACTATCTTTATCAATTTTGATGAAGGTACTGCTGAACCTGAGGCTGTAGTTAATGAAAAAGAGGATGATACAGAAAATGAATTTTTGAATCAGCCTGTTGAGGATTTAGAACTTTCTGTTCGATCTGCCAATTGTTTGAAGAATGCTGATATAAATTTTATTGGTGAACTTTGTCAGAAAACAGATCAGGAAATGTTGAAGACTAAAAATTTTGGTCGTAAATCCTTAAATGAAATTAAGGCGTTACTTTCCGAGAGAGGTCTTACACTTGGATTAAAGTTTGAGAACTGGACCGCCCCTGAGATTGAAAGTAAGCCTGATGAGCTGGAATAGGCATTATATATAACGGAAGTAGATAAATTATATCTATACTATCTATAGGGTAGTATTGAGGATGAATCAATGAGACATAGGAAATCAGGCAGAAAACTAGGGCGTACATCTTCTCATCGTAAAGCAATGTTTAGAAATATGATTACTTCTCTTTTTGAGCATGAAAGAATTGTTACGACGACTCCTAAAGCAAAAGAGGCACGTCGACTTGCGGATAAGATGATCACTCTTGCCAAAAAAGGTGATTTGCATTCAAAACGTCAGGCTTTGAGTTTTATTCGTAGTAAAGATGTAGTAGCAAAACTTTTTGATGTTATTCATTTGCAATTTGCTGATCGTAATGGTGGATATACCCGCATTATTCAAACTGGTGTTCGTCAGGGAGATGCTGCAGCCATGGCAATTCTTGAACTTGTCGGCTATCAAGAAAATATCGAAGTTCAGTCTGATAATTGATTTTTGCCTTAGCGCATTTAGACTCTTTGCCACAATTGCAGACAAAGAACAATATAGTTTGAAAATAGATATTTTTTTCTATTCAACTTATAATATTTGAGTCGATATGCAAGAATGAATTAAAAAGATACGTTATTGTGAAGCTGACATGGATTTATTCATGTCAGCTTTTTTTTTATTGTTATGTACGGGTTGTTTTGTGACAACCTCTCCTCGTCTTTTCATTGCCAAATAATATATGAACAGTAAAAAAGAATTTCCTGAGGGTATGGTACCACTTGGGATAGAAAAATTTCAGTTTTCTTGTCATGCAGGCGTTCAATGCTATATGTCATGTTGTAAAAATGTGGACATGTTCCTCTACCCTTATGATATTGTACGCCTTAAAAAAAGTTTGAAAATTGATTCTGAGTCATTTATGCGTCTCTATACGCGCCTAGTAAAAGGGAGCCATCCATATTTCCCTGCTGTTATGTTGAAACTTAATAATGATGAAGAAAAAAGCTGTCCTTTCCTCGCAGAAGGTGGGTGTTCAGTATATCATGACAGGCCATCTGCCTGTCGAACATATCCTCTTGAAAGGGCAGTTGATCGATTGCTGGCGCGTGGTCGTTCCAGAGATTATTATTTTTTAACTGATCATGCATATTGCCTGGGGCATAAGGAAGAGAAATTTTATTCTGTTACCCAATGGATTCGAGATCAGCAACTTCAGGACTATAATGGCATGAATGATCGCTGGACCGAACTTGATACCATTTTTTCTTTAAATCCATGGAAAGGTGAGGGGAGTGGTGGTCCTAAGCAGCAAATGGCGTTTATGGTCTGTTATGACGTTGATGGATTCAGGTCATTGGCCCACCGGAAACATTTGTTTGATCAGTTCCGTCTCACCAAAGATCAAAAAGATCGTATTCAGATAGATGATACTGCTTTGCTTCAGTTTGGTTTTGATTGGTTGAAATTGTTTTTGACAGGAACCTCGTCCTTGATGCGTCGTTAATTTTTTTTTTTGACGATTCTTTTTTTGTGATTTTGATAAGTTGCAAAAATAGATTTTTCATGGTAAAAAGTAATGTTGGTTTGTTGAGGGACTATCTCAATGTTTGTGATAGTGAAATAATGAGTATGAAATACACACACCCCTTGCAGTGCCTGGTGTCATAATGAGCGTTGTAACGCTCAAAAGTGATAAATCAGGGGTGGAGGTTAAACCAGAAAACGGAGAAGAAATGTCATTCGCTACAGTTAAAGAAATGTTACAGGCTGGCCTGCATTTTGGTCATCAGACTCGTCGTTGGAATCCAAAGATGAAACCTTATATCTATGGACCCCGTAACGGTATTTATATTATCAACCTGGATAAGACCAAGCGTATGTTTGATACTGCGTGTGATTTTATTAGCAAGGAAATTGCCAAAGGTGGATCCATTCTCTTTGTCGGTACCAAGAGACAAGCTCAGGCAATAGTTCAGGATGAGGCTAAACGTTGTAATATGTATTATGTTGATCATCGTTGGCTTGGTGGAATGATGACCAACTTTCAAACCATTAAAAATAGTGTTGATCGCTTGAAGTTGATTGAGTCTATGCAGGAAGATGGTTCTATTCAACGTTTTCCTAAAAAAGAAATTGGTCTCATGGAAAAGGAAAGAACTAAGTTGGAGCGGAATGTTGGTGGTATCAAGAACATGAGAAAGCTTCCTTCCGTCCTTTTTATTGTTGATCCTAAGAAGGAGTCGATTGCGGTAAGTGAGGCCCAGAAATTAAATATTCCTGTGGTTGCCCTTGCTGATACCAACTGTGATCCGGATGGTATTGATTTTATGATTCCAGGAAATGATGATTCTCTGCGTTCTCTCAGATTGGTCGTCTCCTGTATTGCCGAATCGGTTCTTGCAGGTCAAGCTTCACTTGATGGTGATGCTGCATCTGATGAAGCTCTGGCGGCTGCCATGGGTGATGCTGGTTCTGAAATGGGACAAACTGCTGAAACTGAACAATAATCACGACTTGACACCTTGACTGGTGTTTTTTTGTCAGTTTTTTTCGAAGGGGCTGTCTACTTGACTGCCCCTTTGCTTTATCCGCAATTGATTTTTATAGATTCACTATCTCAGCTTTATGTTGCTCTCTGTTATTAATGAGATTGGAAATATGTTTTAAGGTTTAATATAAGGAGGTTTGGAATGAATATTACAAGTCAGATGGTAAAGGACCTGCGTGATAAAACAGGTGCAGGGATGATGGATTGTAAGAAGGCTTTGAGCGAAAATGCAGGAGACATGGAAAAGGCTGTTGACTTTTTGCGTCAGAAAGGCCTCGCGATTGCCGCTAAAAGGGCAGGTCGAGCCACTAGTGAAGGTGTTGTTGAAACCTATATCCATGCCGGTGGTAAGTTGGGCGTTATGGTGGAATTAAACTGCGAGACCGATTTCGTTGCAAAGACCGATGACTTCCTGGCGTTTGCCCGTGATGTTGCTATGCACATAGCTGCCTCCAATCCTGTTTCGCTGTCCAGAGATGATGTCCCTGCTGATATTGTTGAAAGAGAGCGTCAAATATATGTGCAGCAGGCCATTGAGTCCGGAAAGCCTGAAAATATTGCGGAAAAGATGGTTGCCGGCAAGATTGATCGTTTTCTTTCTGAAATTTGTTTGCTTGAACAGCAATTTGTAAAAAATCCTGAGAAGAGTATTCAGGATATGTTGACTGAACTTGTTGGGAAGATGGGTGAAAATGTTTCTATCAAGCGTTTCGCCCGTTTTCAAGTTGGTGTGTAAGTAGTAGGTCCTGTTGCCCTGATCAATAACAGCCTTGTCTTTTATTGATCAGCCTCCTTTTGGAAAATGGTCTTATTTTTTTAATATAGACCTGCCTTCTTCTCCCGCCTTTATCATGCATTTGTCGAAATGCAAAGGATCTATTCATGCAGATACAATATAAAAGAATTTTGCTGAAACTGAGTGGCGAGGCCTTGATGGGCGAAGATTCCTTTGGCATTAATACTGGTGTCATTAATTATGTTGCGAGTGAGATAAAAGAATTGGTTGCCCTCGGTGTTGAGCCTGGAGTGGTGATTGGTGCGGGCAATATATTCAGGGGTATTGCCGGAGCAAGTAAGGGGATGGATCGAAGCACTGCTGATAATATGGGAATGCTGGCAACGGTGATTAACAGTCTGGCCCTGCAGGATGCCCTTGAGAGGGTTGGTGTCGTTACCAGAGTGATGTCTGCTATTCCCATGCCATCGGTCTGTGAGTCTTATATCAGACGTCGAGCCACCCGGCATCTTGAAAAAGGTCGGGTCGTTATTTTTGCCGGAGGTACGGGTAATCCTTTTTTTACTACTGATTCAGCCGGAGTGCTCAGGGCACTTGAGATTGATGCTGATATCGTGATTAAAGCCACCAAGGTTGATGGCATCTATGATAAAGATCCTGTTGGATCACCTGATGCCGTAAAATTTAATCGCTTGACCTATGACGACGTCCTGCAGAAGGGACTACGTGTCATGGATGCTGCCGGTATCGCCTTGGCCCGGGATGATAATAAACCAATTCTGGTGTTGAATATGAATATACAGGGGAATATTCTGAAGGCTATTTGTGGAGAACAGGTAGGAACTCTGGTCACAGTTTAAGCCGTTGTAAATGAATATCGTGGCTTTTTGAATGGCCAAAACAGCATAATGAGCCGTAACGAAACAGTTTGAAAAGTCCTTGTTATTTCGTAACGGCTTCTAAGTTTATAACAGATGATATTTACGAAGCGGGAGATTTGCAGATGAGTGATGACATATTAGCGGAAATGGATGACAAGATAGAGAAGAGTATTGAGGCCTTCAGGCATGAACTTTCCAAGGTGCGTACAGGGCGAGCCTCTCTTGCCTTGCTGGAGGGGATCTCTGTGAATGCATACGGTAGTGTCATGCCTTTGAATCAAGTTGGTTCCATGACTATCCCAGAGAGTCGAATGATTGTCATTACCCCGTGGGATCCTCAGATGCTGCCCGCAATCGAGAAAGCCATTCTTAAATCTGATGTTGGCTTGACCCCTGCCAATGATGGCAAGATGATCCGTCTATCTATTCCCCAGCTTACTGAGGAACGCAGAAAGGAGATGGTGAAACTGGTCAAAAAAATTGCTGAAGAAATTCGAGTGTCTGTTCGTAATATTCGTCGTGAGGCCATCGATGTTCTGAAGAAACATAAAAAAGATAAGGAAATATCGGAAGATGATCTGTTTAAGCTTCAGGATGAGGCTCAACAGAAGACAGATGCGTCTATGAAATTGATCGATACGATTACCGCTGCCAAGGAAAAAGAGGTGATGGAGGTTTAGGAACCTTTACGAAATAACATGGCCATTATTTATATCAATTTCGTGACGGCTCCTTAAGCCGTTCCTGTTTATTTAATGTTAATGTTATTTTTTTAGCGGCTTAATCACTTGATTATTGAATGGCAGAAATAAATAATAATGATCTCTTTTGCCGACATCTTTGCCTTTTAAGGTCTTCTACTTCTTATGTCTCAAAATCCCCTTATTGATCCCGCACGCATTCCTCGTCATGTGGCCATTATTATGGATGGGAACGGCCGTTGGGCTCAGCGGCGACATCAACCCCGTCTTTTGGGGCATAAGGCTGGGGTCGATTCGGTTCGGGAGGTGGTGGAGGCAGCTCGGGAAATTGGGGTTGAGATTTTGACCCTGTATGCTTTTTCTTCAGAAAATTGGAAACGACCTGCCAGTGAAGTAAGTGGCCTGATGTCTTTTTTGAAGAATTATGTGCAGACTGAACTTTCCAGGATGTTACAGAAAAATATTCGTTTCACCTGTATTGGTGAGCTGGGACGTCTGCCGGTGGAAGTGCAAGAAGTTCTGGAGCATGCTAAAACTGAGACAGCTCTCAACAATAAACTGGTTCTGAATCTTGCCCTCAGTTACGGGTCGCGATCGGAGTTGACCAGAGCGGTGCGTAAGATAGCGGCGGCCTGTGCAGCAGGAAATCTCAGTACTGAGAATATTGATGAGGAGCTGATCAGTAATTATCTGGATACGGCAGGGATGGTTGATCCTGATCTTTTGATTCGTACAGGTGGAGAAGCCAGGTTGTCAAATTTCCTCCTCTGGCAGGTATCGTATAGCGAAATTCATTTTACCGATGTGATGTGGCCGGATTTTCGGTCTGCTGCTTTTCTGCAGGCCATTGCCGACTTCCAGCAGCGAGAGCGACGTTTTGGCAGGATCAGTTCCCAGTTGAATAATGATTAACAGCCGTATCGGCTTTCCGGTACATTACAGGATGAAAGTACTGTCTGGATTATCTGGTATTGTGCTTTTATAAAAAAATATGAATCGATTGATTCCTGGTCTGGCCCTTGTCGCCTGTTGGTTGCTCCTGCTCCTTTATGGTTCCTTTCTGCCATTCTTTCTGGTAATGGCCCTGGTAATCTGGATTGGTGCGCAGGAATATGCCAGGATGGCTTTTCCCGAGAAGGATAGAACTTTTCGTATTTTTTTGGCAATACTTGCACTCCTTCCTTCTTTGAGCGTTGCTTATGTTCCTTCTCTAGGGATCACAGGCGGCCTTCTCCTGTCGATTCTTCTTCTGAGTTTCTATATCCTTTATTATTACAGCCAGCTGCAAGATCCGTTGCTGTTTTTTAGCCGTGCCTTCTTTGGTGTGACCTATGTCGGGTTTCTGGCGGCCCATCTGTTGCTGCTCTACCTATTGCCGGAGGGCAGTAGTTGGATTTTGGTGCTTACTGCCATTACGGCAGGATCGGATTCCGGGGCCTATTATTGCGGGCGTGCCCTGGGAAAACATAAACTTTGTCCGTTGGTAAGTCCTAAAAAAACTATTGAAGGGGCCATTGGTGGTCTTGTTGCCGGTGTTGCCGTGGCTGTGCTTGTGGCCATACTTCTGCGCTTGCAGGTGAGTTTGTTCTTCTTGATACCCGCAGCGATCCTTCTGGCCGGTATTGGAATTGTCGGTGATCTTACCGAGTCAATTATTAAAAGGGCAACTGGAACCAAAGACTCCGGGACTCTCTTAGGCGGGCATGGCGGTGTCCTGGATCGGGTGGATTCTTTGCTGTTTGCCGGTCCCGTTTTCTATTATCTGTTGGTTTTTTATCAGAGTTCCTCTGTGGTGGCCCCATGAAATATCTTGCTCTCTTAGGATCGACTGGCTCTATAGGCAAAGGGGTACTTGATGTGGTCAGGAAGTTTCCAAGCCAGTACGCTATAGCCGGGCTTGCCGCAGGGAGGAATGTTGATCTGTTAAGTCAGCAGGCCCTTGAGTTCTCCCCTGAACTGCTTTCCGTGCTCGATGAAGAACATGCCGATCAGTTGAAGGCCCTTCTGCCTGAGAGCTACCATGGCCGGATTGTCTGGGGAACTAAGGGGAACATTCAGGTGGCATCTTTGGACTCTGCTGCCATGACCGTCTCGGCCATTGTCGGTGCAGCTGGATTGTTGCCGACCCTTGCGGCCATTGAGGCTGGGAAGGATATTGGGCTTGCCAATAAGGAAACTCTGGTCATGGCCGGCAAACTGGTTATGTCTGCTGCCCGGCGCAAGGGCATTCAGCTGTTGCCTGTGGATTCGGAGCATAGTGCCATTTTTCAGGCGCTGGAGGCTGGGCGCAAGGAGGATGTGGCCAAGATTATCCTTACTGCCTCCGGCGGTCCGTTCCTGGGCAAAAAAGCAGAGGATCTGCAAGAGGTAACTCCGGATCAGGCTCTGGCCCATCCAAACTGGAGTATGGGACGGAAGATCTCTATTGACTCTGCAACCCTCATGAATAAAGGGCTTGAAGTGATTGAGGCCAGATGGCTCTTTGATGTTTCGGTTGATTCCATTGAGGTAGTGGTCCATCCGCAGTCCATTGTGCATTCCCTGGTGGAATTTCAGGATGGATCAGTAGTGGCCCAATTGGGGATTCCTGACATGCGCATCCCTATAGCCTACGCCCTTTCCTATCCCAAACGACTGCCCTTGGCCCTCAAACCTCTCCAGCTCTCTCAGTGCGGTAATCTGCAATTTTTTGAGCCTGACTATGACCGTTTCCCGGCCCTGTCCCTGGCCTTCCATGCCCTTCGACAAGGAGGAGTGATGCCTGCGGTCCTCAATGCTGCCAATGAAGTGGCGGTAGAGGCTTTTCTTGGGGGCAGGCTCACTTTCCCTGGTATTGTTGAAACTGTTTCCATAGTTTTGGAGAAGGTGCAGAGTGGGAGCGAAGATTCTCTAGAGGATATCTTGGCTGCAGATGCCAGTGCACGATTTGAGGCTGAACGCCTTATTGCTGGGATGGCATAAGCTGTTTATAATCAGTCTTAAGTTCATGGATGGTTGCGTTATCTTAAACAAGGAAAATAAAATTTAACGGGGAAGTTACTGTTGAATTTTTCAATAATGATTAAAGTGTTAAGTACATTTTGCATTGTCGTAGCTGCCTATATGTATTGCGTGGAATTTGGGCAAGCAATTGTTAACCGTTAGGCAGTCACGCATTCTCCCTATTCTCCCAATGAGGAATTTTCCCTGAAATGAATACTGTGGTTTCTTTTATTATTGTCCTTGGCCTTCTTATTTTTGTTCATGAGCTGGGCCATTTTCTCTTTGCCAAGTTGTTTAAGGTAAAGGTACTGAAGTTTTCTTTGGGTTTTGGTCCAAAAATATTTGGCAGAACGGTTGGTGAAACGGAATATTTGATCAGCGCCTTTCCCCTTGGTGGATATGTAAAGATGTTGGGTGAAAATCCAGATGAGCAGGAGGTCGAAACTGAGGATCAGTGTAGCTCTTTTGCCCATAAATCGGTGTGGAAACGTTTTTTTATTGTCCTGGCCGGCCCGGTTTTTAACCTTGTGTTTGCGTTGGTCCTCTTTTGTGGCCTTTTTATTGCCATCGGCGTTCCTGACTCCCAGGATACAACCACCATTGGCCAGGTGAGCGAAAAGTCACCTGCGGCCGAAGCGGGTCTTCTGGTCGGGGATACCATTGAACAGATCAATGGTATCCCCGTCATTGAATGGCTTTCTATCCTCAACAGTGTCAAGGATAGCGAAGGAAAGCCTCTGACCTTGCAGATCAAACGAGGTACTGAGCAGGTCACTGTCGTCGTGACCCCCGCCATTGACAGCGTGAAAAACGTCTTTGGCGAGGTAACCGAAAAACGCTATATGATCGGGGTTATGAAGGCCGAGGCCCTGGTCTATGAAAAGGTGGGTGTGATTAGGGCTATCCAGGAGGCATGCGCTCAGACCTGGATGTATATCTCGTTGACCGTCATGGGCTTTGTGAAGCTTGTTCAGCGGGTGGTACCCATGTCGGAACTGGGGGGCCCTATCCTTATTGCTCAGTTGGCTGGGCAGCAGATGGCGGCGGGCTGGATTCACCTTGTCTATTTTATAGCATTGCTTAGTGTCAACCTCGGTATCTTGAACCTGCTGCCCATACCTGTGCTTGATGGCGGCCATCTCGTATTCTTAGGTGTTGAGGCGGTACGGCGCAGGCCTTTGTCCGAGCGGGTGCAGATTGTTGCCCAGCAGGTTGGCATGGCTCTGCTCGGTTCGCTCATGCTCTTTGTCTTTTATAATGATTTGGTCAGGATCTTTACCAAATGAACGGTGCGCAGGCTAAGGACGGCCCTGTGTCGCAGGTGCCAAGGACGGCACAGGAGCGACCGCAGGCCAAGTACGGCCTTGTGTCGAGCGCTCTCTGCCAGGATGAAGATAGACCCTTGCCTTTAATCCTGGCCATTGATACTGCCAGCAGTTGCAGTGCGGTGGCCTTGACGCGTGGTAGTGTGGTCGGAGGACAAGTGGTGGCTTCCCTCTCCTTGAACAGTAATGTGACTCATTCCCGGCGTCTGCTTACGGCAATAGACTGGCTGTTTAACGAGAGCGGAACAGAGTGGCAGAATGTGGACGGCCTTGCCGTTAGTCTTGGTCCTGGGAGCTTTACCGGATTGCGTATAGGAATGGCGACGGCCAAGGGACTGATCACGGCCACCCAGAAGCCCTTGCTAGGAGTATCGACCCTTGATGCCCTGGCCCTGAACTGTAGCGGCGAGCGGTTGATTTGTGCTGTACTGGACGCCAGGAAAAAAGAGGTTTATACTTGTTTTTATCGATACGATATTGAGGGGATTCCACGCCGGGATGGTACGATTCGGGTGCTCAGCCCCCAGAGACTGGCAGAGGAAATTCAGCAACCCGTGTTATTTGTTGGAGATGCCGTCATGCTCTATGGAGAATTATGGCAGGAGGCCCTCGGCACCCGATTTGCAAGTGCCCCAAGGACGTTGCATTATCCGTGCGCCAGCGCCCTGGGGCTGCTGGCAGGTGAGATGCTGCAACAGGATCAGTGCCTGGATCCTGACAGCGCAGCGCCTTTGTATGTGCGGGCCTCGGACGCGGAGTTGAGTCTGGGAGCCGTTACGAGATAGCTGAGAATGATTGGATACTCGCCGAGACACAGAAAAAATATTTTTTTTGTCTCGGCGAGTATGTCCATTTTATCTTTCCTGGAGCGGGCGACACTAAACTCTCCTTGGTCGGCTTTTTGCGCTTTGCGGGAGAAATTAGCGGGATTGCAGAGATCACACCATGAATGTTTTTGTTGAAGAAGCATAAGCAACAGAGGACAGACCCATGATTTTGCGGCGGCAAACCAGGAAAATAGTGATTGGCAATGTGCCGGTGGGCGGAGGTAGTCCCATTACGGTGCAGTCCATGACTAACACCGATACCAGGGATGTTGCCGCGACCGTGGCTCAGATCCATGCACTCGAGAAGGCGGGCTGTGAGTTGATCCGAGTCGCCGTCCTTGATCTTGAGGCTGCTGCAGCCCTTTCCAAAATTCGTGCGGCGATCTCCATCCCCTTGATCGCCGATATTCACTTTGATCATCGTCTGGCCGTGGCTGCCATGGAAAATGGTGCTCAGGCTATCCGCATTAATCCTGGTAACCTTGGCGGCCCGGAAAAACTGGCCCGGGTTGTGGGTGCCGCCAAGATCCATCAGGTTCCAATCCGCGTGGGGGTCAACAGTGGCTCCATTGAAAAGGATCTTCTCAAGATTCATGGTTATCCCACCCCGGAAAATCCCACTGCCCTCATCGAGAGTGCCCTTCGTAATGTCCGCCTTCTCGAAGATCTGGGCTTTTATGAAATCAAGATCTCAATCAAATCCTCCGATACCCTGACCACAGTGAGTGCTTATCAGGCGCTGGCCCAAAAAACAGATTATCCCCTGCATCTTGGGGTCACAGAGGCGGGTGGTCTTATTGCCGGCACCGTAAAGTCCAGTGTGGCCCTCGGCATCTTGCTTTATCAGGGGATCGGAGACACCTTTCGGATCTCGCTGACCCGTGATCCGGTGGAAGAGATTCGGGTCGGTTTTGAACTCCTGCGTTCTCTCAAGATCCGGGAACGTGGTCCGGAGCTTATATCCTGCCCTACCTGCGGCCGTACCCAGATTGATCTTTTTACCCTGGCCGAGGCCGTTGAACGCTACGTGCAGACCATGAAGAAACCAATCAAGGTGGCGGTCATGGGCTGCGTGGTCAATGGACCAGGTGAGGCCAAGGAAGCAGATATTGGCGTTGCCGGTGGCAATGGGGTGGGGATTATTTTTAAGAAGGGAAAGCTTTACAAAAAGGTAAAAGAGGAAGAGCTACTTGCGGTCTTTCTCCAGGAATTAAAATTCATAGAAGAAGAGATATAGATGCGTTACTCACAGACTTTTGTCCCAACACTGAAGGAAACGCCTGCCGAGGCAGAGGTGGTCAGCCACCGACTGATGCTCAGGGCAGGGTATATTCGTAAACTTTCGGCAGGTGTTTACACCTATCTGCCTTTCGGTCTGGCCGCCATCCGCAAGGTGGAGAAGATCGTCCGTGAGGAGATGAATCGCGCCGGAGCCCAGGAACTGTTAATGCCCATGGTTCAGCCTGCGGATCTGTGGCGGGAGACTGGCCGCTATGAAAAATATGGACCCGAACTGCTCAGATTCAAGGATAGGCATGATCGTGAATCGTGTCTGGGACCGACCCATGAAGAGGTGATCACCGACCTGGTAAGGGGCGAGGTCCGTTCCTATCGGCAGCTTCCGCTCAATCTCTATCAGATTCAGAGCAAGTTCAGGGACGAGATCCGTCCAAGATTCGGGCTGATGCGTGGCCGCGAATTTATCATGAAGGACGCTTATTCTTTTGATGTTGATGATGAGCAGGCTGGTATTGCCTATCAGAAGATGTATGATGCCTATCAGCGGATCTTTACCCGTTGCGGCCTGCAGTTCCGGGCGGTTGAGGCTGACAGCGGCACCATCGGCGGCAGTTTCTCCCACGAGTTTATGGTTCTTGCCAAGACCGGTGAGGATACTTTAGTGGTGTGCCGGAACTGTGACTATGCGGCCAATGTAGAAAAGGCGGCGATCAAGGTCCGGCCTGTGGAGAGTACGGAGCCCCTGCTTGAACCTGAAAAGGTTGAGACCCCTGGCAAGCGTAAGGTCGCAGCAGTCTGTGAATTTTTAGGTATTGGACCGGAGTTGCTGGTTAAAGCCATGATTTATAAGGTGACTGGGGGGGATGGTCAGCAGGTATATCCGGTGGCTGTTCTGGTGCGGGGTGATCGTGAGGTACAGGAGGTGAAGCTCAAAAACCTGCTCCAGGCCGTTGACGTGGAACTGGCCGAGGATAAAGAGGTCTTTGAGATAACCGGTGTGCCCACCGGTTATCTGGGTCCGATTGGCCTGAATGGCGGAAAAGTCCAAGTGGTAGCGGATCTGGAAGTCGTAGCCATGCGTAATTTCGTAGTGGGTGCGGGTGAAAAAAATTACCACCTGCAGAATGTGAACATAGGTCGTGATTTTGAGGTGGCCCTGGTTGCCGATTTGCGTCAGATAGCAGCGGATGATCCTTGTCCACTCTGTGGCGGCGAGTTGGGTCAGATTGAGGGCATAGAGGTCGGCCATATTTTTAAACTGGGAACGGTCTATTCCGAGTCCATGCGTGCCCTGTTTCAGGACCATGAGGGCCAGGAGAAACCTCTGATCATGGGTTGTTATGGTATCGGCATCAGTCGTATTGTCGCGGCGGCCATTGAACAGAATCATGATGACAATGGGATTATCCTGCCGCTGGCCCTTGCTCCGGTTCAGGTGATCATCCTCAATCTTGGTCTCAAGGATGCGGCGATCACCGCATCAGCCGAGTTGCTGTACTCGCAGTTGCTGGCGCTAGGGGTTGAGGTGCTTCTTGATGACCGTGATGAGCGGCCCGGCTCCAAATTCAAGGATGCTGACCTGCTGGGCATCCCCTTCCGGATTACGGTTGGTACTCGTCTGAGCAAAGAAGACGTGGTTGAGATCCGTCATCGTCGTGACGGTCTGACCGTGGATCTTTTTCCTGCCCAGGTTGTGGAATATATACTGAACCAGATTGCAGCAGCCGGCAGCACAGGGCAGGAGTGATACGGGTATCTCATGACGACTGCATCCATGCTGAGTGTCACCGGTCTGAAGACTATTGCCAAGGGATATCTTCACGATGTTGATCTGGAGCCCATTGATAAGGCGTGGGACCTTGCTGTCAAGGTACACACGGACAAAAAGCATTTTTCCGGTCAACTGTATTTGGAACACGCCCTTGAGGTAGCCTCTACCCTTGCCTCCATGTATCTTGATCGGGATACAGTCATTGCCGGTCTGCTGCATGGTGTCCTCAAAGAGGGGGTTACTGTTCAACAACTGGCTAAGGAATTTGGTCAGAGTGTGGCCGATATTGTTGATGGTTGTACCCGCATCGCCAGTGTTCACTATAATACCCAGTTAGCGAATCAGGCAGAGAATGTTCGTAAGATGTTATTGGCCATTGCCGCAGATATCCGAGTGCTTCTGGTCAAGTTGGCTGATCGTCTCCAGGATATGTGTTCTCTGGAAGCGATTGACAGCGAATATCGGCTGGAGATGGCGCGTGAAACCATGGATCTCTACGCCCCCCTGGCCAGCAGATTGGGTATTGATTGGTTAAAACGTGAGCTTGAAGATCAGTCGTTCCGCTATCTCCATCCTGAGGAGTATAATGAGTTAAGTGCCAAACTGGAGAGCTCCTATGAGGAACGACAGAATTATGTGGAGAAGGTAATTACTATCCTGCAGGAAAAACTTGTCTTGAGTAAGATTTTTCCCCTTCGTATTATTGGTCGTCCCAAACATATCTATTCCATCTATAAAAAACTTCTTGCCCAGAAGATTCCTTTTGAACGGGTCTATGACAATGTGGCCTTTCGTATCATCGTTAATACGGTGGAGGAGTGTTATGCGGCCCTCGGGGTAGTGCATGAAAACTGGTCACCCGTTCCCGGCAGGATCAAGGACTTTATCTCCGCTCCCAAGGCCAATAACTATCAGTCGATGCATACTTCGGTGGTGGGTCCGGATAATCATTTTATAGAGGTCCAGATTCGGACCGAGGAAATGGACCGGATCGCCCAGGAGGGTATTGCCGCGCATTGGGCTTATAAGGAAGGGCAGAAGATTGGTAGCAATGATGTCAAGCTCTTCCGGGAACTGAAAAAGCTGGTGAACTCTCTGCAGGAGGTTGAAGATCCACGGGAGTTTCTTGAGAATGTTCGAGGAGAGCTTGGTACGCCTGAGGTTTATGCCCTGACCCCCGGTGGTGCGGTCAAGGGATTTCCCTTAGGGAGCTGTCCCATTGATTTCGCCTATGCCATTCATACCGAAGTGGGGGATCGCTGTATCGGGGCCAAAGTCAATAATCGTCTTGTGCCTTTGAAATATCAGATGCAGAACGGTGATATCGTGGAGATTGTCACCTCCAAGACCCAGCGTCCCCGCAGAGGGTGGCTAAGTCTGGTCAAAACCAGCCGAGCCCGTTCCAGGATTCGTTCCTGGCTGCGCCGAGAGGAGAAGGAACATGCCTTGCATCTTGGCCGTGAAATCTGTGAGCGGGAGCTGAAGCAGTATGAGACCACCCTGAAAAAGATAGTCAAGAGTGGTCATGTAAAATTGCTGTTGAAGGAGCTTCGTTGTAATTCCCTGGACGATCTTCTGGCAAAGGTGGGGAGCGGGATTGTAACGGTGCAGGTTCTGATCAAGGCACTCCAGCCTCCGGAATTTCGCGGCGAGAAGGTTCAGTCAAATCAACCGACTCCCCAGGAACTTGCCGCTCTGATGGTAGGTCAACAGAAGTCCGGTGGTCATGGGAGCGATTCAATTATCAGTATTGATGGGATTGATGGTATACTGGTGAAAATAAGCCAGTGTTGTCATCCAGTGCCGGGAGATCCTATTCTCGGCTTTATCACTACGGGCCGGGGTATTTCCGTGCATAAGGCCAGCTGCGAAAATCTATTAATCACAGACCCGCAGCGCTGGATAGCGGTATCTTGGTCTGGAGCCCAGAGCATCCAGCATCAGGTGGAGATTCTGGTGACTGCGGAAAACAGACGGGGTATTGTGGCAACCATCAGTGCTGCAATCAATGCTGATGATGCCAATATTCTCGGAATCCCAACGCGGATCACTTCTACAGGCATTGTAGAGCTGCAGATCACTCTGGAGGTTGCCGACCTTGAACATTTACAGATACTGTTACAGCATCTGCGGCAGCTTGAATCGGTGATTTCGGTGAGAAGGCTGTAGGCGGATTTGGATATGGTCTTGTGTCAGATCTGCGGCAATGATATTGCACATGATGTGCCAATCTGTCCGTTTTGTGGCGGGAAACAGGAGAAAAAGCTGCCAGGAGTAATCTCCCCTTCGGGTGCTTTTCATAAGGTGGTCAACCTTGAGATGGGTAAACCCCTTGTTGAGAGTGCCTTGAGAAAACTGCAGATGGAATTGGAGAGTGGTCGCCGTCAGAACCTGCGCGTCCTGACGGTGATTCATGGCTATGGTTCCACCGGTAAGGGCGGTGCTATCGGTGTTGAGTGCAGGAAGGTGCTGGAATATCTGAAAGGGAAGGGTGAGATAAATACCTTTATTCCTGGTGAGGAGTTCAGAATGAAATCAGGACCGACCCGTGATCTGTTGCGTCGTTTTCCTCAGCTTGCAAGCAATGTTAATCTCAATAAAGGAAATAGAGGGATTACTCTGGTTGTTTTGTAGTTGAAGAATGTTGGCCTTTTTTGCCCTGTTTGTCTTTGTTCTTGAAATGGGTTGGTCCTTTTGTTAGAACGGCTTATATTAAGGGATATGGTACTCTTTTGTTGTCAGGTCCCTTTCGCAGGAAAACGCTTGCCGAAACATAAAGAATGTTTATTAGTTGTCAATCAGGTTGTCAGGTTGTGGGAATCTTGTGTCGTTGAAATAAAATTTATCAAAGGAGATGATGGTGATGAACAGATTGATGGTATTTGCCTTGATGGCCCTGCTGCTGTTTCCGGCTCTTGGATTTTCGGCTGATAAGGATAAACCTGCGGCTGAATTGAAGACCTTTCAGGATAAGCTCAGTTACAGTATGGGGCTCGATGTGGGGACTTATTTTAAGGGAATGAAGGAAGATATTGATTATGATCGGTTACTGCTGGGGATTACCGATGCCTTTAAGGGAAATAAACAGTTGTTAAGCGCAGAAGAAGTGGCCCAGGTACAAAAAGAATTTGCAACCAAGATGCAGGAAAAACAGGCTGCTCAAATAAAAGAGCTGCAGGAAAATAATAAGAAAACTGGTGATGCATATCTGGCCAAAAATAAAGGGGTAAAAGGTGTTGTTGTCACCAAGAGCGGCCTGCAGTACGAGGTGCTGAAAAAAGGGAATGGTGAGAAGGTCAAAGAGGGAGATCAGGTCAAGGTTCATTATACCGGAACCTTTGTTGATGGTAAGGCTTTCGATGATTCCCGTAAACGGGGTGAGCCGGCTGTTTTCGGAGTTGATCAGGTGATCCCTGGCTGGAGTGAGGCCTTAAAACTGATGGATGTTGGTTCCCGATATAAACTGGCCATTCCTTCTGCCCTTGCTTATGGTGAGCAGGGTGCGCCACCAGTAATTGAGCCGAACTCTGTTCTGCTCTTTGATGTTGAGCTTATCAGCATTGAAAAGAAAGAAGCAGTTTCAGCCCCGGCAACCGCCCCTGCCCCGGCGAAAAAATAATAACGAGGTCTGGAAATGGGTGACGCTAAGAAGATGAAAAAAAAATGTTGTCATAAGTTTGAAAAAAAAGGCAATCATTGTTCCCGTTGCTCCTTACCCGTTGAAGATGAAGGTGAAAAACTGAAAAAAGAAAAGACGAGCGGCAGGGAAAAGACCAAGAAGAAGGAGAAAAAACGGGAAGGTAAGAAAAAGGAATAAATATCTCGGTAGAGAGAGTGTCGTCTGCTGACGGGTCAGTATCTTTAAAGTTCTGGCTTTGAAAAAGGTTCAGGAGGGTTTCCTTCTGAACCTTTTTGGTTTTATTTATATGCGTTTGATTTTGAACAGGTTGTTCTAATTCTCCATTCAAAAGAATGGCTATTGAGGTAGGTCGTCAAAAGTGGACACCAAATCAGTCATGCTACTTTGACCTGGCAGATACCGGTGCAATCGTCGTTTTTGGGAGTATGAGCTGCCAATGCGTTTACTGAATGCCTGTTTAGTTCATGTTCCGGTTTAACTGAAAAAAAGGCAGAGCCATAATAATAAATGGCCCGGAGAGCCTCTTGTGGTATAATGAATTTTGCGAAAAATTTAACCATAACAAGAGTATCCGAGCCATAGCCTACTTTAACACATTAATGCCTTTAATTCACTTAATTGCAAGAAATTCAAAAAAACGATCTCTTTATTGCAACAGATCAAAGGTCCTATTTTTTGTGGCAGGTGAAACAAAGTGCGCTGCCCTCATTGGATTTGACAAGAGATTTTGTGTTCAGGTAATAACTTGGATAGTTAGAATTGTGGCAGTCCGTGCAATTTCCTGTTCCACGGCCGACATGAACATCATGACAGGAACTGCACTCCAACACACCTCCATTAAGCATATCATGGCTGATGGTTCCGCCTAGACCGGAAGGGTGTGCATCAGGATTGTAGAGTCCTCCGTCCTTTGAAGCGAGTGCTTGATCATATATTATTGCCACGGGATGATGCTTGTTCAATGCAGTGCCGATCCTGATCGGCACTGCTCGAGTTGTTTGAACACGAATGTTAGTCGTCCCTGTGAGCCCCCCGAATGAGTCCAGCGCGATCGTCCCGTCATGGCAGGACAGGCAAAGTCTGGAGATGCTGGTGGGCTGGGTCGGTGTGGCATTCAATGTTGGACTGCTGTATAGTGTAAATGAGTTGATTGAAACCTGGTGGTTCCAGAGTGGCGACTGCGGGACCGTAGTATTGGAATGGTGCGGCGTATGGCAGACAACGCACAGTTCACCTTTACCCCATGTTGTGTTGGAAAAATCGTGGTGTGTATTCTTTACAAGAGCATTCGTTGTCACCGGGAACAGAATCAAGGAACCAATTATTAGAAATTCGACCGCATTCCGTGTGACACGGAAAGTAATATGATGTTTATTTTCAACAGTCATAACCTTAACTTATAGTCTCCTTGCCTTCATAACTGAACAACACTTGTAACTACCTGCCATCAATACCTATTCAACAAAAAAACATTGATAAGGACTACATATCCTTTCATTTTACTCTTTAGAACTTCTTTCAAAAACTCTTTCTTACTCGAGATGAGGTCGGTCGTCAATAGTGGAAACCAAACCTCTCTGCCACGTTCCTTTCAATAAGATATTTTCTCTCAAAAGCAGCCGGAGAACAAAAACCTAACCTTTTCTGTATACGTTGGCGGTTATAGAATATTTCTATATACTCACGGGCCTCAGACTCAGCTTCTTTTCTTGAGGCATACTTTCTGTGATGGACCATCTCGGTTTTCAACGTCCCCCAGAAGCTTTCCATCGGGGCATTATCATAACAGTTACCCTTACGACTCATAGAAGGCTTCATATCAAACTGTTTGAGTACTCTTGCAAAGGCATGGGAGCAATATTGACTCCCGCGATCAGAATAAAGGATCGGCCGTTTCTCGGGACGTTTTACTGAAACAGCCCGAAACCATGCCTGGATGACAAGACCTTTCGTCATCCTTTTGACATCAACAATGGTCATATGTCGGGCCAGATCGAGAACATATCGCCAAGGGCGCGGGTGTATGTGAAACGAGGATCGGCAAACCCAATATCTGATTGGCGGATTGTTTTGCAATCTTTACAATCCACCCGCGTAATCTCAGTTTTTATATAGGTCGCTTTCTTGCCAATAGGCAGAGAATGAAACCATCGGAGATGCGAGCTATGCTTTATGATCCTTTTGCTTTTACAAACAGGGCAGCGCAGCGAAGACTGAACTTTTTTCTGGATACGGAGGAAATCACGTCTCCTTCCCTGTACTCTGTGCGGATATAACTATACCCAACAATACCAAAACCATGATACAGTAAACTCGTGGACATGTAGAACCCTCCTTATCTTTTGCTTGGTCGCATTGATAAGGACTATATGTCCATTCTTTTTTCTACTCATTTTTGGGCCCAAGTACGCTTAATCCTGAAGAACGGTTATTTCATTGAACACTTCCTTGCGGATTATATATCCACTCTTGGGAAAGTGTCCATTAATACCCTACCAGGTCATTTCACCATGGTGTCGAACACAAGACAACATGTCCGCCCCAAAGAGTTAAGAGTAAAATAGTTAACATCAGAACGTTATTAACAGCAATTAAAAATGAATTTGAATTCATTTTTAATTGCTGTTAATAAAAAAAAAACATATAATAAGAAAATGTCAAAATATTTTGCAACGATGTGGCAAGCTTTCTCTAAAATATTAAATACTGTAATAATTTTGTTCGGTAGCCATATGCGCCGAGCAGCCTGAGGATAACTTTATTTAAAAACGCTTATTCTCTCGGTGTGTAGCCTTTTTGTGAAGTTTGTTTTAAACTGCCAAGCTGATCCATCGGTAAATTCAAATACCTTGTAAGGGTATCATTCTTAGAAAGAGGTGAGTGTGAAACATTTATTAACATCATTATTTGCTGTATATCTTTTGTTGAATGTCAACTCGATTGCCCATGCCGAGACAGAACTGTACGATTGGGGAATCAACATAGACGGCACAAGCTATTGTCTTCAAGGGACGTGTGATTATGATTTTTTTAGTGGAGAAGGAATACAGTTGACAAGCCTCACGGATCTACCCCCCTCCATCGATCATAGCAATTTTAATCTCAGCGACGATGTCGATCCTCTTGAAGATGGATTAGGAACCCTTACGATTACAGTAACAGGAGCTGGGGCGCACTCCGTGTCAGTGTATCTTGACTATGATCTTGATTATAGCATTAACGGATCACTCAATGAAACAGGTGAAACAAGCGGTACTCCGGAAACTGGTCTCTCATGGGAGATTGACGAGCCCGGCTGGGGAAGTACTGGGACCCTAGGCACAGGTGGAGTTGCGTATATTGGCGATATTTTTAGTAATTTTAACGATTCTGGTACGTTGCCATCATTTGTTTCTCGACTCGATAATAAGATCTTTTACGATGCATTTGATGGTCAGTACCTTGATCTTATTCAGCCTATCGAAGACACCGCCCTGGCACAAAGCTGGGATTTCAATCTTGTTGACGGTGAAACAGTTGTCATAACTTTCATCGCAGGCAGCACCAACCCCGCAGGTTTTTACCTTGTTCAGAAAGATACTGATCCTGACAGTAACACGGAGGTTTATTTGTCAAGCTCTATCTCTGGAGTGATAATCCCTATCTCTAAGAAATCATTTCCATGGACAATGTTTTTACCTGCTATTATAAATAAGGCTAATGTTAGGTAAATCAAGAATGTCTTGATGATGAGCAGGCCGACCTGGCCGAGATGCCCCCTAGGGATCGAAAATGTGATATCACAGCACCCCCAGTGTCAACAGCTTGAAACCTTTCAAACTGACATGGCTGGTATAAAAATCGAGGCAAGAAGTTCAACGACCTTAAATTGAGATCGATCATAGGTGCTGTCATCAAAGATCAAAACCTTTTCTTTTTTCTTGCTGATAAACAAAAAGAAGAAATTGGAAGCCTGAGCAGTCAAGAATAGCATAAAGTTACAACAGTTGTGGTGAGGGCTCTTCAGTAAATCATAGAACGCCACTGCTGTCTTATAAGTTTTCCCAGAGCAATTTCTGACCGGAGTTATGCTGTTCAGCCAAGGAATCAAGTTCAGGTCTCGGAATAATTGCAGTAAACTGATTAAGGATTGGGTTATAATAGGACATGACTCGGATACTCTTGTTATGGTTAATGTTTTAACGAAACTCATTATGCCAAAAGAGGTTCTCCGGACCATTTATGATTGATCATTGATGAGACAGCAGTGATAGGCCGCATTCTTCTTGAATGGTAAGACGCTATTGGTGACTATTCCTCTGGAAAAATTGTTGCCCTCAAAAGGCAACATGGAAATAGCGGACAAAGTGTTAGGGGTGACAACCCTCTCAATTTACGAATGTCGCTGTTAATAAGTCGAAAAGTTGAGCTACTATATTTTACATAGTTAACAACTTGGTAAAATAATAACTTTTTATCAGGTTGATTAAAAAAAATCCAAAAATGGGGGGGTTTATAATGGTTGGTACCAAAAAACAATATCTGCTGGCTGCGCTTTTGGTGGTTGTGCCCGCAGTAACAAGTTGGGCAGATGTTCCACCACCACCTGTCAATCAAATTTTAGGTATTCCGGACGCTTCTTTTAACAATCTGAGTGAACCGGAATGCCGTACATGTCATCAGAATCCAAGTATTGTAGACCCTGGAACCATTCCCAATCGTCATCATCTCCTAATCAATACACCTCTTCAGGTCCCCAATTCGGCACCTTTTGACCAGTCAGGAGATACTACTTATCAATGTCTCTCCTGTCATCAACAGGTATGGAACCCGGTCACTTCTTCATATGTCTTTAATACATACAGAGATTGTTTGTTCTGTCATACTCAAATTTCCAATGAAGCTTCTGTTCATCATCTAACCATTAAAGCCAAGGCTGGAGACTGTAAGGCATGCCATGGCCTTATTGATGACCCCTTGGTCGCTCATTACATACCAACCTATGCTCCAAGCCTGGTTACCCCATGGCCAAGCAACAAGCCAACTGCTGGTCCAAATGGTGAGGGACAATGTACTTTTTGTCATGATGCTGGTTTCAATACTGCGACGAGCTTGGATGTCCTGAGTAACTCTGGTACCCATCACAGCACTGGCCTGGGTCTTGCAAGCTCCGCTGAATGTCTATTTTGTCATGATTTTAATGTGCCCGATGACCAAACGATACGTGCATGTGAAAAGTGTCATGGTGTAGCTTCTCTCCACAACATTCAGGCCAATTCACCCAATACTGCCAATCTCACCACCATTGTTCCTGGAAAGGAAGATGCTTATTATGGCCATATTGGTAGTAATCTTGATTGTAATGGTTGCCATGGCTTTGTCGGGATGTCTGCTGCTGAAATGAATGTTTCAGCGGCGGTTATTCCTGACGTCTCAGGGGTGAGCGTGACAAAGGTTACCGCGGGAACCACTGCTGTCATTACTGCAACAGGCAGTGGCTTTACGAAGAACGTAATCACTACACCTGACGGTGATATCGTATTGACCTCTAAAGTTGTTCTGACGCCTCTTGATGGTACTCCTGTTGACCTTGTTCCCACTGTAATTACTGAAGATTCCCTGACAGTAACTCTGCCGGCAACCCTGAAAGCAGGAAATTACGACTTCCGCGTAGTAAAAGCTGACAAAGCCAGTAACGCTGTGCATCTGTCAGTCGTGCCCGCCATGAAAAATACTTCCATCGTTTGCAGTGGTAGCAATGTTACCATCACGGGAACCGGTTATTCACAGTATATTGATGGCCTAAATTCTGGTGCAGGTCTTGTTGCATTAGATAAAAGAGGTAAAAATGTACCCTGCACGGTTAAGACTTGGAATGATACCAAAATCACAGCGACATGCGCCGTCTGTCCGAGCAGTGTGAGTGTGTCTTCTATCTGGGGTAACGATACGGATAAAACCAGTAGAGCCACTAGGTAGAGTCAAACGGTAAAAAATAACTGATTTTTTCATTGTCTTCACCTGCCTGAAGAAGCGGGGGAAGGGGTTAAAGCCTTCCCCCGGTCTTGAGTTTTCGATAACAAGAAACAGCTCGATTGACGGTATCCAGCTCACAAATCTTCCTGATAAGAGAGCTTGCTGCCACTAGCTGCCATCTGTATGACTTCTGTTTTTCTGTTTATTTCCTGTTCATAAGGGAAACTATTTTATGTTTTTTATGAATAGATTGCTGGTAAGGTTATTATTAATCTTTACTTATGTTCTCTTTTTATTCTTCTGTATTATTGTTCCGGCTCAAGCGATGGATCGTTCCGTAATTATCGGTTTTCATAATAAACCGGGACCTTCTGAGAAAGCACTTTTGCTTGGCAAGGATATTGAAGTAAAACATAAGTTTCGTCATATCTCAGCTTATGCCGCCAAGCTTTCAGAACAGGCGGTGGAGCGATTGCGCAAAGACCCGAGAGTGAAATACGTTGTTGAAGATACGATTTATTCGGTGATTGATCCCGTAGAAATAGTAGCAGACCCGGTAGAAGATCCGGTAGCAGAACCGATTGAATACCTGAATTCTTGGGGGGTAAAGCATATAGGTAGCCAGGCAGCACACTCCATTAATATTACAGGCAGTGGGGTTCGGGTTGCTATTTTAGATAGCGGTATAGACTATACCCATCAAGAACTTGTAATGAATTATAAAGGCGGCTGGGACTTTGTTTTTAATGACGATGATCCCTACGACGATAGCTGGAACAGCCATGGAACCCACGTGGCCGGAATTATTGCTGCTGCTGCTAATGGTAGCGGAGTAGTTGGTGTGGCTCCCAATGCGGAAATCTATGCCTTGAAAGTTCTTGATGGTGCTGGTTTTGGTCTTTTAAGCTGGATAATAGAAGGAATCGAATGGGCTATTGAGAATAAAATTGATGTTGTCAATGTAAGTATTGGAGGCCCTCATTCAGTTGCCCTTCAAGGGGCATGCGATGCTGCATATAATGCGGGAGTCCTTCTGCTTGCCGCAGCCGGGAATACTTATGGAGGTGACGTCACTTTTCCCGCCGCTTATGATTCTGTTATTGCGGTGACAGGAACTGATAGCGCAGATCAGCAGGGTTTGTTTGCTCCTTTCGGCCCACAAATTGAATTGGCGGCTCCCGGTGTTACCATCAATTCGACTTCTGTGAATGATGGTTATGCAGTTTTGAGCGGAACATCCCAGGGAGCGCCTCATGTTTCAGGCTTGGCGGCCCTTGTTTTGTCAGCTGGAGTGAGCGATTTGAATAATGACGGTAAAGTTAATAATCAGGATGTTCGCATGCAGTTGCAAATGAGTGCTCATGATCTGGGTGATCCCGGTAAAGACGATGTTTACGGCTATGGACTGATTGATGTCTCAGCTGCCCTGGGGATTGATGATGATGGTGACGATTCCAGTGTGTCATTCGAGTTGGTCAGAGGTACTGTGCGCAGCAGTGATAATATGAGTTACACCCTTGCCGATATGATCTGTCAGGTTAGTATTACTAATAATTCTCTTAGTGGTGTACGAGTTATTGTTTATGAGAATGGTTCTATTAGATATGATCTTTCCCAAAAAATCTTTTTTAACAGGCTGTTTCCGCAGGAAACCTCTTTTTCTCTTGATGCAAGGGGAACTACACTTAATATCGTTTTCATGCCAATTGGAAAACCTGCTTCCTCGGCAACGATCACCATTGATCAATAAATAGTAATAAACTCTCAGTTGTTGGATTAATTAATTAAAATGTTTATGCGAATTTACAAGGGGAACTCAATTTTCTTTCTGGTTACCTTTTTCATGGTCTCCATTTTTTCGTTTTCTACCGGCTTTTGTCAGTCAAAACCAGTAAAGGGAGAAAATAAAGATAAGGTTGTAGCAAAAGTAAATGGCAAACTAATTAAGGAAAGTGCTCTTACGTCAGAGGTTAATAATAATCTCAAGAAATATTCAAAGTTTGGCGTGACAACATTTTCTCCCGAACTGTTAAATACGTCAAAGAAGAAAGCTCTCAATAAAATTATCAATGACGAAGTTCTAGCCCAGGCAATTCAGAAATACGATATGCCGGACATTGAACAAAAGTTAAAAGAGGAATTGGCTTCTCAAAAAAAACAATATAAAACTCCTGAGGAATTTAAACAGTTTCTGAAAGCGAAACATTTAAGCGAAGAGGAGCTGTTGACTTCCTTAAGAAGTAGGCTTTTGATGAACGCATACCTGAGCAGCGTGGGGGTGTTACATTTTGAACCCACGGAAGAAGAAATTCTGTCATATTACGAGCAGGGAAAAGAAAATTTCAAAAAGAAAGAAAAAGTGAAGGTTCGGCATATTCTGGTTCAGGTAGAAGAAGGCTCTGATCAATCAAAACATGAGGCTGCTCGTCAGAAAGCTGAAAACATCTTAAAGAAAATCCAGGCTGGCCAGGATTTTGCCACACTGGCCGAGGAGCAATCTGATTGTCTTCGTTCCAAGAAACAAGGGGGAAAACTTGATTTTATAGAACGTGGATTCATGCCCCCGGAGTTTGACGAAATTGCTTTCAGTATCGAAAAAGGAAGAACAAGTGAGGTTATTAAGACCAAATTTGGCTATCACATCTTACAAGTCATTGAAAAGGATCCTGCTGGATATCTTTCATTAGACCAGGTCAGGAATTATATAAAAAAATATCTTGAAGAAAGGCATGTTAGCAGACTTCGTTTGGAGCATGTAGAAAAACTGAGACAACAAGCTAAGATTGAAATTTTTCTTAATTAATTTTGTTGGT
Source organism: Desulfocapsa sp. (assembly GCA_013792135.1). GTDB lineage: Bacteria > Desulfobacterota > Desulfobulbia > Desulfobulbales > Desulfocapsaceae > UBA2270. Next base: position 32,413 of record VMSP01000155.1, on the reverse strand, counting down.
TGCAGGGTATTTTACCGGGTTTTAAATTTGTGCTTATCTGTTTTTTGATCAAGATAAATTTCTGAGAAAAGGAACATCCATTTGTAAATGGGGCTGCATAAACATTTTTTAATGTTGTATTTTTTTTTGAGACTCTTTGCTAGAAGATAACATTCATTTTTTACAAAGGATGAAAAAATGAAATCAACAATTATTGTATGTACAGGTATTATTACCCTGTTCTCCACAACATTGTTTTTTGCCCATGTAGCGGCAGCGGCAACGCGTTCATCTACCAATAGTTCTTCAAGTAGTTATGGAGGGGGTAGTTATGGCGGGGGAGGTTATGGCGGGGGAGATCGAGCAATAATAGAAAAAGATTGTCGTTTATGTCACGAAGATCTGCCGCGTTTTCCTGGGTTAAAAAATACTAACCCCGACAAGCATCACTTTTTGCTTGGCAAAGAGATTGCGCAACCGACAATTGCACCTTACGTAACGGGCGGTTACAAATATGAGTGTTTATCGTGCCATAATATTGAACGGACAGTTGTCACGGGATACCAGACTTCTGTTATAAGAGATTGTTTGCAGTGCCATCCGATTAAAACGGTTAGTGGCAGCCCCGGAGCTGAGAATGTTCACCATAAGTTAAGCTCTTATAGGTGTTCTAATTGCCACACGCAGATGCGTTAGGAATTGATTGCGAATTCCACACCAATCCGGCCCCCATCTCAGGGGGACCGTATTATAAATTAAGTAAAAAAACACCTGACGTGGTGTATACCTTAATGCTGCCACTGGTTGAACATGCAGGGTAAAAAATGCAGAGATTTCACTTGTAAAACGTGAAATACTTTTCAAACGATCGGAGCCACTTCTTGCTCCTGATGGGAAAATGGCTGGGCGGCAAAGATGGTTGTCAGCAGGGGGTTGTAGCCAGATGTTTGAGAGCCTTGCCCTTCTGAGGAAGGTGCTGGTGTCAAAATCACCTTCCTCAGAAGGGCGATATCGGCGAGGAGAGCGCGGTGTGACAGGACGACATCTTTGGGTTTTTCCTCCGAACCAGAGGTAAAAAGGACCGGTGGGTTCCTCTGGTGAGGTCGGCCTCTCGGAATGTGCGCGGGAAACGCAAGGCATAGTAGATCAGCCAGATCTGGTCAGAAAATAAGATTGTCTTGTGCGGGGCGTCGAGATAGATATATTCATGTTGATCAAAGCAGTTGGAAGAGCAGGGGCAGGGTGAAAAAAGAGAGAAGAATACCGATTCCAACCATGGCGGCGGTAAGCTCCGGGGCAAGCCCTGCCATTATCGCCAGGGCTCCGGCAGAGACCATGGGAGGCATTCCCGCCTCAAAGATGGCGACACGGATGGCCAGGGTGTCGATCCCTAGAAATCGGCAGATGGCTAAGGCCAGGAGGGGGGCCACGATAAGTTTGACTGAGAGGCCGATGAGCAGGGGCGACATCATTTCAGGACGGAGTCGTGGGGTGAGTTGGTAGCCGACCGCGATCATGACTACTGGTACCAAGGTTACGGCCAGACTGTCCAACAGGGATGCCGCTTGTGCTGGCAATTGGACCTCTCGACAGACCAGGGCCAAGATCAGAGCCAGGAAGGGAGGAAAGGTGATAATTTTTTTCACAATCAAGGCAAGTCGTGGCCGCGCTCCACTGCCATAGAGAGCAAGAACCACAGTGCCGTAAGTGGCTAAAGCCAAAAAAGAGCCGAGTTGGTCATACAATACAGCGTAAGGGATGCCCGCTTCATCAAAGAAGGCTCGTACCATAGGGATGCCGAGAAAGGAGGTGTTGCCCAGGGGGACCAGAAGCAGAAGCGCACCTGTCATGTCTTGAGGCCAGTGGTAGAGTCTTGCCGCAAGAAGGATGATTCCGGCAGAGACCAAAAGCATGATCCAAGGCATTATGACTGGACTCAGGATGTCTCTGGAAAAAGTAAGTTCTGGCACCTTGAGCAGGATCAGGGCAGGCAGGGAGACATAAATAACAAAGAGGTTGAGCACCTGAGCGGTTTCCTTGGGAAACTGGGGCAGGCGGCGCAGTCCCATGCCGATGAGCAGAAAGGCAATGGTGAGAATGAAATTTTCCATGGAATCTTGTTAAGAGCTAAGGTTAAAAAGTCTAGGTGTCTTGGCTGATGCGAGTCCAGTCATAAACTGGTTACAGAAAACATGGACAGAACAGTCAACCTGATGGCCAAAGCGTCTTTAGTTCAGTTGGTTAATGAGTGTTGAGTTGAGATCCATCCCTCTCTGCCAGGTATGATCTGTTCTTGAATGGAGGCGATGGTAATATCTGCTTTTTTTGCTTCTGTGACGATTTTGCCAAGGGGGACAAAGGAGTACCCTTTTTCTTGTGCCAGTGTGATAAAATCTGCAAACATGGTTTTGTGGACAATGCCTTCCACTTCCGCGTGAATGGTAAGAATATTGAGCCGGTCAGATTGCAGATGTGAGAAAAGCTGTTTGTTGTAATTTTTTTCAGTGACTCCTGCTTGCCCAATCAATTCATCATATGTTGGCAGGGTCGTAGGGACCTGGGGGGTCTGCAAGGTTTTTTCTGCAACTTGCGGATAAAATATGCAATCTCCACGGCAGTCAGAATTATAAAGGAAAGCAAAAGTATCTTTTGCCAGCAAGGCGGCATCAGTGCTGCGCCAAGCTGGGGCGGCGGAACAGGTTGGTTTGTTGCCGGTTAAAGACATGAGAGCGTTGCATCCCCTGTTCAGCAGTGCCTGCACCTGAGGTGCGGACATGTTTTTAATTCCTGATTGCCATCTATGATGATCCCAAGCATGTAGGCCGATCTCATGTCCATCGGTGGCCGCGTTTTGAATGGCCTGCCCTGCTTTTCCGGCTATATATGGCCCTGGCCAGAATGTTCCTTTCAGCAGAATGTCCCAACCATAGAGGCTGGCTGCCTTGGTGCGCATCATCTTCAGAAAAAACGCTGGACGCAGCAGCCGCCATAGATGCCGTCCCATATTATCCGGTCCGACAGAGAAAAAAAATGAGGCTTTGATGTCATTTTCCTTCAAGATACGGCAGAGCTCCGGAACACCAATGCGGGTTCCGCGCAAGGTGTCTACATCAATGCGTAATCCTATCTGCATGTTTCACAATCAGAAAAATAAGTAGTTAGCAAAAGCATCTGGGTTTCAGGTACCGTCTTCTGGAACCCAGATACCGATCAAGCTGAGGTGTGATACCTTTGATTGCTCTGGTGTCATTGTTTTCGGGAAAATGATATAAAGACCATTGAGTTGTGCTTTGCATGATTCAGATTCTGACGAAGTACGGAATAGCCATAAGTATGATTCCGAGTGTGACCAAAAGGACACTGTTAGAGATAAAATACGGATAGATCATGAGTGTCAGCCCACAGATGAGGGGCACGACCACTTTTTGTTTTTTGCCATATATGAAGAAGCCGAATCCGATTGAACTGAATAACACTCCCCAAAGAAGCAAAGATGTGTCCAACGTAGCCTCCCTCATGTAATGCTAAAAAACAATGTGTCAAGTTAATTTGACTTGATACATTGTTCATGATCAAAACCAGGGCATTATGGTTTAATTTTCGCAGAAAAAGCCTAGGAGTCTGTCGGATTACCCGAATTTTAAAAAGATAACATGTTGATATTACAACATATAATTAAAATTGCAAGTTGCGTAACATTTCTAGTATTTCTTTAAATATCAGAAAGTTACGAAAACTGAATCACCATAATCCGACAGACTCCTAGGGTCATAGCAAACAGCAATAAATAAGCATATTTGGTAAGTGGTGGTTTTTTTTAACGAAAATCGTCTTGGTGGTGAATCTCAAACTCCCCGGTTTCTACTGCCTGTTTCAGGAAAAAGTCCAGGGTTTCTTCCACGGACTGTTCCAGGGGAACTGTCGGTTTCCATCCCAGAAATTTTTCTGCTTTTTGAATACTCGGTTTTCTGAAACTTACGTCTTCATATCCCTTCCCATAGAAGGCACGACTTTCTACATCCCGCATCCCGGCAAAAGGTGGAAACTTCCGAGCAAGGGGATGTTGCTGAAATTTCGCAACCAGGATTTCTGCCAGTTCTCGAATAGAGGCCTCATTGTACGGATTGCCAATGTTGAATATGTTGGAATCACAGACGTTATCTTTATTCTCAATGATTCGGAACAGACAGTCAATGCCATCCTTCACGTCGGTAAAACAACGTTTTTGGTATCCACCATCCACCAATTGAATGGGTGTACCTTCCGCAAGATTGAGAATTAGCTGGGTGATAGCCCTTGAAGATCCGATACGGGCGGATGCCAGGCTGTCGAGGCGAGATCCCACCCAGTTGAAGGGGCGAAACAGGGTGAATTGCAGCCCTCTGGTGGCGCCATAGGCCCAAATCACCCGATCGAGCATCTGTTTGGAGCAGGAGTAGATCCATCGTTGTTTATGGATGGGGCCAAGGACCAGCTGCGAGGTGTCCTCGTCAAAGTTTTTGTCCTGGCACATGCCATAGACTTCGGAGGTGGAAGGAAAGAGAATCCGTTTTCTGTACTTGGCACAATAGCGAACAACCCGGAGATTCTCTTCAAAATCAAGTTCAAAGACGCCTAAGGGATTGCGGGTATATTCTGCCGGGGTAGCAATGGCAACGAGAGGCAGAATGATATCGCAGCGCCGAACATGATATTCAATCCATTCGCGTTGGATGGAGATATCGCCTTCCGCGAAATGAAAGTCCGGATGGTCTCCAAGATGTTTGATATAGCGGGAACCAAGATCCATGCCATGTACTTCATAACGCCCTGAGTCAAGGAGATGCTCGGATAAGTGGCTGCCGATAAAGCCATCTGCCCCCAGAATAAGGACTGCTTTCTTGCGTCGCTGGGCGATGGTCTTTTTCACATCCGGCCCAAAATGCATTTTCTGCACCAGTGCGAGCTCGGCTACTAAACGGCTGGCACTGAGAAAGAGGCCTTTTCCGGTCTGTCCGGTCTTGACCTCAATAGCTCCCTGACCACAACTGATGATAAAAGGATCTTCCGAGATGACGGTACCTGCTTTTGCTCCCTTATTATCTACGAGAGTTTCGACCTGCCAGAAGAGCACCTTGCGATTTCCCAGAAAGCTGAATGCGCCGGGGTATGGTTTTGTGACTGCCCGGACAAGGTTTCGGACCTGGTCTGCACTTTTGTTCCAGTCAATCTCACCATCATCCGGTTTTCTTCCGCCATAATAAGAGGCTAGCGTTTTATCTTGGGCGATTCGTGGTGCTGTTCCCTCTGCGACTTTTGGAAGCATTTCATCAAGAAGGACAGCGCTTGCTGTGGCCATTTTTGTGTGGAGTGAAAGGGCTGTATCCTGGGAATCAATGTCCACCTTGACCTGGCCGACAATATCTCCGTCGTCTGGGCGGGGAGTCATATAATGCAGGCTTACTCCGGTTTCCTTCTCTCCATTCACCAGTGCCCAGTTTACCGGACATCGTCCCCGGTAGCGGGGCAGCAGGGATCCATGCAGATTCAAACAGCCGGCAGCGGGAATATTCAGGATCTCTTCCCCTACTAGGTGGCGATAGTAAAAGGAGAAGAGGACATCAGCTTGCATGGCCTTGATCTTTTCAATCCACAGCGGATGATTAATATTTCCCGGGGCATAGACAGGGATATCATATCGGGCCGCAAGTTCTGCAACCGAGCGAAACCAGACATTTTCATCAGGGTCATCCGCATGGGTAAAGATTGCGACTATTTCAAAACCTGATTTTAAAAGTTTTTCGATTCCGATACAGCCAATTGTATGATAGGCAAGGACAATAGCTTTCATGGTTGTTCCAGTAGAAGAATTTTAAATTAAAAAGAGAATACTACCTGTCTTAACGCCCTCACTGTTCGAACGATTACAAAATTTAGGTAATATAAAATCAGCAATTCAGGTTACTCGGATGTAACGGACTTTTGTTCAGCCATCTTTCGTCCTGTCACTTCCTGAACAAAATATCTGGGCCTGGCCCTTACATCATGATAAATGCGGCCAATGTATTCTCCAAGCAGTCCCATAGCGATAAACTGGGCGCCAATAAAAAAATAAACCAGGGCAAAAAGGGTGAAAACACCGCCGACTGCCCATTCAACACCGTAGATGAGTCGAAGAATCAGGAGTAATATTCCGAAAGCAAAGCCCGTGGCAGAAATGATCCCGCCTACAATGGAGAGCAGGCGCAATGGATAGGTGGTCATGGTTGTAACCAGATCAAACATCAGGGAAATCAATTTACCAAAGCTGTATTTTGATTCACCCATGGTTCGAGCGGCATGTTCCACCTCAACCTCTGTGGTTGTTCTGGCAAAACTGTTGGCCAGCACCGGAATAAAGGTGGAACGTTCATTGCACATGAGCATGGCTTCAACGATATGTCGTTTGTAGACCCTGAGCATGCAGCCATAATCATGCATCATGACTCCGGTTGCCTTCTGTACAGCCCGGTTGATGATTGCCGATGATGTTTTTCGAAAGAATGAGTCGCTCCGTCTGGCCCGGATCGTTCCCACCACATCATAATCCATTGCAATAGTGATCAGGCGGGGGATCTCCTCAGGTGGATTCTGCAGATCAGCATCCAGAGTGACGATCCAGTTCCCGCGGACATAGGAGAATCCGGCCATGATCGCGTTATGCTGGCCATAGTTACGATTGAGCAGAACCCCTACAATATCACCTGTATTGTCGGCGGCGGCCTTACGGATTATCTCTGCTGATTGATCTTTCGAACCGTCATCAATGAGGATAATTTCAAATGAGCGGGCCATCTTTCGGCAACTGCTGAGAGTGCGGCTGATTAATTCACCCAGGCATGCCTCCTCATTGTAAACAGGGATAACAATAGATATCTGAGGATTTTCTTTCACCATAGAGTCCTGCCCTTTAGGGGCCGTTACGAAATAATCATTATATTTTATGCATCTGCTCTATTCTCAGTAGTCATCGGGCTAATCGCCAGTCTGTACAGCAATGACAAATTTTGGCCAGTCTCTTCCGTATAGGCTAACCTACCGTGTCCATACACAATTGGAAGTAGAACGGTAACTTTAACTGAGAATTAGGCAGAGGCATATTATATTTTGAACTATTTCGTTACGGTCCATTATACCGTTTGCGATATTACAATGTTGTAGTTATTTGTTTACAACGGCTTACAGATTAAACGTGCCGTAACGAAACAACCAATATATTCCAGACCATTTTGCTGCCATGGATGGATGACCCGAAGGACGTGTATTTTGAGGATAAACAACGATACGATCATCGCGTTAATACCATGAATTTATTATAACGGCTTACCCTTTCACAAGATAATCTTTAATTGCCTCGACAACATCGCTTACATCGTTTTCCGTCATGTCGGGAAAAAGCGGAAGCGAGCAGATACGCTCAGAATTCCACTCAGTGTCGGGCAGCAGCCCTTTCCGGAAGCCCATCTGTTCCTGGTAATATTTCTGGAGATGTATGGCACGAAAGTGCAGGCCAGTTCCGATATTTCTCTGCTTCAGACCTTTCATGAACTGATCACGCCCGCTTTTATTCTTTCCGTTCTGCACCCGAACAATAAAAAGATGCCAGCTATGCACATGGGGATACTCTGGTATTGTCAGGGGTGTGATCTCGTCAATATCCTGCAGTAACTCATGATAGCAGGCTGCCAGCTCAGCTCGACGCTTGTTGAAGACATCCACTCTTTCCAGTTGTTTTACCCCGAGAACCGCCAGCATATCGGGAAGATTGTATTTATAGCCAGGTTCAAAAACCTGGGCTTGTGGAGAGCGTCCCTGGCTGGATCGGTCATAGGCATCCACCCCCAGGCCATGAAATTTCAGACTGCGTACCCTGGCCAGTAATTCGGAGTCATCGGAACAGACCATTCCCCCTTCGCCGCTGGTAATGTTTTTTATGGGGTGAAAGGAAAAAATAACAGTTCCAGTTTTTCCGATAGCATCACTATCGTAGGATGTTCCGATTGCATGCGCTGCATCTTCAATAAGCGGGATCGAATGTTGAGCAGCAAGAGCCCTGAGAGGGGTCAGATCCACCGGGGCCCCGGCATAGTGTACCGGGATAATCGCCTTGGTCCGGTCGGTGATTTTCTCGCTGACGGCAGCGGTGTTCATCATCAGGGTATCACGATCGACATCAACAAAAATCGGCGTTGCCCCGGCAAGAACAATCAAATTGACAGTGGAGACCCAGGTCATGGATGGAGTGATGACTTCATCTCCCGGTCCGATGTTCAGGGCCTTGAGCACCACGTGCATTCCCGCGGTTGCAGAAGAGAGTGCCACTGCTTGCTGGCAGCCGGTGTATTCGCAGATACGTTGTTCAAATAAGGTATTCCAGGGGCCGGTGGTGATCCAGCCTGAACGCATTACCTCGGCCACGGCGGCAATATCTTCCTCGGTAATTGAGGGTTTTGAAAAGGGAAGAAAATGAGTTCGCATACGATTCAGCTCCTTAAAAAGTGGCCCAAATATAGCCGCTCGAGCCATTGTCAGCAATGGTTTTCGGGTGAGGAAGAAAAGGAATCCATTCCTGATAATTACTGTTCCTTGCAATCAGGACGATGTTACCTTGATTGGCCATGACTTTATCCCGGAACTGGACCAGGTTGAGCAGGCGGCCCTGGGCATCTTTGTAGCCAATACCATAGGCTGTTTCACCCGCATCACGCACTATCAGGATATCCGAGCGTTGCAAGTACCAGCAGGCGGCCCGTAGTGAAACTTCATCGGTTAAGATTATGGTGTTACTGTTGATTTCTTTTTTGTGCTGAAGGAACAAAGCTCCTGGCGATTTTTTCTCGACAGTCTGGTCGGGCATGAGAAAGGGGGTCACGCAGAGGAGTAGGGCGGGACTCAGGCCAAAGAGGATGATCTTTTTATTCCAGTTTTGAGCACGGCTGGCTGCCAGCGGCAACAGGGCCATAACTGTAAGACCGGCCAGGGCTGTCAACCCTTGCCAGTTTTTGCTGTAAGGGGGGGTGACACCACCTATACCGATAAATTGGATCAGAAGAAAGGCAGGGGGGAGGAGGCCAAAGATAAAGATCGCCAATCTCGAACCGATCTGGAATGGCCTTTGCCGGCCGTCACGCAGCAGGTTGATAAGGCCAATGCTGACCAGGATGGCAAAGGGTGGAAAGCAGGGCAGGATATAGGTCAACAGTTTGCCGGAGGAAAGTGAGAAGAAAAGAAAGGGCAGGCAGAACCAGGCCAGACAAAATTGGATGAGCTGTCTGGTTTCGGTGCGTGGGGCATTGATGCGTAAACCGAGCCCGGCGGCAGGGAGAAGAAAAGTCCAAGGCATGAATATGGCGGGAGCGGTCAGGAAAAAGTACCAGAAGGGCTCTGCATGTTGGGCCTTTTCCCCACCCAGGAAACGCTGGACGTGCTCATGCCAGAAGAAGAAATTCCAGAAATCCGGTTCCTGGCGGTGGATGGCCAGGCTCCATGGCAGGGCGGTCAGGGTGGCGGCGATAAGTGGCAACCATGCGAGGCCTAGAAGATCGCGCCAGCGCCGCTGCCAGATAAGATAGGCTCCCATGGTCAGGGCCGGCACAACGAGAGCCAGAAAACCCTTGATCAGAAAGGCGAGGCCGCAACTGATCCCGGCAGCGATCAGGAGCCAGCGCTGACGGGAAGAACCACGTTCAGCTTGGCTGGCCAGAAAGAAACAGGTCATGGTCATGGTGAGCGTGGCGGCAAGCATCGAATCCAGGACGGCGAAGGTGCCGACTATAGGCACCTCCAAACTGGTGATAAAGACAAGTGCGGCGATTGGCCCGACCCAGATCTCATTTCGAGGGTAGGCCTGGCGTATCAGCAGCATGATCAGCAGAGCGCTTAAACCAACACTTAAGGCCGAAGGTAGACGGATGGCGAATCTGTTTTCGCCGAAGGCCATGATAGAGACTGCATTCAGCCAGTAGCCCAGAGGGGGCTTCTCAAAGTAACGCAGCCCGTTGAGGTGAGGGCTTATCCAGTTGCCGGAGGATATCATCTCTCGGGGAATTTCACCATAGCGGGTTTCGTCCGGCTCCATGAGCGGCCTGATTCCTAAAGGTAACAGGTAGATACAGATAAATAGGCCCAGTAAAAAAATATAGAGTTTGCGTTGTGTGGTCATGAATAATGGGGGCGGAAATTGTTTTGTTGGCCGTGATTCAAGGAGACTCTGTTGTCTGGAAGGTCCTGTGTCATGAGATCTCGGCCTCAGTGACAGAAAAACTTGACGGGCATTTTCCTTGCTGCTGTTCGGGAAGGCAGATGCGGAAGGCACTCCCTTTACCCGCCGTGCTTGTAAGTTCGATGTGCCCACCGTGGATCTTGACTGCCAGTTTGGCAATAGCCAGCCCTAACCCTGAGCCACCTGTATCGCGGGAGCGGACCTTGTCCACTCGGTAAAAGCGGTCAAAAATGCGTTTTTGATGATCCAGAGCAATCCCCGGGCCGGAATCGACAATATTCACAAAGCAATTATCCTCGGCCTTGTCAACCAGAATTTGGATGGTTGCGGCTTCCGGTGAATATTGAATGGCGTTATAGAGGATATTGGCAAAGGCCTGGCGGAAGATATTCCGGTCAAGGCACACGGGGCATGATTGTTTGATTTCCACTGACAGCTGCTGATTTTTTTCTTCGGCAAGCACTGCCAGCCGTGCTGTTTCCTCTTCGATGACTCTGCCAAGTTCCAGCTTCTCCAGCACCGGCTTGACCATGTCACTGTCCGATCGAGCCAGGGCCAGGAGATCGCTGACCAGACGACTCATCTTGTCCACCTCTTCGAGCATGCTGGCAATAGTCTCCTGATATTCGTTTACACCCATGGGTGTTCGCAGGGCCATTTCGCCGACGCTGTGCATGGCTGCGAGTGGAGTGCGCAGTTCATGGGAGGCATCTCCGGTAAATTGCTGCATCTGTTTAAAAGAGTGATCGAGTTTTCCCAGGAGATGATTAAAGGTCAGGGAAAGATTGCCAAGTTCATCGTCTGCATTTTCCACCGGCAGGCGTTCGTGGAGACGGTTTGCGGAAATGGTCTTCATCCGGGCAATGATTTTCTGTAGTGGCGATAAAACCCGTCCGGCCATAAAATAGCCGCCAGCCCAGGCCAGCAGGAGAACCAGAGGAAAAAAGAGGATCTGGATCAGGAACAGATGTCCCATCTCCCCGGAAACATGTTCGGTGGTGCGGCCAACCCTGATCACCACATCCACTCCTTCAATCTTCCGGACTTCCTGCATCATCATCAGTTTTCTGTTGTCGGCCAGGTGCAGAGTGTAAAATGTCCGTGTTTGATCGGCTGCTATAAGGGATGTTGGAGGAAGGTTGAAATCGGTTTGGGTAAAATTGCGATAAATAAGAACACCATCCAGATGGGAGACAGCGATCCAGTATTTCTGTTTTGTGTCCTCCTGATGCCCCCTCCAGACAAAGTGTCCATCCGGGGCCAGCTTCAGGAAAAGTTTTGCTACCTCCTCGGCCTCTTCCTGCAGATTGGTCTTCAGCTCAAGGGTGAGTTGGTGCCAGAGGAACATCTGAGTGGAAAGAACATAAGCGCCAAGGGTCAACACCAGCACGCCAAGATGCCAGAGGGTAATCCGGGTGCGGATAGACTGGGTGATGGTGTGCAGGGTCATGACTCTTTCTTTTTGAGGATGAAGCCGACGCCGCGGATGGTATGGAGTAGTTTCTCAGGAAAATCTTTGTCGACCTTGCGGCGGAGTCGGGCCATGTGAACATCAATGACGTTATCCAGAGGGGTTGCCCGTGTGGTTTCCTGCCAGAGATCACGGGCGATCATCCCCCGGGTGACAAACCGGCCCTGATGCCGCACGAAATAGGTCAGCAGGTCGAATTCTTTGGCGGTCAGGTCCAGGGTTTGTCCATCACGATGTACTTCCCGTGTTACCAGATCCAGATCCAGCCCGGCGAACTGGAGACGGAAGACCTGTTCACTTCTGCCCCGGCGGAGCAGGACGCGGATACGGGCCAGGAGTTCACTGACGGCAAAGGGTTTGATCATGTAGTCATCCGCCCCGCAATCGAGACCTAAAATGCGGTCTTCAACTGTGTCCCGGGCCGTCAGAATGAGGACCAGGGTCTGCTTGTCACGGCGGCGAAGCACTTCGAGAATTTCTAGACCGCTACGACCTGGGAGCATGAGATCGAGGATCACCACATCAAAGATATCGGTGTTGATCAGAAAAAAGCCTTCCTCGCCGGTCAAAGCGGCATTGACACTGTACCCTTCTTCTTCCAGGACCTGTTTCAAAGAATGGGCAATCTTTATCTCGTCTTCTATAATTAAAATTTTATACATGGTGGATTTCTAACTACCGTGCTGAATGGAGTACGACAACTGACGTGTTTCTGAAGTTTTCTTCATGTGGCCGGATAACGATGTTTCGGGTAATAGACCTGATAGGAAATTGGGTTGACTTGTTTTGATTTTCGGCTAGTGTCGTCTCTGAATGCGGGGTGAATCAAGATACCCTAATACTATTTTTTGAGAAAGGAAGTTGTTACCATGAAAAAGCAAAAGAAGACTTTCGGATGGTTTTGTTCCCTCTCTTTGGGGATTGTTATAAGTATAAACATAATGATCATGCCGTTTGTTGTCTTCTGTGGCGAAAAAACAGGAGAACATGTTCCTTCTACTGAAGAAATAGCCGTCCATCCGCTCAGTATCCGCAATGCCGCCATCCTCGGCTTAGTGGAAGGCGCCACCGAATATCTGCCCGTGAGTTCCACCGGCCATCTGATCCTGACGGAGAACATCCTGGGCCTTGCCGATGATCCTGCAGCCAAACGGGCTGCCAATGCCTATGCAATTGTTATTCAGGCCGGAGCGATCCTGGCTGTGCTGGGACTCTATCGAAAGCGGATCAGGCAGATGTTGTTGGGGCTGCTGGGTAGGGATGCAGCCGGGAAGCGTCTGGCCTGGAATCTGGTGATTGCTTTTCTACCGGCGGTCGTGGTTGGACTCTTGTTTGAGCATCAGATCAAGGCACGGTTGTTCGGGCTCTGGCCTGTGACTGCGGCCTGGTTTGCAGGCGGAATATTCCTAGTTTATCTGGGCAGGAGGCGAGCTCAAGCACTATCCAGGGATGGCGGGAGCGGCGACGGCCTGTCGATTGAAAACTTCGGGTGGCGTCAGGCCTTAGGCATCGGCCTGATACAGTGCCTGGCCATGTGGCCGGGGGTCAGCCGCAGTCTGGCAACCATTGCCGGGGGTCTGCTGATGGGGGCGGAGCTAGGGGCGGCAGTGGAATTCAGTTTTCTCCTGGGACTGCTGACCCTGGGTGCGGCAACGGTCTATGAGGCATATCAGAACGGCACCATGATCATGGCAAACTTTGGATTGATTGGACCCTTGCTCGGTTTTGCCTGCGCTTTTGTCTCGGCCTGGGTCTCAATCAAGTGGATGGTCAGCTTCCTGCAGCGAGGGAGTCTGGCCGTGTTTGGTTGGTATCGGATTGCGCTGGCCCTGCTGGTGGCAACACTGTTGTTGTCCGGGGTGGGATTGCATGCGTGATGGTGGCTTTTTCAGTATTGTTCTGAATGCTGTCCTGCTGGGTTGTATTTTAAACTGGTAAGTTTTATTGCACAAATTAAGTGTCCTCCTTGATTTGTTCCTCTTGATTTATTCTCGATGGAGAACGAGTAACTATTGCGAAGTTTGTTGTTCCCGTTCATATTGAGAAGCAGTTTGTTGACCTGGAGTCCCTCTTTTCGGGTCGACGCTGGTTGCCATGGCGGGCGTCATTCATGTGCTCAAAGTGTACTTTTCCCCGAAGGAGGGTGTTGCCCATGTTTCACTGGCTCCGCGATCATCGTCGTGCCGAGGCGCGAAAACGCCCTTTCCCTCCCGAGTGGGAGGTCTTCATGCACACGAACGTGGCCCACTACTGCGTGCTTGATGACGCCGAGCGTGCCGAGTTGCGCGCGATGATGCAGGTCTTCCTGGATGAGAAAAACTGGGAGGGGTGCGGCGGCCTCGACCTCACCGATGAGATTCGTGTCACCATTGCGGCCCAGGCATGTCTGCTGCAACTGGGACTCCCCCACGACTACTATCGCAACGTGGAGTCGATTCTCGTCTACCCCTCCACCGTTGTCCCCCCCCGAGCACCACCTCGGCTTCTTCGAGCGTGTGGACGGCCCGGTGGAGGCCTCAGTTCCCCTTCTGGGCCAGGCCTTCACCCAAGGTCCGGTTATCCTCGTGTGGGACGCTGTTCTCCATGGTGCGCGCCACCCGGAGCAGGGTCATAACGTGGTCTACCACGAGTTCGCCCACAAGCTCGACATGCTCGACGGAGCTGCCGACGGTACCCCGCCTCTTGCCGACCGCGATCAGCTCGCTGAATGGGTGGCCGTGTGCTCCCGCGAATTCCTGCGGCTAAGACGTCTCGCCGAAAAGGGCCACAAAACCTTTCTCGACGCCTACGGCGCGAAGAACGAGGCCGAGTTTTTCGCCGTGGCCACCGAGGCGTTCTTCGATCGACCCCACGCCCTTCTGGGGCACGCCCCTGACCTCTACAATATCCTCAGCGCCTACTACCGTCAGGATCCGGCTGGGCGCGTGAACCGCGCCTGCCCTGTGAAAGAGTGAGCTGCCCTTTCATGCCACTTTTTTTTATCTGCACCCCTGCGGGCGCACTCAAATTTTGTGATGTTCTTTACTGTTTATCTCCGCTCATGTTCATCTCCCTGTCCTGGTGACCGCACGCCGTGAGCATGAAATCCGGGAATATTACGACAAACACCATAGAGTAAACTGTTCATCTTTCCCTCCTCTGTCGCCGGGACGGCAAGTTAAAACCGGAGCTGTTTCATGATCTCGCGCATGAACGCGGGCAGATCGGCCGGTATTCGGGACGTGACCAGATTGGCGTCAACAACCAGCTCCCGGTCCTCATAGAGCGCCGGCCTCTTTCAGTTCATCAGCCACCGATTTGTAGCAGGTGGTGCGTCGCTCCTGCAAAAGACCAGCGCTGATCAAGATCTGCGGACCGTGGCAGATGGCGGCAACCGGTTTGTTCCCCGCAAAAAATTTCCGGGCGATCTCCAGCGCCATCGGCTCGTGTCTCACCACCGCTGGCGCCGCGCCACCGGGCAGGATCAGGATTGCATAGTCGTCTGGATTGACCTCGTCAAAGGTTTTGTCCACGGCCACTTTGTAGCCGTGCTTGCCCGTGATGGCCCCGTTGCTCGGAAATCTTTTTCACATGCGTCAACGCCGTCGACGATCTCGCCCATCGACCGTATCAAGGTCTTTGTTATTGGGCACTCCCCGTCACTGCTTTACGGCATCTCTTGCGTGCAATCATACAATTGCACTGCTAATAAATGGAACTACGACTGATTGATACCTATAAATTTACACAGATCTTCGTTCACTGGATGCCGATTTTTCTAGAAAATTCTACCGGAACCTGTCTATATCACTTGCCAAGGAATCAAGCCGACGGGAGATGTCTGCTCTCTCCTCGTACGAAGCGGGTCTGCCTCCCTCCGTGATCCGTAGATATTCTCTCCGAATGGAGTCTAATCTGGCCTGGAAATCCCTTTCCTCTGTCGGAGGCAAGCGCCTGCTGATCCTTCCATCATCAATTCTCCTCTGGAGGGTGACAATCATGTCCCCATTCCTTGGGCTTTCTATTTGCATAGTCCGGGTAAGCGCCCTGTCTATATCCGCTCCAAGCATATCAAGTCGTCTGTGAAGGCTGTCCCATTCTTCCTGATAGACAATTTTGTCTCTCAGTTCGATATAGTCTGTTCGTATACCCTGCAGCGTCGTCAAAAACATCTGGGACTGATCAAGGCTAAGCGCGCCGGTTTTCAGCCCATCCCCGATCCTCTCTTGGATTACAATCATTTTGTTCTCTGCACTTCTTTCCTGATCTGGCCATGTGTGCATCATAGGGGCGCAGCCCGAAAACAAGGCCAATCCAAAAACCATCAACACTGTAAAAAGAATTTTCTTCATTTCCATCCCCCTGTCTTTTAAATGTATCTACTTTTCCGGGAGGCTCATCCCCAATCCCGGCAGGTACCTGAAATTTCGATTCGGCTGTCATGCGAAAGCTCATGCCGAGGTGTTGAGTCAGCTCTCTCACCGGCTTGCTTACGACTAGCAAACACGTACCGTTCACCCCTTGGAAGGATGATCCCCGGCAGGGAGAGTCGGTATTCCGCTTTCTTGCAATCCGGTTAACCCATAGCAAAACAGTTCAGTTATCAAAGGTCAGGGTTTACGGACCAATTTTCCGAGGCCGCTCTTTTCAAACTCCGGAAGTCGGATCCCCATATCACCATTGATTGACCCAAAACCGACAGATCGAGCAAAATCACGTCACGAATTCAGGTTGTTGTTCCAGTTACTTTTGGGCTCTTTTGCTTCGAAGAACTAACTCATGCCTTTCGGGGACATGGTTGCGGCGTGTCATGCAACCACAGTCGGGGCAGGATACGCCGCTCTCACTACTTCTCAAAAACCTTTTTGACCTGGCCGATTTTTCCCTGAACTTTGCCGGCTATCTTTTCAGCGGTACCTTCATCTTCCAACTTTGGATTATCACTTAATTTCCCGGCGATCTCCTTGATCTTACCCTTCACTTCGTGAATCTTGCCTTCTGCCTGGTCCTTCGTACTGGATTTCATGGTATTCTCCTCCTTTAGAATTTTGATCTGACTTCTGGGACTTTAGCCATAGTTAACACCGTGATTTTTGACCAGACCAGCCTGGTAATAAGAACTGCGGTGGTCCCTGTTCCTCTCTTGGTCGCCTACGCCTTGAAGAAAACGAGCGGATCCTCGTTGACTTGATCTTTGAGGGTCGAACACACACCGTGTGGTGTGCTGGATAGATCTTCAGCGTGGTGTCTTTAACCGGCCGATATCCCCTGGTGCCAGAACCGAATCTTGAAGTCCTTGCGAGACATTGGTGTTGGGTCTGTTGGCACCGAAGAACGGCGTGGTAAAATGTTGGAAGAACTGCGAGCGATCGGCGAGGACATTGATACTGATCAGCACACTGCCTTGGCTACACATTTCGTGCCGTGGCGGCCGATATAGATCGCGTTCTTTAGGTTGAACGCTTCAACGAACGTCGCGAGGTCGTTAGTGGATCTGTCCATGTTCGTTACCATCTCAAGGCTGGATAGATCTTCCATGGGCAATGCAGCAGGATCCGCGGGCACTCAGAAACGCCACCTGGTCTTTCCCAGGGCCTGAGATCAGCGGCCAGCCATGGCTGAAAACTACGGGCTGTCCGCTGCCCAGTCCATATCGTATAGCTTGATACTGGTCGAGGTTTTTCCCAAAAGGTATGGAATTCACAGTGAATCTCCTTTTCGAACAAGGATCCAAGGCGTGAAATTTCACCCCTTGGTCGATTCCAGCGGGGACGTACAATATGGGAAACGTCTGGAGTTGGCAGCAGATTTAGAGGTTTAATACGACGATTTTTTTCAGCATGCGGTCGCCCTCGGTTGATTTCTACCTTCAAATATAATTGTACCCAACGCATAACAATTGTCAAGTCAGCGGAATATATTCTGCTATGGGATTAGACGGGTAGAGCAGGAAGCTGATTTATCGATCACTGACCAGGACTTTTATTGGCCGTATGTGGCAACTACGTGTCAACCCGGTCTGTTCGTTCTGGCTCGTGATCGTGTCTGATTTCCCTTCTTCTCCCATTCCGTCAATTTACGATGCCGGCGCCTATTTCAACCTGTTTTATGGAATAATTTCCAAAAAAATTGACATTCCCATGAATAAAAACATTTAATTAAATAAGGAGAGAAGAAACGTGTCGCGGTTGTTTCTATTCCCTTGTCTCGACGTTAGGCCCTGATACAACAAAAGACTCTGAGTGAGGCGGCTTAACCGTTCAAGGATCGTTGCATCTGTTGTTCTTAAACTTCTATCCTCGGAATAGTAGCTCTATCTACTTGTGGTAAAATTTTTCGCACACCTTGAACTTGGACGAAAAGCCTAATTTTTCAAGGTACCCTCAAAAAAACTTCACCCATAAGGAGGATGAGAAAGAAAAATTAGGGCCTGATTAGTAAGGCGTTGGGAAACGCAAAATCAAAAAAACTTCACACACAAGGGGGATTATTATGAAACTATTCAATCGGTTCACTAACCTTTTTCTCGTTATTCTGCTGGTTTCTCTTCTGGGATGCGCGTCAACGGCAAAGAAAGAGGGGACGGGAGAGTATGTTGACGACTCCGTCATTACTACCAAAATAAAGGCGGAAATTTTCAAAACCGATTCACTGAAGTCGACCGAGATCAACGTCGAAACTTTCAAGGGCGTGGTTCAGTTGAGCGGCTTCGTCAATTCTCGGGCCGACATCAACAAGGCGGTCGAGGTGGCACGCAGTGTCAAGGGTGTGACATCGGTCAAGAATGACATGCGCCTTAAAGGGAAGCGCTAAATCGGCTCGCCATCAGTCACTTCTCTCCCGGACCAGATGTCGGAGGAAAAGTGACTGACGGCACATATGATAAAACGATGCTCTCTGGCCTTTGATTACCGGCAGAAGCAGTTTCCAACAAGGCAAAATCTATGAAAAAGACAGCGGGTTTGTGGATTGACCATCGTAAGGCCGTGATAGTGGTGGTTTCGGACAAAGGGGAAGAAACAAAAGTGATCGAATCAAAGGTGGAAAAGCAGAGCGCACAGTCTGCTGGTGAACCTTCAACGTCCCCTTATGAATCTCATATGGTTCCAGCGGATGATATCCTACAGAGAAAGTTTACGGACCAACTCAACAGCTACTACGATGAGGTCATTTCGCTTATTCGTAACGCCGAAGCGATTTTAATATTTGGCCCTGGCGAGGCAAAGGGCGAGCTAAAAAAACGTCTCGAAAGAGACAAACTTGATGGCCTCATCGAGGCTGTGGAAACAGTTGACGACATGACAGATCGCCAGATTGCCGCGAAAGTCCGGGGCTATTTTCAAAAGTAGAATTACGAGACAAGTGGAACGCTCACTTTGACAGATTGTGCTCAGGGGCAAAAAGGCAGACGCAGTCCTGAAGTTCGACTACGACGAACAAGAAACAGCGCTACAGGAAAGGCAAAAACTTAACTTGAGGAGGTTATGCAACATGGCAACTACAAACAATAAGTACAGACCAATGAGCCAGGAAATGCACTACATCATGGACCATGCCCATGCACTCGTGGAAGCCACTTCCGGAGAAGTGGACGAACGGATCCAATCAGCCAGAACCGCACTGAAGGAACGTCTGGAATCAGCCAAGGGCGACTACGGCGATCTTGAAGCCCAGCTCTTGGACAAGGTTCAGGCCGCTGACGAGTTCATCCATGTAAAACCATACTTTGCCATTGGCGGCACCTTCATCGGTGCCCTGCTCCTGGGCTGGTTCATGTCCAGGAAATAGCATGGACAGACTGCCGCTGATCATTTCGGGGTTCTCAGGGGCTGCCGGCCGGTACGGCGGGATAGCCGCCCAAATCCTTCAGGATCGTTTGGAGCTTCTGGCCTTGGAGCTGCGCGAGGCCAAGATCCGTTTAGTTCAGGCCTTGCTTCTGGCCTGTATGGGTGTGGTCTTTTCCCTGCTCGGGCTCCTGCTGCTGGTTCTGGCAGGTCTGTACGTCCTGCCGCCTGAATGGCGGCTTTACGGGGTCGCCGGCGCGGCACTGGCCAGCATGCTGGCGGGGACGGCTGTTTTTGTCGTCCTCTGTCGGCACCTGGGACGAAAACCTTTGGCCTTCGCCCAGAGCCTGGCTGAACTGAAAAAGGACACGACATGTTGCTCGACCAAGAACTGAAAAACATTCAGGAGGCCAAGAATCGCTTGGTCATATGTTGTGACCTGCGCCGCCGTCTGGTCCATCTCGAGGTCCAGGGATTCTGGTCCGGGGTGCGCCGCAGGTTTTCGAATTTGACCTTGGGGTTGGCCGTGGCCGAGCAGATTCTCAGTTTTCTGCGTGAGCGCAAAGGCCGCCGATAGCGTCTGGTTCGGATGATCGGCCGGAGTGAATTTCAACATTCCTGAAACTATATTTTCGGGTTTCAAGATGAGATACCTCGGGGTGTTTTGGCTCAGCAAGCATAGGACTTTTGCCTGTTTGTGGCTTTTCCTGCAAACTTTTCCTGGATTCAGGAAAATGTCTGTCCGTCGTACGTGACTTTCAGCCCCTGCAGAAGGACAAAGCGTCCCAGGCATACAACCTTGCAGGGGAATGAGGCCACAAATAGGGGGTTGTGGCAGAGTCCGCCCGAAAGGTAGAGAGTTTCAGGGCTTCCCGCAAAGTTGTAGGCATTGAGGGCAATCCCTTTGACAAATTTGGCCACCGCCTCAGCTTCGCTGGCGCCGTTAACCACCGCATCAAAGATATGGCTCATACCCAGGACTCCGCAGGTCACCGAGAAGGAACTCTCAGGAACCTGCATGGTGGTAAAATCAAGATTATAATAGCGTTCCAGCAGTTCAATGGTGAAGCCCATTGAGGCGCCGCATTCCGCATTCCAGCCCATGTTTTTTGTCTTGCCCTGATCGTAACGGATGAATTTGATATCCCGGCTGCCGCAGTCCATGAGGGTGTAGTGGTCAGCATCGATCAGGACGTTGCCGCCCCTGGCCAGGGCGGTGAGTTCATTGACATAACGGCTGGCGAGCCGTTTGCCGTTATGGCCGGTGGCGATATCAACCTTCAGCCCCGGCTTTATCTCTTTGGTGGGAATGAGCAGAGGGGCTGCGGTTGTGGTGTCCCAGAACTTGCAGTATGATGTCCCGAAGTCAGCAAGCAGCATATCAGAGGCTCGAGAGTTCAAGAAAGGCCTGGATCTTGGCCTTGGTGCTGTTGCCGGCGGTGACATCGCAGTCCACATAGAGTCCGTGCGGGTGCCGGTTTGCCAGGTGCCTGGCCAGTGCGGTTTTGGCGCAGAAGGACTGGGCAAAAAAGACCGTGGGGATATCCGGGTTGCAGAGTTCTTCCAAGCTCTGGTGGTCAGGGGTCTTGTTTTCCATACAGCGGGTCCAGCCGTAGACATGGGTAGTGTCGGGGAAGAGGCTGAGCAGGGAAAAATCACGGGGCGGTACCCCCCAGAATCCGGCTGTGGGGGCGCAGGCAGGCAGGTCCTTGTGAGGCCTGGCCGATTGCACCGACCTGGTGATGGCGCTGACTTTGTCGAGCAGTGGCATCCTGCTGGTGCAGAGGGGAGTGCCAAAATCTTTTTTGTCCTGATTCCTGGTTGTGGCGATGATTGTCTCCGGCAGGATATCCTTGAGGATGGTGGCGGTATGCAGAGCGCAGTCGCATTTCCCCGGGCCCACATCGATATAGATACGATCAGGTTTCAGGCTGATCGCATTGATAACCACGGTGCGCAGGATGGCGCAGAATACTCGGGGCAGATAGGACGAGGCTATCTCAATATCTCTTTTGACGATGGGCTCATCCAGGTCAAAGATTGTATCGCCATCTGCTTCTAATTGTTCAATAATTGCCAGGGGAGGAACACCAACAATACCGATCTGTTTTTTGTGAGGACAAGTTTTCATGTCGCGCTTATTTATTCTGTCTGTACAGGAGAAAGAGTCCGGCGCTGCCAAAAAAAAGATGGATAATGACCGCTGCCAGCAGGGGATTGATATAATCGGCCCTGGCCAGGGATTGCAGGGCGCCCCACAGTCCCCAGGCGACAAAGGCCAGCCCGCAGCTTGCCGGAATGGCAATGGAAAGATCTCGTCCCCATTTCTGATACGAGATGAGGAGTACGGGCAGGCCAAGCAGCAGCAGGGGCAGACCGAGAAGGGTGTAGGAAATGCGGCTGTAAAAATCTGCCCATGCCTTTACCGTATCCTCACGTGTCTGTTGCTTATAGATCCTTTGATAGAGCGCAGTTATGGAAAGTTCAGATGCCTCATATTCCGGTACAAAAAAATCATCGGGGGTCTCGGGCAGGGAAATTTTCTTTTCGGTAAAAAGGGTGGTCTGGTAACCATCTTTCCCGGTGTTTACCTGCGTCTGTCCATTATGGAGTATCCATTGTTGATCTTTCCATTCGGCTGATTCGGCGCTGAGCAAAGTGCTTAGGTTGTACGGATCTGTCCAGCTTGAGTAGGAAAAATTGAAAAAGGCTGCCTGACGGGGATCAGGGCGGGCAAATGAGTAGAATCCGTCATGACCTTTGTAGTAGTAGCGACCGTTGCGGAAAATTCCCAGTGGAACCATGCCTTTTACGTTCTCGAACCAGATGGTGTTGGTGCTGGAAATGGTTACCGGAAGCAGCCATTGGGCCATGACGAGAAAAAGAAGCGTGCAGAGCAGTCCTCCAATGATAGCTGGTTTGACAATGGCACGGAGGGGAATGCCACCGGCTTTGAGTGCTGTCAGCTCATGTTGATGATTGAGCAGACCGAGGGTAATGACCCCTGAGAGCAGGATGAGCACTGGGCCAAGTTGATCAATGATAAAGGGGATACTAAGGAGAAAAAATTTAAAGACCAGGCTGAGCGGCTTGCCAGCCTCCATAAAATTGTCTATCTTCTCAAAAAAATCAATAAGGATATAGATAGCGACAAAGCCGGCGGCAACCATGCAGAAGATTCTGAGAAACTGGGTCAGTATATAGCGGTTTAATAATAACAAGATCAAATCCTGATTTTCAAGGTACCAATTATATAATTCTTACGTCTTTATTGAAATTAGGTACCATCATCCAGGGCTCTCGTCAAGGAGAAGACAGGTGAGTTTTTAGAAGCCCTTACGCAATAAGCACTCTGCTTTTGAGTATTCCGTTTCGCAGGCCAAGGATGGATGAAGAGCGATTGGTTTCTTGTTGGTCAGGCACGACAGCGGATCAATGGAAAAAAGAAGGAAAATAAGATGTCTTCAGAAAGTATGATTCCCTTTGTCTTCGCTGTCCCCGTGACGGCGGAAAAACCGAGTTTACAGGATAATACTGCTGACTTGGACCGTCTGCGTCATGCGTTCAGGGCGATATTGCCCGATACCCGCCCGCTGGAAATCCCTTTTGCCAGAATTGTGGTGCTGTGCAGGCGTTTTCGTCAGGCAGGATTTTCCGGGGTTGCCCTGGTTAATGATCTCCCAGAGAGATGGGTGCTGGCGGATTTTTTACCTGAGATGCCGTCAACGCTCCCTGCCATGGCCCTTGATCTTGGCACCACTCATCTGGAGGCGACCCTGGTGGATCTGCTGACCGGCCGGATTCTTTCGTCCGCTGGGTGTGAAAACAGTCAGATCGAATATGGGGCTGATATCCTCAGCCGCATTCATCAGGCCACCAACATACGAAGGCAAAAGCGGGAGATTGATTTTTCCTTCATTGATCCCGGCCTTGCTGTCCTGCAGCAGAGTATTGTTGCCTGTATCAATACTCTGACGGCTGAACTGGTTGCAGACTGCGGGGTGGAGACCGGTGAGATCCGGGCCCTGTCGGTATCCGGCAATACAACCATGACTCATCTCCTTCTTGGCCTTGATCCCTTTCATATCTGCCGGGAGCCTTATATCCCCATGGTGAATGGTGTCGAGCCCATGGAGAGCCGGGAGCTCGGACTGATCCTGCACGGGGCCGCCCCGGTGTGGATTATGCCCTCTATCGGCAGTTATTTTGGCGGTGATCTGATCTCAGGGATTCTGGCCTCGGGCATGGCCGCATCCGAGCAGACTCGAATGCTGATTGATGTCGGCACGAATGCCGAGGTAGTTCTGGGCAATCAGGACTGGCTTATTGCCTGTGCCGGAGCTGCCGGTCCGGCGCTCGAAGGCGGGGTGGCCAGGATGGGAATGCGTGCTGCGCCTGGCGCCATTGAGTATGTCTCCATTGATCCTGAGACTTATGCTCTTGAGGTGAAAACTATTGGTGGGGTTCCGGCACGCGGTCTCTGCGGCTCTGGTCTGATTGATCTCGTGGCCTCGCTCTATCTGGCCAGGATCATTGATATCCGTGGAAAATTCAGAGATCCGGCCCGGGAAAACGATCCGG
Organism: Desulfocapsa sp.; assembly: GCA_013792135.1. Taxonomy (GTDB): domain Bacteria; phylum Desulfobacterota; class Desulfobulbia; order Desulfobulbales; family Desulfocapsaceae; genus UBA2270. The sequence continues at coordinate 8,379 of VMSP01000155.1, read as the reverse complement.
CTCGTGCCGCATTTATGCGGCAGCGCCTGGTGATGCGGGATGGGCAGCCGTCCTTTGTCGTAGTGGCGGCCAGGGACGGTGATGATGATGAGGTGCTGCTTGAACAGATTGATCTGGACGCTATGATCCGCTCCAAGGCCGCTATGTATGCGGTCCTGGCTACCCTGGTAAACCAGGTGGGGCTTGCTTTTGTTGATTTGACCGAGATCTGTGTGGCCGGGGCCTTCGGCAACCATATCAATCCGCAGCAGGCAATAACTCTGGGGATGCTCCCTGATCTGGATCTGTCGGTCTATAGGGCCATCGGCAACAGTTCGCTTCGGGGAGCTGAGCAGGTTCTGCTGGCGCGGTCAGCCCGGCAGGAATGTCTGGATATTGTCTCCAAGATCACCTATGTCGAATTGAATGTGAACCAGGAATTCATGATCCGCTTCTCCGGCGCCCGTTTTATTCCCCATACTGATCCTTCACTTTTTCCCTCCGTGCCTCTCTTTGCAGAGCAGAAAGAATAGCGACAGAGAGTGTGAATCAGTGTGCACCAGACTTGCTTTCCTGTTTGGCGATATGCTATAGTTATAGATGGATTCGTTGGTGTTCGGTACATGGCTGAGTAGGTGCAATAAAATTTTTCGTATGTATTGAAGCTGTCGGATGGCTAAGCTGTCCTCCCTCAACGAAGATCCTTGTTTTCCAAGATATCTTTGGAATGATAACGGATAAGTTGATTTATTTTGGTAACCTGTATGGAGACAGCAGTCTTTCTGGACTGGATATATTTAAATGACGATAAAACAAAAAAACGGCGCATCTTCCTGTACTATGAGTGTTTCTCCTAGAACAGTCAAAGAACGTTTGCAGGGATTCTGGAATATTTTTGAAAAAGAGGATGAGGTCCTTGTTTGTATTAACGCAGACCCCGATGCCCTGGCCTGTGCCATGGCAATTAAACAGTTGCTCCGCTATCGGGTGAAAAATGTCGTTATCGCTCATCCAAACGAGATCCGACGATTGAATAATATCGCCATGGTGCAACGTTTAAAGATCCCTCTGGAGCGGTGGAATACTATAAAGCTCGATGCCTTCAGCAAAAAAGTGCTGGTTGACTCACAGCCAGCACATCTCCCTTGTTTTGAGAAGATTAAATTTGATGCTGTGATTGATCATCACCCACTTTCTGGAGAGTGTCAGGCTGGTTTTATTGATATCCGTCCAGATTATGGCGCTGCCTCCTCCATGCTTGTGGAGTATTTGCGCGCAGCCGGCATTAAGCCTACCGTGGCCACGGCCACAGCTCTTTTTTACGGGATTAAGGTGGATACCCGTAATTTTGAGAAACAATCTCGTCTCTCTGACGGGATCTCGTTTCGTTATCTCTTTACCCTTGCCAATAGAGATCTGGTTAGAAAAATTGAGCTTACAGATCTCCGACGTTCTGAACTCAAATATTTTTTTGCCGCACTGGCAGAGCTTAAATATTCAAAACGGCGTTTGTATTCCCATGTCGGCAAGGTTCGTAGTCCTGATGTTCTGGTGATGATTGCTGATTTTCTTAATCATGTTGATGAAGTGGATTGGGTCTTTGTCTCGGGTATCCACGGTGAGCGCTTGATTGTGATCTTTCGTTGTGACGGCTATCGAAAAAATGCGGGAAAGCTTGCCACTCGCATCTTTGGTGCTATGGGGTCAGCAGGCGGGCATAAAGAGGCTGCCCGGGCAGAGGTCCCCTTGAAGAATCTTGCGCCGGAATATCATGAATTTACCTCTCTTACTCTCAAACGGCTTACTACCCGTCATATGAAGTAAATGGCGAAGCAGGTGGCGAAGTAGTTGGTGTTTAAGAGAAAAATGTTCCTTTTCTTTTAGCAGGTGAAGAATGAATACACCTTCCACTCTTGCGATGATTTTGGCAGGCAGCCGGGTTGATGAATTGGACGTCCTTACCTGTTATCGTCCGAAATCAGCCGTGCCCTTTGGGGGATTCTGTCGGGTTATCGACTTTGCCCTGAGCAATCTGATGAACTCCAGTATAGAACGGATTGCCATTCTCAGCCAATATCGGAGTTTTTCTCTGATTAATCATATAGGCACCGGAGCGGCATGGGATATGATCGGCCGTTTTCGTGGTATCTCAATTCTTCCTCCTTTTAAGGATAATATGGATAGCGCGGATTGGTATCTGGGATCTGCTGATGCTGTGTACAAGAACCTTGATTTTATTCGCTATCATCGTCCGGAAGAGATACTGATCCTTTCAGGAGATCATATCTATAATATGGATTATCGGAAGATGATCGCCTATCACTATGAAAAGAAGGCTGATCTTACCATCGGTTGTATTCAGGTGCCTCTGGAGAAGGCCCATCGTTTTGGAGTGGCGGCACTCGATGATGAAGATGGGGAGCGGGGGGGGAGGGTACTTTCCTACTGGGAAAAACCTGCAGAACCTCAGTCCCGTTGGGCTTCTCTCACAGTCTTGTGCTTTCGACCTGAGGTGCTCTGTCGTGCGCTTGAAGAAAACCATGGTAAGAATTCCTATGAATTCGGCCGGGATATTATTCCCATGCTCATGGAGCAGAATTGTCGGATTTATGGGTATAAACATCAGGGATATTGGGGCTATACCCGAACAGTTGAAGAATACTGGCAGTCTAATATGGACCTTTTGGGTGAGAACCCAAAGATTGATATGGAAAAATGGGGGGTACGAACCAATCTTGCCCACCGGGGTATCTGTGATGTTCAGCCCACCCTGATCGGGGAAAAGGCCACTGTCCAGAATAGTATGATTTATAATGGCTGTGTGGTCGAGGGAGAGGTGCGGAATTCCATTCTGTTTCCTGGGGTGCATGTGGGAAAAGGAACGGTGGTGGAAGGTTCTGTCCTCTTTTTTAATAATGAGATTGGGGAGAATTGTAGTCTGAACAAGGTGGTTGCCGATGTGAACAGCGTCTTTGGTGAGGGTGTGCGTGTTGGCCCAAGCCTTGGGAAGGATTTTGGCGCGGTAACGGCCAGGGACGGCCTAAATCCGCGTGAGCCAGGGATGGCGGGAGCGGTGACGGTGATTGGTTGGAATAATCAGATCCCAGCGTGCACCGTCATTGGAGAAGGCGCTACCATTGATCCCCAACTGCCCGCTGAGCAATGGAAAAAATGTGTGGCACCTGGTGAGGTGATGCGATGAATCGGAAACATGATGCCCTGGTTCTGTTGCTGGCTGGTGGGGTTGGTAGTCGATTAAACATCCTGGTTCAGCACCGGGCCAAACCGGCAGTTCCCTTTGGAGGGCTGTACCGGATTATCGATTTCAGTCTCAGCAATGTCATGAATTCAGGGCTGACGAAGGTCGGGGTCCTGACTCAATATAAGCCCCTTTCTCTGATGGAGCATATTGGTACGGGTGAGGCCTGGGACTTTACCGGTCGGAGTCGCGGGGTGAAGATTCTTCCGCCTCACACCGGTTTTAAAGATTCTGACTGGTATAAGGGAACTGCGGATGCGGTGCGGCAGAATATTGATTTTCTGGAGGTAAATCCCGTTGATGAGGTGGTGCTGCTTTCAGGTGATCATATCTACCACATGGATTTTCATGCCATGCTTGAGTATCATCGTTATAAAAAGGCAGATGTGACCGTGGCCATGATGGTGGTTCCCAAGAGTGAGATTCACCAGTTTGGCGCCGGGATCATCGATGCCAAGAATCGGATTATTGAATGGGAAGAAAAACCGAAAAATCCCCGGACCAATCTGGCCTCCATGGGAATTTATGTCTTTAATCGGCGCTATCTACTCGATACCCTGGCAAGAAATCGCGACGAGGTTGATTTCGGCATGCATATCCTACCTAGGGCCATCAAGAATGATAATGTCTTCGCTTATCCCTTTTATGGCTATTGGCGGGATGTGGGGACAATTCAGGCCTATTGGGAGGCCAACATGGATCTCCTCAGGCCGGGGAGTGGAATCACTCCTGAAAAATGGGGGATACGAAGCAATGTGGAGGCGGAAGAGCGGCGGGCTGACCGGGCACCGGCCCGTTACGGGGCCGAGGCTGTTGTCAAAGGCTCCATGATCTCTGCTGGTTGTATTATTAAGGGAACGGTGATCAATTCAGTGCTGGCCCCGGGGGTGGTGGTTGAACAAGGCGCAGTGGTTAAAGATTCCATCCTTTTTGCCGATTGTGTGGTGGATGCTGGCGCCTCCGTTGATCTTGCCATTCTTGATAAACGGGTTCATGTGGGATCAGGTGCTGTGATCGGTGCGGGGAGTAATCGCCATATCCCTAATCGAAAGAAACCTACTCATCTCTATACCGGGATTACCCTGATCGGCAAAGAGGCAGTGCTGCCACGGGGGGTGGTAGTGGGACGCAATTGCATTATCAACTCTCAAACCCATTATGATGCCTATCCGGAAAATGAAGTTCCTGACGGTGAGTCTGTGTAGATCGTTGTTGAAAAGGATGTTGTCGTCTGGGATTTTGATTCTGAAAAGATATTGCGTTTTCAATAAACTCAGGTATTATGCCAGCTGTTTAAAAAGTCCATCTTGCCCGCGTAGCTCAGGGGATAGAGCACAGGATTCCTAATCCTGGAGTCGTTGGTTCGATTCCAACCGCGGGCACCAATAAAATAAGGGGTTATAGGCTTTTGCCTGTAACCCCTTTTCTTGCTTCTGTGTAATTCCTGTGTAATCCTGCCAGAAAAATCACTGTTCGATTTGATATCGCTTTTCCAGTTTATCGCGGAGTTGATATGCTTGCCATTCTGGTGACTGCACGACCATATCAAATGACTTGTGGCCTGATATTCTTTGTACGGTGGGTAAGTCAACGCCAGCCTGTACAAGATGGGTGATGGCGGTATGGCGTAAGGTATGACGGACAATTTCTTTTTCGTCGAGTCCGGCCGGCATTTACAGCCCGGCGGAAAGGTTTTTCGATTGACACGGTGAGACCTGTCGGGGATGCAGGTGAGGGGAAAAGCCATTCCTGTCCCGGTTCGGCAATTCCAATGTAGCACTACGGCCAGACTTTTTCTCGTTTAGCTGTTGCTTCCATCTTGAGCGGCCCAGCAACAGTTTTAAAATAATCATTATTGCCAGCAAGAACAAAATAGATCCGATCCCACTCAAACCGCTATTCGCAGTTGTTAAGTTTATCGGCTTTGGAGGATATAGTTGATATTGAGCCGTTGTGTTTTCTTTTACCGACGTTTTAACAGGAGTTGGGGAATATTTAGCAGAAGGCACTGATACATCTGTCGGAACACTTATGGTTGCTGTAATGAGTTTGCCCGGATTCATCGACCCAGGAGCAAACTACATCTTTGAACTTTTGCTGGTCAGTCATTGGGCGAATTTCCCTTGATCTCGATCAAAAGTTACTCTGTAAGTGTATTTTTTGTCAGATATTGTACGAAAAAAAAGAAAGGAAAAATTGTGCGATACATTCATATCGATCAGACGTGATCGTTGATTGACGATTATTGTTTATCAGCAGAACATCAACGGCCCTCGAAACAGTCCTGGATACCGCTGATGTTCTGCTGTAGAGAATTACTTTGCCAGTAAAATCGGCATACCCATGATTGGCCAGATGAACGATACCATCAGCCAGATAACAAACATCAGCACCATACTCGCCAAAATACCGTAGCGGAAGAACTCGCCGGCGGTAAACTGCTTGGAGTTGTAGGCGATTGCGTTCGGCGCTGCCCCAATCAACAGGAAGAAAGGCATACCGGCAGTCGCCAGAGCCGAGAAGAAGATAACTTCACCAGCCACACCGAGGTATGGAGCGACAACCAGGGCAACCGGCAGAGAGATAGCGATGGCCGCCACGTTCATGATAAAGTTGGTCATAATCATGACGAAGAAGGCGATGCTCAAAATAAACAGAATTGCCGGAGCCTCTTTGAAGAGTGCCAGCCAGTTGACCGCCAGCCACTCTGCGGCATGAGTCTGCCACAGACAGAAACCGATAGACATCGCCCCACCGAAGAGCAGGATGATATTCCAGGGAATATCCTCAAGGTCTTCGACCTTCAGGATATTAAAGACAAAGAACAATATTGTGGAAGTCAGAAGGATGGACGTCTTGTCAATGGTCTTTAAGGCCGGGACCCAGTTTTTTGCGGCTATGATAACAATGACGGAGAGAACGATTACCAGGGTCATTATCTCGTCCCTCTTCCAACCACCCAGTTCTTTATACATCCGTTTGGCGCGTTCCTTTAGTCCTGGGATAACAGCCTTTTCGGGCTTGAGGAAAATCATCATCATGGCCCAGATCAGGGCAACCATTATCCAGCCTAACGGGAACAAATAATAGGTCAGTTGAAAAAAACTGATTTCGACCCCGGTCATTTCTTTGAAAAAAGCAATACCCACAGCAGCGCGGGCAGAACCCAGCAGGGTGATGATACTCCCAGCACCAGCAACATAGGCCATACCGATAAAAAGACCTTTACCAAACTTGGTCGGTTTGTCGTCCTCGGAGTAGAGGGCGTTAATCGCCATCAAAAGCGGGAACATGGTGGCCGCCACCGCAGTATGAGCCATCAAGTGGGTCAGAGCGACGGTCATAACAAAACAACCGAGATAGATCATGCTGGTCCGCTCTCCAACAATAGATAACATCTTGTACGCCATCCTCTTGGTCAATCCACTCTTGGTGAAGACCAGACCGATGACAATAGAGCCGAAGATAAAGAGAACCGAGGGGTCCATGAAATCTTTGAAGGCAACTTCCGGCTTACGGATGAGAAACATGGCCTGAATCACACCAATGGTAATGCCGGTAACACCAATTGGCAGGACCTCGAAAATCCACCAAGTGGCAGCAAGAGAAAAGAGCGCCAGGGCTCCTTTGCCCTGTAGGGACAGGGTGAAGTGTTTGCCCATCGGGTCAATGGCGTCCGGCCAGGGTGGGGCATAATAGATGATACTAAACAAAGAAATCCCGAGAATGAAGAAGAATACCCTTTTCCAATCAAACGGGGCTTTGACCTTAGCTGTTTCGATATATGTTGATGACATAGTATCTGCCCTTCCTTAACTATTTATGGTTTATGGTTTATTGTTTATTTCTATGAGTGTGTCGCCAATGGCACCGAAGATGTCGGCCAACTTGACAACTCCGCAGAGCAGCCCCTGTTCTACAACCGGGAGAACAGTTTCCCCACAGAGGACCATGATCGACATGGCCTGGATAAGATCGGTTGTAGTCGGCAGAACCCTGATCTCTTTTTCTATAACTTTAGTGACCCCGGCATTGAGGTGGTTGACACCTTCTCTCATAAGGACTCCGTTGAGCAGAGTTGACAGATCACTATATTCCTGTGTCCTCCCCTCAAAAGATTTAATGCCGACAGGATCAAGCAGGGTCGAAAAGAGTACTCGTAAAATGCCCTGCTGGGTGACCCGACCGACCAACTCGCCCTTATCATTTACTACCATCAGTTCATTGAAACCACAGGGTTCGGAACTACTGACCGGACAAAACGATCGCATTTGTTGAATCGCCTCCAGGACCGTGCTGTTCTCTTTTAGACAGGGAAACCCGGCCAGAGGAATCATGATGTCTCGTATAATCTGCTTTTCAGTACTCACTGGTTTTCTCCTTCTAATAAATTAATCGCTTGGGTTTTATATCATAAAACTTCACAAGCTTTGCAAGCGTCCATGAAGCTCTTGTTTCTACCAGGCTTTAGTATTCAGAATATTTTCGATTTCTTTGACACTTTTTGACTGTAAGATGTGCATCCGTTTATCCTTGGCTTCACTGATTTTAACCACTAGCTCGGTGAAGTTGACCGGTTTCTGTAAAAAGTCCTCGGCCCCCAGCTTCATCGCCTCGATACCGGTCCTGATCGACCCCTCCCCTGTGAGCATGATAATTTCAGCATCCGGCTGTTTGGCTTTTATCCGTTTCAGGGTTTCCAAGCCGTCTATGCCGGGCATAGACAAGTCGAGAACTACAAGATCAAAAGCCTGGTTATCGACTGTCACTACCGCATCCTCTCCTTTTGTCACAGTGGTGACCTGCATGCCACGCATTTCCAATCGTTCAGCCAGCGTCGTCAAGAACGCCTCTTCGTCATCAACCAGCAACACCTTAGCCTTTATTATTTCTGCCATATCAGAATCCTCTCCCAGTTGAACAAGTGTTAGAGTTGCGTGTAAAAACAACGCACCCAGATCGATAAAACCATTTATCTTCCTTGTGTAACGTTATGTATCTATAAAGTGGACCCCTGAGTCAAGACAATTATGCACTGAGTTTAAGCTACACATTCAATTTCAAACACAGCTGGTCGGCGCTGCCCCGGTTTAGCCTCTGCTGGTACTTCTGATATTGACTCCACGGTTGATGGGACCCCT
>VMSP01000140.1 GCA_013792135.1 Desulfocapsa sp. | reverse complement strand
ATTGATTACCGAATACAGCGAAATTCAATAACCGTAAGTGCATTTCCCACCAGGGGCAAAACAACCCCTGCAGGGGAAGTCTTGCCCCTTTTCTCATTATAAGGAGACAAGACATGGCACGACTCGCATCTCAAGCAAAAGCAGGTTTCTTTCCAACACCGGATAGTGTTGTTTCCCTGCTGAAAATAAAAATATCGTTTGAAGAAGGCGCTCGGATTTTAGATCCCTGTTGTGGTAAAGGTAAAACCCTTTCCCGACTGGCTGGCCCTACGATAGAAAATATCAATGGCGTCAGCCTGGAAATTAAAACGACACTCACTTATGGCGTTGAGCTTGACCACCAGCGAGCCACGGAAGCCAAAACACGGCTTTTCAAGGCAGTATGGGGCGACGCTCTAACCGAGGCTCGAATATCATCACAAGCCTTTGGTCTGCTCTACCTCAATCCTCCCTACGATACCGCAATCCACACAGACGACAAACGGCTGGAGCATCAGTTTTTACGCTCTTATAGCCGGACATTGCAGATTGGTGGCATTCTCGTTTTTGTTATCCCCTATTATGTGCTGAAACATTGTGCCAAGACACTGGCCCGTAATTTCAAGGTACAGGTAGTGGGATTTCCAGATGATGAATTTCCTCTTTTTATGCAGTGCGTTGTCTTTGGAGAAAAAAGATACATTTCAGAGGAAAAAGCCAAAGCAACCCAGGAACATCTGGAAGAATTGGCTGACATGACACCGGAGGATTTTCAAAGCGAGGTATGGCCACTGGAAACTATGGCCCCAATCGTTGTTCCGGCGGCCATTAAACCAATAAACTTTCGAGTAGATCGCCTTGACCCATTGGAAGCAATTCCCGTGATAAACAAGGCTGGAATCCTGAAGGATGCTTTGCAGGAACTTACTCCTGTCAAAAACAATAATATCCGTCCATTGACCTCGCTTGAAAACGGCCACCTGGCCCTTATGCTGGCGGGAGGATATATGAACGGAGCCATTGAGAAAGATGGTCGGCAGTTGGTCATTAAGGGCGTTATCAATAAAACGGAGAAAATCGTCCAGACCTATGAAAATGAGAATGGTGGCGGTTCAATTACCACCAAAGATCAGTACATCCCGACCGTCAAAATCATCGACATGCAGACTGCTGAATTGATTATCGTTCAGTAATCCTCATCCAACCCTTACGGGAGAAACCTCCCGCACAGGGGATTTCTCCTGTTTTAACCATTACCTCAAGGAGAAATTTGAATGACGACAAACTATCTCACTGTTAAATGCGCCGGATTTACCGCCTACTGCAATGCTCTCATTGCAAGAACGGATTGTGGCGATATTCAAGCTTGCATGTTGAGCTTGATCGGGACACCATCCCACATCAAAAGTCTCTCGGCACTCATTTACACCGGAGAATCTTGCCATATATCAGGAGATGATCTTGATACAGAACTGAAATTTACAGGGCCGACACAAACTTATCGTTCTCGGAAAATCGGAGAGACAGTTAATAAAGTCCTGATCACCAATCTTTTCAGCAAAAATAACAATACTGCTGCTGTCTTTGGCCCCGATCTGTCTGTTGTGCAAGAAAGGGCTTTTCGTCATCTTGATGCAACCACGACCATTCCGCTGAAACCACAGTGGCAAGAATGGCTCTGGGAAACAATGATATCCCCTGAAAAGCTCTATAGCTTTGGAAGTAGCGAATTTCAGGGTGAGTTTCAGGAAGCATATCTTCTGACCATCCCATGCGATGAAACATTAGAGTCGCATGTGCTGGAAGCAATCAAGAACAGACAAATCCAGTAAGCAAGAAAAGTTATTACCCACCCATACAGGGGAGAATATCCCCCTGCCGGGGCCATATTCTCCTTTGTTCAACCATCACCATCAAAAGGAGAGTCATGGAAGCTGTCACCGACATTGCCGAACCAGATGACGTTCAAAAAATCGTCAAGCTGGCCGAGTTTCTTGACGAGTGGGGCGATATACTCAAAAGCCAAGTCGTTAAAAACATGAACCCTGTCTATTCCCCAAAAGCGGAAGACGATTGGGATTTACAGGCCAGAGAAAAGTTACAGCAATTATTGCGGAAACCGTTTGAGTCTCAAACCAGAAAAGGCATATTGCCTGTAGCCAGATCTTTCTTCAAAGAAGATCATAAAGCTGATTTTCTGGTTGGAGAGATGGGAACGGGTAAAACCTTCATGGGATTGGCTGTTGCTCATCTGCTGCCCAAGCATAATAAGCGAATCCTTATTCAATGTCCTGGCCACCTGGTCAAGAAATGGATCCGGGAAGCTCAGGATACAATCCCAAACTGTAATTGCACCAATCTTAACGGAAAGAGCCTTGATCTGCTCATAGCCAATAAGCTCCAGCTGACCAAACCGGTTGGTACGGAGATATGGGTGATGGGCAAAGAGCGGGCAAAGTTGCATTTTCAGCGTGTTTCCCAGCTGATTACTGTTCGCGGGAAACCATGCTGTCCGGAATGCGGACTACAAATAACATCTGATGATAACGAAGAAACCTGCGAACATTGCAAGGCCCCGATGTGGATGGCAGACAGAACCAAAGTCCGCCGCTACGCCAAGGCCGAGTTTATCAAACGGTTTTTTCCCAAGAACTTCTTTGATCTCCTGATACTGGATGAGGTGCATGAACTCAAGGGCGGCGGTACTGCCCAGGGTCAAGCCATGTCCTGCCTGATTGCCCGGTCCAAAAAGGTGCTCGCTCTTACCGGCACTTTGATGGGTGGGTACAGCTCAAATCTTTTTTACCTGCTCTGGCGGATGTTTTCTCGTCAGATGAAGGCAGGAAGTTTTGAGTTTGGAAGGTCATTGCAGTTTGCGGAACGCTACGGCGTTGTGCAGAAAACCTACGATACCAAAGACATAGATGCAAGCCTCAACCAAGCCAGTATTGGCCGGAAACTCGGAAAATCACGGGTCAAGGAAGCGCCGGGAATATCACCCCTGTTGTTACCTGATCTGCTTTTGGAGCATTCAGCCTTTGTTCGTCTGGCGGATGTGAGTGATGCACTACCAGAATACGAAGAGATAATTGTTCCGGTAAAAATGGAACATGAGCAGAGAGAAGCATACAAGCAACTTGCCAAGGACTTAACCGATGCGACATTTGAAGCATTGGCCCGAGGCGACATGCGGCTTTTAGGAAAAATGCTTCAATCTTTACTGGCGTATCCTGATGGATGCAGACGCGAGGAAATTGTCACCCTTGAAATAGCAGGTACAGAGGAAACAGTGGGCTATGCCCCTGCCCTTGAGATTGACCTGCTGCCTAAAGAAGAAAAGCTGCTGGAAATTATCACGGCTGAAAAGAAAAAGGGAAGAAAGGTAGCTGTTTTCCTGGAGCACACCGGAACGCGAGATTTACTGTCAACATTAGAGGAAAAACTTCATACGCACGACATGAATCCTCTGATTTTACGCAGTACAGATGTCACCCCTGAACATCGGGAAGACTATCTCAAGGAACAGATCAAAACAGGGCTTTATGACTGCCTGATCTGCAATCCCAACCTGGTGAAAACCGGACTCGATCTTTTAGAGTTTCCCTCCATTATATTTTTTCAATGCGGCTATTCAGTTTTCACTCTCAGACAAGCCAGCCGCAGGTCATGGCGTATCGGTCAAGATCAGCCGGTGCGGGTGTTTTTTATGGCCTATGCGGACACCATGCAGGAAAAAGCTTTGTCACTCATGGCCCAGAAGATGGAAACATCTTTAGCCATAGAGGGAGAGCTGTCAGATAAAGGGCTGGCCGCATTATCTGAATCAGAAAACAGCATGATGTACGAACTGGCAAAGGCTTTGACTGGCAAGATTGCAGTCAAGGATATGAGTGAGGCCTGGACCAGATACCGACAAAGAGAGTTGCTGGGCAATATGTCTATGGACGATGACCAGGCCGTTACCATCACAACAACCACCACCATGGCGACAAGCTCCGGCACTGCCACGATCACGCAACAATACATCGTGCGTGGCCCAGTCTATGTCAAGAAAGATGGAGCAGTGGCCTATGTAGGCCGCAATCGCTTTAATCTCAAAGAGGGCGTCGTCTTCTGGTCAGGCCGAAAAATTGGCTGGTATGACCGACAAGGTTGCGGTGAAATAAACGAAAAGCCTATCCGTATCTACAAGCCGGAACAATCGAAGCATTTTGTCCTGGCTGAAATACGAAAAGCGGCATAACCCACCTACCAGGGGCAAAACAACCCCTGCAGGGGAAGTTTTGTCCATTTTCATTACGGAGGAAAAATCATGAATACGTCAGAAATCGAAATGATGGCCGAACCCTTAGAAAGGGAAGTTACTGAGAAATCGACCGTCACAATCAAACTGACTACACGACTGCGGAACAGTGCAAGAAGGGCTTGCGAGAATAATTGGCCTCATTGCAATATGCTCCATGAAGCTGCTGACGAGATAGAGCGCCTACAGAAATTGATAGGAAGTAATGACCCCGTAGCTCTGTTGAAAGAGCTCTGGAAACATCATCATCCCGTCTATCTCTTTGAGGCCATCGCTGACGCAACACAGAAAGAAATAATCTAAGGAAGTTGACCTCGGATCTACATCCGAGGGGTCGGATACAAATCCGAGCAATCATTCCACCATTTTTATATCACCCACCAGGGGCAAACAACCCCTGCCGGGGAAGTCTTGCCCCTTTTTTATTCCGACTCAAAGGAGGCAAGATATGATTATCAATCTGATTAGAAGTATGCGGAATACTGCAAAAAGAACCGACAAGACCAACCTCGGCCATTGCATCCTGCTTTTTGAGGCTGCAAATGAAATAGAGCGCTTGCAAAAGAAGCTATCTGTTGCAGAAACCCGCAGCAATCAAACTACCAGGAGCAAAACAACCCCTTTGTCTTTGGTAAGGTCGTATCCCTTTTTAATTCACAGAAGGAGATAAGGCGATGCAGTTATTTATCCAAGACGAACAAGGACAGTACATCACTGCGACAACCCCCGAAATCATCAAAGAGGGCCGTAGCCGTACTCGCTCCACACTGAAAAAAGGATCTGAATTTATCGGAGGTTCACAAGCGGCAAAGGAAGCAATAGCCTCAAAAATCTCTTCCTACCAACATGAGGTCTTTGGTTGTCTGTTTCTGGATACCAAAAACTGCATCCTGGAGTGGAAAGAAATGTTCCAAGGGACTATTGATTCGACAACAGTTTACCCGCGTGAAGTGGTCAAGGAGGCCCTGCGGCTCAATGCTGCAAAGGTTATCCTCGCTCACAACCACCCTTCAGGTAATACTGACCCATCACCACAAGACATTGAATTGACCAAAAAACTGAAAGAAATCTTGAAAATCATAGATGTTAAGATCCTCGACCACATAATCGTAGGGGATAATTTAACGTCCTTTATGGACAGT
>VMSP01000133.1 GCA_013792135.1 Desulfocapsa sp. | reverse complement strand
ATTGATTACCGAATACAGCGAAATTCAATAACCGTAAGTGCATTTCCCACCAGGGGCAAAACAACCCCTGCAGGGGAAGTCTTGCCCCTTTTCTCATTATAAGGAGACAAGACATGGCACGACTCGCATCTCAAGCAAAGGCAGGTTTCTATCCTACACCGGATAGTGTTGTTTCCCTGCTGAAAACAAAAATATCGTTTGAAGAAGGTGCCCGGATTTTAGATCCCTGTTGTGGTAAAGGTAAAACCCTTTCCCAACTGGCTGGCCATACGATAGAAAATATCAATGGCGTCAGCCTGGAAATAAAAACGACACTCACCTATGGCGTTGAACTTGACCACCAGCGAGCCACGGAAGCCAAAACACGGCTTTTTAAAGCAGTATGGGGTGACGCTCTTACCGAGGCTCGGATATCATCACAAGCCTTTGGTCTGCTCTACCTCAATCCTCCCTACGACACCGCAATTCAAGCAATCCACACAGATGACAAACGGCTGGAGCATCAGTTCTTACGCTCTTATAGCCGAACATTGCAGATTGGTGGCATTCTCGTTTTTGTTATCCCCTATTATGTCCTGAAACATTGTGCCAAGACACTGGCCCGTAATTTCAAGGTACAGGTAGTGGGGTTTCCAGATGAAGAATTTCCTCTTTTTAAGCAGTGCGTTGTCTTTGGAGAAAAAAGATACATATCAGAGGAAAAAGCCAAAGCAACCCAGGAACACCTGGAAGAATTGGCCGAGATGACACCGGAGGAGTTTCAAAGCGAGGTATGGCCACTGGAAACTATGGCCCCAATCGTTGTGCCGACAGCTAATAAGCCAATAAACTTTCGCGTAGATCGCCTTGACCCACTGGAAGCAATTCCGGTGATAAACAAGGCCGGAATCCTGAAAGATGCTTTGAGGGAACTAACTCCTGCCAAAAACAATAATATCCGTCCATTGACCTCGCTTGAAAACGGCCACCTGGCCCTTATGCTGGCGGGAGGATATATGAACGGAGCCATTGAGAAAGATGGACGGCAGTTGGTCATCAAGGGCGTTATCCATAAAACGGAGAAAATCGTCCAGACCTATGAAAATGAGAATGGTGGCGGTTCAATTACCACCAAAGATCAGTACATCCCGACCGTCAAAATCATCGACATGCAGACTGCTGAATTGATTATCGTTCAGTAATCCTCATTCAACCCTTACGGGAGAAACCTCCCGCACAGGGGATTTCTCCCGTTTTAACCAGTACCTCAAGGAGAAATTACAATGATCACAGGAACAACGGTATGCGCTATGCAAATTCAAGGAATCGTTAAAGAAAGAAACGAATACAAACGATTGCTGGATGAATGTTTGGCCGTCTTCAATGCTGTACCGAATCAGCCTTTTATTGACCATCATCAAACCTATAAACTGAAAGCAAAGATTGATACGGCTTTCAGGAGATTCAATAATTAACTGACGGAGAAAAGCAAAATGACGACAAACTATCTCACTGTAAAATGCGCCGGATTTACCGCCTACTGCAATGCTCTCATTGCAAGAACGGATTCTGGCGATCTTCAGGCTTGCATGTTGAGCTTGATTGGGACACCATCGCATATCAAAAGTCTCTCGGCACTCATTTACACCGGAGAATCTTGCCATATATCAGGAGACAATCTTGATACAGAACTGAAATTTGCAGGGCCAACCCAGACTTGTCGCTCACGGAAAATCGGAGAGATAGTCAATAAAGTCCTGATCACTAATTATTTCAGCAAAAATAACAATACGGCTGCTGTCTTTGGCCCTGATCTGCCCCTTGTGCAGGAACGGGCTTTTCGTCGTCTTGATGCAACCACGACCATTCCGCTGAAACCACAGTGGCAGGAATGGCTCTGGGAAACAATGATATCCCCTGAGAAGCTCTACAGCTTTGGCAGTAGCGAATTTCAGGGCGAGTTTCAGGAAGCATATCTTCTGACCATCCCATGCGACGAAACCTTAGAGTCGCATGTTTTGGCAGCAATCAAGAACAGACAAATCCAGTAAGAAAAAAAGTTATTACCCACCTATACAGGGGAGAATACCCCCCTGCCGGGGCCATATTCTCCTTTGTTCAACCATCACCATCAAAAGGAGAGTCATGGAAGCTGTCACCGACATTACCGAACCAGATGACGTTCCAAAAACCGTCAAGCTGGCCGAGTTTCTTGACGAGTGGGGCGATATACTCAAAAGCCAAGTCGTCAAGAATATGAATCCTGTCTATTCCCCAAAAGCGGAAGACGATTGGGATTTACAGGCCAAAAAAAAGTTACAGCAATTACTGCGGAAGCCGTTTGAGTCTCAAACCAGAAAAGGCATATTGCCTGTAGCCAGGTCTTTCTTCAAAGAAGATCACAAGGCTGATTTTCTGGTTGGTGAGATGGGAACGGGTAAGTCCTTCATGAGTTTAGCTGTTGCTCATCTTATCCCGAAACAGAGCAAACGAATCCTTATCCAATGTCCTGGCCACCTGGTCAAGAAATGGATACGGGAGGCGCAGGTAACAATCCCAAGCTGTAATTGCACCAATCTTAACGGAAAGAGCCTTGATCTGCTCATAGCCAATAAGCTCCAGTTGACCAAACCGGTTGGCATGGAGATTTGGGTTATGGGGAAAGAACGAGCAAAACTGCATTTTCAGCGTGTTCCCCAAAGGATTACTGTTTGCGGGAAACCATGCTGTCCAGAATGCGGACTACAAATAACATCTGAGAATAACGAAGAAACCTGCGAACATTGCAAGGCCCCGATGTGGATGGCAGACAGAACCAAAGTCCGCCGCTACGCCAAGGCCGAGTTTATCAAGCGGTTTTTTCCCAAGAACTTCTTTGATCTCCTGATACTGGATGAGGTGCATGAACTCAAGGGCGGCGGTACTGCCCAGGGTCAAGCCATGTCCTGCTTGATAGCCCGGTCCAAAAAGGTGCTTGCTCTTACCGGCACTTTGATGGGTGGGTATTCTTCAAATCTGTTTTACCTGCTCTGGCGGATGTTTTCTCGTCAGATGAAGGCAGGAAGTTTTGAGTTTGGAAGGTCATTGCAGTTTGCGGAACGCTACGGCGTTGTGCAGAGAACCTACGATACCAAAGACTTAGATGCAAGCCTCAACCAAGCCAGTATTGGCCGGAAGCTCGGAAAGTCGCGGGTCAAGGAAGCGCCGGGAATATCACCCCTGTTGCTGCCCGATCTGCTTTTGGAGCATTCAGCCTTTGTTCGTCTGGCGGATGTGAGTGATGCACTACCAGAATACGAAGAGATCATTGTTCCGGTAAAAATGGAACATGAACAAAGAGAAGCATACGAGCAGCTTGCCAAGGACTTAACTGATGCGACATTTCAAGCATTGGGCCGAGGCGACATGCGGCTTTTAGGAAAAATGCTTCAATCTTTACTGGCGTATCCTGATGGCTGCAGACGCGAGGAAATTGTTACCCTTGAAATAGCAGGTACAGAGGAAACAGTGGGCTATGCCCCTGCCCTTGAGATTGACCTGCTGCCTAAAGAAGAAAAGCTGCTGGAAATTATCACGGCTGAAAAGAAAAAGGGAAGAAAGGTAGCTGTTTTCCTGGAACACACCGGAACACGAGACTTGCTGACGACATTAGAGGAGAAACTTCATACGCACGATATGAATCCTCTGATTTTACGCAGCACGGATGTCACCCCGGAACATCGGGAAGACTATCTCAAGGAACAGATCAAAACACGTCTTTATGACTGTCTTATTTGCAATCCCAACCTGGTGAAAACTGGACTCGATCTTTTAGAGTTTCCCACCATCATCTTTTTTCAATGCGGCTATAGTGTTTTCACTCTTAGACAAGCCAGCCGTAGGTCATGGCGTATCGGGCAAGATCAGCCGGTGCGGGTGTTTTTTATGGCCTATGCGGACACAATGCAGGAAAAAGCTCTTTCACTCATGGCCCAAAAGATGGAGACATCTTTAGCCATAGAGGGAGAGCTCTCAGATAAAGGGCTGGCCGCATTATCTGAATCAGAAAACAGCATGATGTATGAACTGGCAAAGGCTTTGACCGGCAAGATTGCGGTCAAGGATATGAGTGAGGCCTGGACCAGATACCGACAACGAGAGTTGCTGGGCAATCTGTCCATGGATGATGACCAGGCCGTTACCATCACCACCACAACCACCATGGCGACAAGCTCCGGCATTGCCACGATCACGCAACAGTACATCGTGCGTGGCCCTGTCTATGTCAAGAAAGATGGAGCCGTGGCCTATGTAGGTCGCAATCGCTTCGAGCTCAAAGAGGGAGCCGTCTTCTGGTCAGGCCGAAAAATTGGCTGGTATGACCGGCAGGGTTGCGGTGAAATAAACGAAAAGCCTATCCGTATCTACAAGCCGGAACAATCGAAGTATTTTGTCCTGGCTGAAATACGAAATGCGGCATAACCCACCTACCAGGGGCAAAACAACCCCTGCAGGGGAAGTTTTGTCCATTTTCATTACGGAGGAAAAATCATGAATAAGTCAGAAATCGAAATGATGGCCGAACCATTAGAAATGGATGTTACGGAAAAATCGACCATCACAATCAAATTGACTACACGACTGCGGAACAGTGCAAGAAGGGCAGCCGAGAATGATTGGCCTCATTGCAATGTGCTCCATGAAGCTGCAGACGAGATAGAGCGCTTACAGAAATTGATAGGAAGTAATGATCCGGTAGCTCTGTTGAAAGAGCTATTGAAACATCACCATCCTGTCTATCTCTTTGAGGCCATCGCTGATCATACTGACGCACAGGAGGCATCATAATAATGGATTATTATTATGATCTCGAAGTAATGGCTGACTTAATGGCCGATTATTTTGAAGCTGATCACCAAGAAAAAGAAAAAACTGAATAACCAACAATAGTAATCAACCCACCAGGGGCAAACAACCCCTGTCGGGGAAGTCTTGCCCCTTTTTTATTCCGACTCAAAGGAGGCAAGATATGATTATCAATCTGATTAGAAGTATGCGGAATACTGCAAAAAGAGCCGACAAGACCAACCTTGGCCATTGCATCCTGCTTTTTGAGGCTGCAAATGAGATAGAACGCTTGCAAAAGAAGCTATCTGTTGCAGAAACTCGCAGAAATCAAACTACCGGGAGCAAAACAACCCCTTTGTCTTTGGTAAAGTCGTATCCCTTTTTAATTCACAGAAGGAGATAAGGCGATGCAGTTATTTATCAAAGACGAACAAGGAAAGTACATCACTGCGACAACCCCCGAAATCATCAAAGAGGGGCGTAGCCGTACTCGCTCCACACTGAAAAAAGGATCAGAATTTATCGGAGGTTCACAAGCGGCAAAGGAAGCAATAGCCTCAAAAATCTCTTCATACCAACATGAGGTCTTTGGTTGTCTTTTTCTGGACACCAAAAACTGTATCCTGGAGTGGAAGGAAATGTTTCGAGGGACTATTGATTCGACAACAGTTTACCCACGTGAAGTGGTCAAGGAAGCCCTGCAGCTCAATGCGGCGAAGGTTATCCTCGCCCATAACCACCCTTCAGGTAATACTGACCCATCACCACAAGACATTGAATTGACCAAAAAACTGAAAGAAATCTTGAAAATCATAGATGTTAAGATCCTCGACCACATAATCGTAGGGGATAATTTAACGTCCTTTATGGACAGT
>VMSP01000020.1 GCA_013792135.1 Desulfocapsa sp. | reverse complement strand
TGGCAAGGGTGAGATGCTCTTTGGTGTAAATACCGCCGCCTGGACCGCTAACCAGTCCATTCATGAAAGTGAGACCGCTGAGGCTGGCGCTCATGATGGCCGCTGTCCCATCATCAATCAGCATAACCCTGCCGGTTTGGTTTGCATCGAGAATAACCCCGCCATTACCATTGATGGTCAGGTTCTTGTTGATGGTGAGTTGACTGATCAGAGTAATGATGGCGGGAGCGGTGGGCGGGAATACCGTCGGATTAAAGTCGATGGTGTCGTCGGCTACGGCATCCAGTATGGCCTGACGCAGGGTGCCGGCGCCGGAATCAGCAATGCTGTTCACTGTGAGAGTGGCAGCTTGGGCCTGCGGCTGGAAGAAAAAAAGGATGAAAGAAGAGAGAACGGTTGCCGCAACGATGCCGTACGAAAACATTTTCATGAGCTTTCTCCCCAATTAAGGTATCCCTGAATGGAATGTACCAGTTCCTCTTAAGCGAGCGGACTTGCAATAACAGGTAGTACGAAAGATTATTTTTTGTCATCCACGCACACACAAGAGGGATAGAAAGAGCCTCCAGTGCGAGGAGTATGAATTGTTACGAGGCTATAATTTATTATTTTTTCACAAAAAAATAGGGTTGGCAAATGAAAAATAAAATATTTTTTTTATTTTCTGGGCCAGAGATTGAAAAATTGCAACAGCAAGGTTATCACATTAAACGTCTGATGCACAGAAATGGATCCCCATTTAGGCCTTGTTTTTTATAATGGTATTTGCTACGAAACGACCATCATGAATCATAGAACTCTTCAACAGAATGCAGGGCGTCTGAACACATGGCTTCTGGCCATTATGGCTTTTGTGCTGCCGCTTTCCACCTCTGCCCTTTCGGTACTGGCCATCTTGATACTGGTTGTCTGGCTAGTCGAAGGAGGCTACCGGGAAAAGTTACGGCTGATCTCCACAAACCCGGTTGCCATGGCGGTTCTTTTGTATCTTGCACTCTATGTGATCGGCCTGCTCTGGACTGAAGATCTGGCAAATGGCCTTGATGTCCTGAAAAAATACTGGAAACTCATGCTTTTGCCTGTATTTTTGACGACTGCTCGCTGGGAGATGCGGCGGGTGTATACAGGTTTTTTTCTAGCAGGGATGACTATTGCCATGACCATGACCTATCTGGCCTGGTTCGGTCTTTTGCATTATGCGGATATCACTACACAACATCTCACCCGTGGTACCTTTCATGTCATCTACAATCCCATGCTGGCCTTTGCCATATATCTCCTCTGTCATGAGCTGGTGTGGGGTAAGATCAGATCTGCCCTGCGTTGGCCCTTGGCCGGCTTGGCCTTTCTTATGATATTCAACATGTTTATTACGGAAGGGCGGGGCGGTCAGATTGTATTTTTTGTCCTGCTTGGTCTACTTTTTCTACAGATCTTCAGAAAAAATATTCTGCGCGCCGGGCTGATCATGATCTTTCTTCTTCCGGCAATCTTTACTGCCGGCTATCAGCTCAGCCCTGTCTTTCATGGGCGTGTGGATCGGGCCTGTTCCGAGGTTCACCAGTTTAAAAGTAATCCGAATACCTCTGTGGGCTTACGGTTGCTTTTCTGGCAGAATTCCTGGGAGATCATAAAAAAGAGTCCATGGCTGGGGGTGGGCACTGGTGATTTTCAGTCGGCCTATGCCGAGGTTAATAAGCTCACATCACCGCGGATGGTGGCAACCGATAATCCCCATAACCAGTATGTTTTTGTCTTGTGCCAAATGGGACTACTTGGGTTGGCGGCCCTGGTTGGCATCTTTGTGACCCAGATTCGTCAGGCTTTTGTCTTGTCAGACGGCTGGGAGCGAATCCGTTTGGCCTTTCCCCTGTTTTTCCTGACCATCATGTTCACCGAGTCCTATCTGATCATTGCTCAGACAGGATTTCTCTTCTCCCTTTTCAGTGCCGTGCTCTATATGCGAAAGGAGTCTGCGGAAGCTCGGATCTAAGTGCTCTGGCTATAGTTCAGCTCCACCCACTTTCGATAACTGCCATCCATAACTGCCCGCCACCAGCCTTCATTGTTCAGATACCAGTCCAAGGTCTTGCGAATGCCGGTCTCAAAGGATTCCTGCGGACAGTAGCCAAGTTCGTTGGTGATTTTGGCGGCATCAATGGCGTAGCGGCGATCGTGACCAAGCCGGTCCGCGACATGGGTGATCAAGCTTTCAGCCATGTCGCCCGATACCTGCGGGGCGTGGGGAAATCTTTGCTTCATCTCTTCATGGGCGGCAAATTTCTCATCTAAGAGACGACAGATCAATTTGACGATCTCAATATTGGTCCACTCGTTGTTGCCGCCGATATTATAGGTCTCACCAATCTTTCCCTGGTGGATAATCAGATCAATACCCCGGTTGTGATCATCCACATAAAGCCAGTCGCGGATCTGCAGTCCATCGCCGTATATGGGCAGGGGCAGCCCATCAAGGATATTACTGATGATCAGGGGGATCAGTTTTTCCGGGAACTGGTAAGGTCCGTAATTATTGGAACAATTACTGGTTGTTACCTGCAGGCCATAGGTCTCATGGTAGGCCCGTACCAGATGATCGGAAGAGGCCTTGGAAGCGGCGTAGGGCGAATTTGGTGCGTACTGGTTACTTTCGGTAAACGGCGGTTCTTCGGGTCGCAAGGTGCCATACACCTCATCGGTGGAGACATGATGAAAGCGGTGCGGTCGCGGTGCCTGAGGATCAGTCAGCCAGATCTTCTTGGCTGACTTGAGCAGGACATGGGTGCCGATGACATTGGTGTCAATAAATTCATCCGGACCATGGATGGAACGATCAACGTGGGATTCGGCGGCAAAATGGACAATGGTGTCAATCTTTTCTTCCTGCAATAATCCGAGTACCAGATCGTAATCCCTGATATCGCCATGAACAAAACGAAAGTTTTTCTGGGTTTTAACGGAGATCAGGTTGGCACGGTTTCCGGCATAGGTCAGGGCGTCCAGGACTACAACCCGGCTATCAGGGTGATTTTGCAACCAGAAGTGGACAAAATTGGCGCCGATAAAACCAGCGCCTCCGGTTACCAGGATTTTTTCGGGCTGATAAAGCATTTTATTTCCTTTTTTCTTGTTTAATCAGGGCCAGGCCGCTGTTGAAAAATAATCATAACATGACAATACCGTGCGTGAACAGCATAACGGCCGTAATGAAATGGATAGAAAGCTAATGGTTATTTCGTAACGGCCCCTAACATGGTGGTTAATCCTTCCTGCCAATTGGGAAGTTTCATGTCAAAGGTCTGCATGATTTTATGGCAATCAAGGACTGAATTCTGGGGACGGCGCGCGGGTGTCGGGTAGTCACTGGTGGTGATGGGATGTATCGGAATCACATGATCACTAAGGCCAATTTTGCAGGCCTCTTCAAGGATGATTTTCGCAAAGCCGTGCCAGGTTGTTTCCGGCAGGCCGCAATAATGATAGGTGCCCCAGGAAATATCAATTCCTTCACTGATCTTGTCTGCCAGGATTAGCAGGGCCTCGGCAATATGGGTAGCACAGGTTGGGCATCCCCGCTGATCAGACACCACCCGCAGTTCATCACGTTCGGCTGCCAGCCGGAGCATGGTCTTGACAAAGTTATTTCCGTGCGGCCCGAAGACCCAGCTGACGCGGAGGATCAGATGCTCTCTTAGTCTGGCGCGCACCTCCTCTTCGCCCTCCCACTTGCTTCGGCCGTAGACGCCGCTGGGGGAAACCGGATCATCTTCTTCATAGGGCCCGGCCTTGTTGCCGTCAAAGACATAATCGGTGGAGAGATGGATCAGGGGGATCTGGTGATTATGGCAGCTGGCAGCCAGATTGGCCGGTCCCTGCCGGTTGGCCCGCATGGCGGCCTCGACTTCCTGCTCGGCCTTATCCACGGCTGTATAGGCTGCAGCGTTGATGACAAGGGAGGGGCGCAACTGGCTGATGATCTGCTCCACCGCCTCACCATCGCCGATATCGAGTTGCTGCCGGGTCAAGGCTATCAGGCCGCAGCCTCTTGCGTTGGCCTGACGAGTTACTTCGTATCCGACCTGGCCATTGGCCCCGGTCAGCAGGATGGAAGAATTATCCTTCATTATTTGTTCTCAAACAGACAAAAACTGGCTGGATCAATATCTGCCAGCATCGGCGCCAAGCGGTCTTTATCCGAAACTTGCGGTTCGTTTATCGGCCAGTCGATGGCCAGGGCGGGGTCATCCCAGCGGATTGATTTTTCATGCTGCGGAGCATACAATTCCGTGCATTTATAGGCAAAAAGTGCGGTGTCGCTGGTCACACAGAAGCCATGGGCAAAGCCGGGAGGTACCCAGAACTGGCGTTTATTTTCGCCTGAAAGGACAACCCCGTGCCACCGGCCAAAGGTTGGCGAGCCTTTACGGATATCCACCACCACATCAAAGACCTCACCCTGGAGAACATAGACAAGTTTTCCCTGGGGCTGAGGGTTCTGGAAATGCAGTCCGCGCAGGACTCCGCGCCCGGAAAAGGAAAGATTGTCCTGCACAAAATCAATATTGATTCCTATATCCTGGTATCGTTTACGCGACCAGGTCTCCAGGAAAAAACCCCGTTCATCACCAAAAACCTTGGGCTCAATGATCAGCAGTCCCGCTAGAGGGGTCTCGATCACCTTCATGGCTGAAGCTCCATCCGGCAGATGGAGTGCAGATAAGCACCATAGCCATTTTTGGATAAGGGAGCGGCCAACGCCTCCAGGTCTTTCAGGTCAATGTATCCCATGCGGAAGGCAATCTCTTCGGGACAGGCGATCTTCAGCCCCTGTCGATCCTCAATGACCCGGACAAAGTTGGCAGCATCAAGGAGAGAGGCATGGGTGCCGGTATCCAGCCAGGCCGTGCCGCGGCTGAGGATCTCGACTTGCAATGCGCCCCGTTTGAGATATTCCCGATTGACGTCAGTGATCTCCAGTTCACCGCGTTCTGACGGCCGAATATGCTTGGCGATCTCCACCACTTCATTATCGTAAAAATAAAGGCCGGTTACGGCATAGAATGATTTGGGTTGGGCCGGTTTTTCTTCCAGGTCAATGACCTTGCCATCCTTGTCAAAGACAACAACGCCATAGCGCTCAGGTCGCTGCACATAATAGCCGAAAACCGTGGCCCCATGTTCCTGTTGACTGACTTGCTGCAGCTTATGAGAAAGCCCTTCGGCATGAAAGATGTTGTCGCCCAGAATCAGGGTGACCGGGCTGTCACCGATAAAACCCTCTCCAATCAGAAAGGCCTGGGCCAGACCATCCGGGCTGGGCTGCACGGCATAACTTAATTCAAGTCCCCACTGACGGCCATCTCCCAGCAGGTTTTTAAACAGGGGCATGTCAGCCGGAGTGGTGATGATGAGAATCTCCCGGATCCCGGTCAGCATCAGGGTGGACAGGGGATAATAGATCATCGGCTTGTCATAGATCGGCATGAGCTGCTTGCTCACCGAGTGGGTCAGGGGGTGCAGTCTGGTACCGGAGCCGCCGGCCAGTATGATACCTTTGCGCATGGTGTCCTGTGGGTTTGTTGAGGGTCAGTATAAATTTAAGGGTCCGGTACTATACAATTTTGGCGGAGGTTCCACAAGTTGAAGCTTATAAAGGATATATATATTTAGTTATCCACCGATCCTGCCAGGCGAAGCCAGATAAAACCACTGATTCCTGCCAGCAGTGAGCCGATCAGTACTCCGGTCTTGGCCTGGAGCAGGAGGTTATCTTGACCTGCAAAAGAGAGTTCGCCGATAAAGATGGACATGGTGAATCCGATACCTGCCAGGAGAGAAACTCCGGCAATATGGTGCAGGTTTATGCCAGCCGGCAAGCGGGAGATCCCGGTTTGTTGCAGGAGCAAGACACTTGCGAAGACGCCGATACTTTTCCCTGCCACAAGCCCCCCAATGACCCCCAATGTTACGGGATGGCGCAGGGTAGTGGCCAGGCTGGAAAATTCTATGGGGATCCCCGTATTGGCCAGGGCAAAAAGTGGGATAATCAGAAAGGCGCTCCATGGGTGGAGGTGAAGCTCCAGGCGTTGAAGCGGAGAAGCCATATTGTGGATGGCATCTTCCAGATTCTGCAGGACTCCTTGTGCTTTGGTGTTGCCGACAATGGTCCTGCCTGGTTCGTGAACTTTGTCAAATCGTGTGAGCAAGTTGGACATGATCTCGATGGATTTTGACGGATGACATCTGGGTCTTGCAGGCACGGTCAGGGCGGTGAGAACCCCGGCTAGAGTGGCATGGATTCCTGAATTGAGAAGGGCAAGCCAGAGGAGACCACCCAGCAGAAAGTAGGGGAGTGGTTTACGTATTCCCACACGATTGCAGCCGATCAGAAGGGAAAAAATAAAGGCTGCCCAAAGAAGCATGTTCTGGTCAATGGTCTTGGTATAAAAGAAGGCAATGACCAGTATGGCGCCAAGGTCATCAACTATGGCCAGGGCCAGTAGAAAGCCAAATAATGCTTTGGGTACCCGTTTGCCAAGGAGCACAAGGGCACCCACGGCAAAGGCGATATCGGTAGCCATGGGGATGGCCCATCCTCCCGCGCCAATTCCGTCTTTGTTGATGGCGGCATAGACCAGGGCCGGGACGATCATGCCGCCGAGAGCCGCACCAATGGGCAAGAGGGCCTGATGCAGACTGGCGAGTTCGCCCACCAGGATCTCCCGTTTAATCTCCAGTCCCACCAGAAAAAAGAAGAGGGCCATCAGGCCGTCATTGATCCAATGGTGGAGGGTATGGCTTAAAGTGAAAGAGCCAAGTTGCAGGGTGATGACGGTATGGCGGATATGCTCATAGGATGGGGCCAGGGAGGTGTTGGCCAGGATCAGGGCCAGGATGGCGCATCCTATGAGAAGGAGTCCCGAGGCGGCATCATAATGGATAAATTTATCAAGGGGTGTCTTGAGCCGTTGAAAGGTCAGTTCCAGTTGTGACCGGTTCCGGCCGCAATCCGTTTCATTTTCAGGTGTCATAAGGGGCTCTGTCACGTAAAAGAAGAAAGAGTGTTTTGTCAGATTCCTCCAGGGATCTGATCTTTGATCATTAGAATGGTCTTATCGAGTTATGTCAAGTTTATGGGTTGAAAAGGGCATACTGTTCATGGGCGAATTGCTGTCTCTGATTGACGATACACTTTGCCACATGTTTTAATATAAAATTTCTGATTGTGTTGATTGATTTCTACTGTATGAGGCGGATGGAGAAGATGAATCCCTATATTGTTACCTTGGTTTTACTCTGTTGCAGCAATGTGTTCATGACCTTTGCCTGGTATGGTCATCTGACGAATATGGCGCATCGGACATGGCTCTTTGCGGCTCTGGTTAGTTGGGGGATTGCCCTGTTTGAGTATCTGCTGCAGGTTCCCGCCAACCGCATTGGCCATCAGGTTATGAATGTGGGCCAGTTGAAGATCCTGCAGGAGGTGGTGACCCTGTCGGTCTTTATCCCCTTTTCTCTCTTTTACGTGAAAGAGAAATTGTCTCTGGATTATCTGTGGGCCGGGCTTTGTCTGCTGGGCGCGGTCTTTTTTCTGTTTCGCTCCAAGATCATGGGGACGTGATTTTGGAGCAGGCCAGGCAGCTCAGCGCTCACCGCCCAATACCTGGGCCACGTTGTAGGCGTGATCACCGATTTTTTCAAAAGAAGTGAGCATGTCTATGAACATCAGGCCGCTGGCAACGGAACAGTGCTGTTCATTGAGACGGGAAATGTGGCTGTCGCGCATGTGTCTGCGCATTTCATCAATTGTGTTTTCCAGTCCCTGGGCAGTGACCATGATTTCTGGTGAAGGATGTTCCAGATTATCGGCGATGAGCCGTATGAACTGTCGAGTGGTGTTGCCGATCTCCAGAAGCTGTTTTGTCGCTTCTTCGGATTGCTCAATTTTCTGATCATAGCGCCGGGCCAGCACTCTTTGCAAAGACTCACAGCGATCACCGATGCGCTCAATGTAGTGGACCACACCGATCATGCCGGTGATTTCATGGGCTTCGCTGCGTGACGTTTCGCCCTGGGTAATGATCACCAGATACTGGATGATCTCTTTCTCCAGATAATCTACCTTGTTTTCAGATTGACTGATGGCGTCAGCCACAAGACCCATTTTGGAAACGGGTGATTCAATGAGCAGAAGCACCTTGTCGAGCATCGAATAGACCTCGTTGGTCATGTTGCGCACTTCCATGCGCACGGCGTGCAGTGCCATGGGTGGTGAACTGATTACATGGGGGTCCAGGTACTGAAGAATAGGGCGATCTTTCAATGTCTTAGAGGGAACGATCCTGCTGGCAGCCCAGGCGATCTGTTTTATAAACGGAAGGCAGAGGCATGTGTTGATGACATTAAACATTGTGTGGAACATGGCTATATGGGCTGCCAGGGCGACCATAGAAATTGCCGTGCCGGTGGACGAATTCATCAATTCTCCAGGAACAATATAATCGATGAGTTGCAGATAAGGATTGAACAGCACTATGGCCCAGAGAGCCCCGAACAGGTTGAAAATGGAGTGAGAAACAGCCGTCTGCTTGGCTTCGCGGGAGGCCCCCAGGGCGGCAAGATTGGCAGTGATCGTGGTGCCGATGTTTTCACCGAGAACCAGTGCACAGGCCGAGGGGACATCAATGATGCCCTGCGCGGCCAGGGTCATGGTGATGGTCATGGTGGCCGAAGAGGATTGAATAATCATGGTTATGATCGCTCCGACGGCCACTGCCCCTAGCCGGTGCATCATGGTTGAAGCATCTACGGATTGGACAAAGGCGAGGATGGCTGCGGAATCCTTAAGACTTTCAGCCGATTCTTTCATGAAATCGAGCCCCAGAAAGAGCACGCCGAAACCCAGCAATACTTCGCCCCAGTCAGCTTGCTTTTGCATACCAAGCAGTCGGGGCAGAAATCCCAAAAAAATGGCGGGAAAAGAGAGCAGAATTATTTTAAATTTGAATCCGAATAGCGCCACAATCCAGCCGGTCATGGTGGTGCCGATGTTGGCACCCATGACGACCCCGACTGCCTGGGTCAGCGTCAGCAGTTCAGCGCTTACAAAACTGATAAGCATCACCGTGGTTGCACTCGAAGACTGAACCATCGAGGTGATCAGCGTGCCCGTGATAACGCCGGAAAACCGGTTTCCCGTCATTTTGGACAGAATGGTTCGCATGGTTGGCCCTGCCACTTTCTGCAGACCGTCGCTCATGGTTTTCATGCCGAATAAAAACAGTGCCAGCCCACCCAGTACCGTGATTATTATATTTGCTGCTGTCATGTAAGTACTCCTTGTTTTCTTCGATGGAACCGCTTTTCAGCGGCGCACTCTCTAGAGAATAGCATTTGTGCCACATCTTTGTTAGGATTGCAATAATTCTGTGACAAAAGAGGGGAGAGGTACGGCTGTCGGTCAACGGTCAAAAGTGGCAGCTGTTGGCCCTGCGTACCTTGCCGGTGATTTCAGTCGGGTGCTGCTGTTATTTACCTTCTTGCAACGTATTCTGCCGGGATAGGGAGAGATCTGCTTGTTTTTTTCTGTATCTGGCGATAGTATTTGAGTACCGGTAGAGCCTTTTTCATCTGTGCATGGAGCAAGCGCTACAATGCCATCTTTGCTTGTCGTAACCAAGTGAACAGAAGTACGAAGCTTATTTGCTGATACCCCCTAAAGAGAGAGACGTATGGCGCGGTTTCTGAAAAAAAATAAGGCAAGTTTACATCGCTCGCCGGGTTCTGTTGTTTTTGTTGGTAGCCAGAAGATGGATCAGGCCAGGGTCACGGTTATGGATTATGATCATGGCAATCTGCGGGAACTGGAACTGCAAGATCTGGCGGAGGGGGGGCGTTTCAAGAAAACAGATACTGCCACCTGGATCAATGTTGACGGGGTGCATGACACGGATCTGATCATGGAGATCGGCAGGAGCTTTGAGCTCCATCCCCTGATCCTGGAGGATATTGTCCATACCGGACAACGGCCCAAGGTAGAGGAGTATGACGACTGTATCTTTCTGGTGGTCAAGATGCTGCGTTTTGACCAGGATCAGGAGCAGGTTGTGGGCGAACAGTTGAGCATGGTGCTGGGTCCAAATTTTCTTCTTACCTTTCAGGAGCAACCGGGTGATACCTTTGAACCGGTGCGGGAGAGAATCCGCAGGCAGAAAGGACGGATCAGGGGGGCAGGGATTGATTATCTTGCCTATGCCCTTCTCGATACCGTCGTTGACAACTATATCTTTATCATCGAGCAATTGGGGGAGAAGGTGGAGGAGCTTGAGGAAGAGGTCCTGCTCGGTCCCAGTCAGGCGGTACTGGCAAAGATCATCCGCTATAAAAGGGAGATGAATTATATCCGCAAGTCTGTCAGGCCGTTCAGGGAACTCACTCAGCAGTTGAGTTTTCTGGATTCGGAGCTTATAAGTGATAAGACGGATCCTTTTCTCAAGGATATGCAGGGCTTGGCTTTGCAGTCGGTTGAGATTGTTGACACCTATCGCGAGATGCTTTTTGATTATCTGAATATCTACAATACCGGGGTGAGTAACAAGTTAAATGAGATCATGAAGGTCTTGACCATCTTTTCTGCAATCTTCATTCCCTTGACCTTTATCGCCGGGGTCTATGGGACAAATTTTGAATATTTTCCTGAACTTCATTATAAATACAGTTACTTTGTCTTCTGGGCTGTCCTGCTGCTGGTGGCTGTAGTGATGATCAGATTTTTCAAGAGACGGGGGTGGTTGTAAGCCGTTGTGAAAGGATGTCGTTACCTGGATGAAATAGAGGACTTTTGAAATGAAACGTATCGGCTAAAAGGGTTGGCATTGACAGGGCTGACAGGTCTTGAGTATACTGAAATTGTACGTTTCATTAAGATGGTGTCGGGAAGAGCTGAAGTTATAGCACATGGTGATCGGTTGGTTGCTAGTTGCTAAAATTTCAGCATCGTCATGTGAACACATCACAAACGAAGGGGGAAAACTATGATAATTAAGAAAATAGTTCCATGGCTTGCTGTTCTGCTTCTGCTTCTGCAGACGTCGTGTGATTCCGGTCAGAAGGAAGCCTCGAAGGGAGAGGCAGGGAGTGAGGCCGGTTCCCAGAAGGCGATAAGCATTAAAGGCTCTGACACCATGGTACACCTGACCAGTTCCTGGGCGGAGCAGTACATGGGTCAGCATCCTGATGCCCAGATCTCGGTAACGGGTGGTGGATCAGGTACGGGTATCGCCGCTCTGCTCAATGGGACGACAGATATCTGCGCCTCTTCCCGTGAGATTCAAGGCAAGGAAAAAGAACTTGCTGCTCAGAAAAAAATTGATCTTGTGGAGTATGCTGTGGCCCGTGACGGCTTGGCAATTATTGTCAATCCGGCCAACCCGGTCGTGGACCTCTCAATGGAGCAGCTTCGCAAGATTTTTATCGGTGAATATACGAACTGGAAGGATATGGGTGGGCCTGCCCTGCCCATTATTGTCCTCTCCAGAGAATCAAGTTCCGGCACTTTTGTCTTTTTTCAGGAGCATGTACTCAAGAAGGCTGACTATACCCCCAAGGCCAGGCTGCTGGCAGGAACATCGGCCCTGGTGCAGTCTGTGGCCTCGGATAAGGGGGCCATTGCCTATGTTGGTCTCGCCTTTGCCCTCGAGGCCAAGGCAACGGTAAAAATGGTGGGGGTTAAATCAGCAGATGACGCTGCGGCAGTGATGCCCAGTGATGAAACGGTGCGTGCTGGTCACTACCCGGTGGCCCGGCCTCTCTATCTGTACACCAATGGAACTTCCTCTCCAGAGGCAAAGGCCTTTGTTGATTTCTGTCTCAGTGAAGCCGGTCAGAAGATTGTGACGGAAACCGGTTATATATCCATAAAGTAACGCTTATGTGGAAAGACAAGGCCATGCGCCTCTTGATGCTGAGCGCGGCCTCAACCAGTATTTTTCTTGTGGCGCTCATTTTTATCTTTCTGGTGAAGGAGGCCGCCCCCTTTGCCCTGAAGCCGGGGCTGGACGCCTTGTTTGATCGTCAGTGGATTCCTGTCTCCTTTGTCCAGGAACGTTATGGCATCCTGCCCCTGGTGACCGGCTCAGCCTTGGTCACCGGGCTGTCCATGCTCTTCACCATTCCCCTGTCAGTGCTGGGCGCCATCTATATTGCCGAGATTGCCAGCCCTGTGGAGCGGGAGATCCTGAAACCCTTTATTGAGCTGCTGGCCAGTATCCCCTCGGTGGTCCTTGGTTTCTTCGGCCTGGTGGTTCTGGCGCCGCTGATCAAAAGCCTCTTTGGGCTCGGCACAGGGTTGAGTGCCCTGACCGGTGCCTTGCTGCTGACCCTCATGGCCATTCCCACGGTGATCACCTTGTCCGAAGATGCCATCATGAGTGTGCCGCGCGCCTATAAGGATGCCTCGCGTGCCTTGGGCGCCAGTGATCTGCAGACCATCTTTCAGGTGATAATTCCTGCCGCTCTGCCTGGGATTATAGCCGCGATTATGCTGGGTGTAGGGCGGGTTGTCGGTGAAACCATGGCCGTACTCATGGTCACCGGAAATTCTGCTCTCATGACCTGGTCGCCGCTGGCGCCGGTGCGGACCATGACCGCGACGATTGCCGCTGAAATGGGCGAGGTCTCCTTTGGCAGCCTTCATTATCAGGCCCTGTTCTGGATCGGCCTGGTGCTGCTGGCGGTGACCTTTCTCCTCAATATCATTGCCCAGCGGGTTCTGGTTCGATACGGGATGATGAAATGAGAAGACAACGGTCGGAGCAGATAATCTATTTCCTGATCAGGATGGTCATGTACTCTATTGTCCTGGTGATCGGCTATATCCTTTTTGATATTATCCGCAATGGGCTGCCGGCCCTGAGTTGGGAGTTTGTGTCGGAGTATCCCCGGAAGAGCGGCGCCGAGGGCGGGATCCTGCCGGCTATTGTCGGCACCCTGTCGCTGCTGGTCGGCACTATTATCGTCGCCTTGCCCCTTGGTATATGCAGTGCCATCTATCTCTCTGAATATGCGGAACAGAATCGTTTTACCGCCATGATCCGCCTGGCCATTATCACCCTGGCCGGGGTGCCCTCCATTGTCTATGGGCTTTTTGGGCTCGGCCTTTTTGTCCTCTTTCTTAATTTCGGCACCTCCATTCTGGCCGGCAGTCTGACTCTCGCCTGCATGATCCTGCCCACCATTATAGTCTCCAGCGAAGAGGCCTTGCGGGCCGTTCCCCGGGGCTACAGGGACGCAAGTCTGGCCCTTGGCGCCACCAGGTGGGAGACGATCCGCACCAATGTCCTGCCCTATTCCCTCTCCGGCATTATCACCGGATCTATTCTTGGAATCGGCCGGGCCGCTGGAGAGACCGCACCCATCCTGCTGACCGTTGCCGCCTTTTATCTGCCGAGGCTGCCTAATTCAATCTTTGATCAGGTTATGGCCCTGCCATACCACTTATATATCCTGGCCACTCAGCACCCGGAGGCTGATAAGGTCCTGCCGCTGCAGTATGCTACGGCCCTTGTCCTGCTGCTTCTGGTGCTCGGACTCAGTCTGGGGGCCATAATCATTCGCATTCATTTCAGGAAAAAATATCGATGGTAGAAACTTCCATTTTCCCCGCAGATACCGACCACGTGATCACCACCCGTCAGGTCAATTTTTTTTACGGGGAGACTCAGGCCCTTTTTGATATCAGTATGGATATTCCCGGTCGTAGGGTCACTGCCTTTATTGGACCCTCCGGTTGTGGCAAGTCAACATTCCTACGCATATTTAACCGGATGAATGATACCATTACCGGGACCAGGCTTGAAGGAGAGGTCCATATCAATGGTGAGAATATCTATGAAAATGGCAGTAATGTTGTACGCCTGCGCAGAAAGGTGGGGATGGTTTTTCAGAAATCCAACCCCTTTCCCAAATCCATTTTTGACAACGTGGCCTATGGGCCCCGTATCCATGGCACCAAGGACAGGCAGGAGCTGGTCGAGATAGTGGAGAAGAGCCTGATCCGTTCCGCCCTGTGGGATGAGGTGAAGGATCGGCTCGAGACCAATGCCATCGGCTTGTCAGGCGGCCAGCAGCAGCGCCTCTGTATTGCCAGGGCCCTGGCCGTAGGGCCTGATATCTTGCTCATGGATGAGCCGGCCTCTGCCCTTGATCCGAAGTCAACCATTCGCATCGAAGATCTGATTGGCGAGTTGCGCAATGATTATACGATCGTCATCGTAACCCACAATATGCAGCAGGCTGCCCGTATCTCAGATTATACCGCCTTCTTTTATGAAGGACGCCTGGTGGAATTTAATGCCACCAAGAAGATATTTACCAAACCACGGGAAAAACAGACGGAAGATTATATAACTGGCCGGTTCGGTTGAAGGGGGAGACTATGTCACAGCACTTACAGAAAGAAATCGACGCGCTCAAGGAAAAAATCATCTATATGGGGACCGAGGTGGAAGATCGGGTCTACCGGGCCACGGTGGCACTTATCAACCGTAATCAGAAGATGGCGCAGGCTGTACTTTCCGGGGATCATGAAATTGATCAGTTGGAGGTTAATATAGAAGAGGATTGCTTGAAGATCCTCGCCCTTCATCAGCCGGTGGCCAGTGATCTCCGTTTTATCATTGCCGTCTTAAAGATCAACAACGAACTGGAGCGGGTGGGTGATCTGGCTGTTGGCATTGCCGAACGCAGCAGTTTTCTTATTGAACAACCGGGAATAACTATCGCTTTTGATATGAGTGCTATGATGCACACCGTGGAAAGTATGCTCACCCGCAGTATTGAGGCCCTGGTCAATCTGGATGTGCAGAAGGCACATCGGGTGCGTGCCGAGGATGATCGGGTGGATGCCATGAACCGGGATATGTATGCCTTGGTTAAAGAGGAGCTGGCAAAAGATTCCACTAATATCAATATTCTGCTGCATAATCTGTCCGTCAGCCGGCATCTGGAACGGATTGCCGATCATGCCACCAATATTGCGGAAGATGTCATTTACCTGGTGAACGCCGAGATCATCCGCCATTCACCGGAGGTCTTTGAGGATTAAGCTGCCGCATTTCCGCATCACGAACTGCATGAAACGATGAGGATTTGTGCGGTCGTGATTCATTCAATGTTGTATCCCTTCTGAAGTTTTATCATAAATTTTCTATCAATCCTGTCCTGGATCCAGAAATCCGGATTTCCATTAAGCAGCACCTGCTCGTCCGCAGGTATTCCTTTCATGCTTTCAGAGAGAGAGGGGGTTAGTCGGTGATGTGCTTTTCTGCAAACTGGGCCATCAATTCGTGGATGTTGTAAGGGGGGCGTACTTTGAAATAGTAGTCGACAACGGAATGCGCAATCTCGTGGGCCAATACCTGGAGCCGGGTGTCCTCCACTGAGACATAGATGGTCTTTTCCGAAAGGGAATAATAGGCAATGTGATTGACATGCTTACCGTATTTTGCTTTATAGATTTGGGATACTGCATCGACATCGGGTAACAGGATCAGTTGAATGTGGTAGCCATTGGGGAACATATCCAAGACTACCTGGGTCTTTTCAATAATGATGTCCACCTTGGCCAAGACCTCATCAGTCACAGTGACCACATTCTTTTTCTGCATGCTGTAACTGAGTTTTCTGTCCAGGCTGAGATTCTCATTGAAATCGCGTAACACTGCCATATCGCTAAAGGAAAGCGTCACGTATCTGCTCTGATATTCAGCACCCCACCCCTCACCTGTCTGAATAAGCAGTCCCAGAAACAATATGCTGACCAGACTCAGCCGGTTATTCATTGAGTAGGGTGAAAGTGTTGGTGATCTTACGAATCTCTGCATTCTGCAGAGTTATGGACTGACAAATCAAATCCATATCCTCGGGTTTGACCGTTTTCGGATCAAGGAGTGAGTATTTTTGTAGCAGGTCATCAACTTTTTTGGCATTCTTGTCAATGGTCTCTATTTTCCGAGACAGCTCCATATTAAAGCAATTCAGTTTAGCTGCCAGTTCTTTGCCTTCGTCCTTGTCCCTGAGATAGATGGTATCGTCAAGTCGGCCGGCGATCATGTTATCCAGCGCCTTCTCAAAACGAAACTGCGGCCCGGCCATCCGGTGAGTGATGAACATAGTGGCTATGACCAGCAATACGCCGCCGGGGACGACAAAGATCCAATGGGCCATCAACACCTTTCGCAGGAGCATTAAAGGCGTCTGTCCCATCTGAAGATCATGATTTTGATAGGCGATGGTCAAAGAGTCTCCGGAAAAGGCGGCAAGAATGGCAATAAAGAGCAGACAGCCGCCCAGCATAAAGAGGAAGTATCCCAGGATCAGCTTGCCCTGGAAGTTTTTCTTCACAAAAATGTTTCGTCTTTTATATTGTGTCTTACTCATGATCGACCACCTTACCATTGATAATGATGGATGCCTTTTTCCTCAGTTCATTGATCCAGCTATCAATTTCCCGGCCCCTTTTATACTGGGTCAGGATGCCTTTGACCTGTTGCCGATCAATAAGCTGCCCTCCTTCTGTATTCTTGCTGACCGCGTCGAGACGGATCTGGCCAATCTCGGTTCCCGTATCAAACTGGCTGGCGCTCTCTCCTGGCTCTAATCCGGCCAGAAGTAAACGAAGTGACTCGGCCAGGTCATCAAAGAGCACAGAGCTCTGTTGCCCTGCCTCCCCTTTCGGTACCTCTCCGTTGATCAGGGGCAGACGGGTAAAGGTATACAGCTTGCCGAAACAGGAGAGGTAATGATCGATCTCACTCTCTGCCACCTCCACTTTGATGGAGGCAAGTTTTCTATCGGTAAGGGTCTTGATCAGGGATTGCTCGTAATAGCTCTTCAGCATCTCCCTGAATCCAGGCTCTTTGTTTATACCGCTGCGCTCGGCTTCCTGGAGCAAGAGTTCTCTGGTAACGATGGAGTTGACCTTGTCCCTTTCATTTTCACCATGATATCCCCGTCCTTCGCTCTGTTCGTCTACCTGCAACTGAGACATTCCATGGCCATTGACACTGAGCGCAATGTCTTTGGCCGGTTTTATACCGCTGGGCCAGAGAAAATAAAAGGTGACTGCGGTGGAGAGAAAAAATAGAAAAAGGATGGTTAATAAATATTTCATATGATAAACCCTGAATGGTAAGACATTGATGATAAGAGATTATCTTGAGTATAGAAGATCAATAAGGAAAGTCTACCATAATAAAGCAAGGGATGGAAATTTTTGCCCACAATAGGTGTTTCTATTTATTTACTTTGATTGTTCCATCGGCTACAGTTTGCAAAATGTAAATTCGTATAATAGTTACAATATGTTCGCTACTGAGCGTCTCAATAAATGAAAACCTCACCTAATGTAGTACGGCACAATGCTGCTGTCACCCGGCCTCGTCGTGAAACATTGAACGGCCATAAAAGTGTTAATCTCTGGTTTACCGGACTCTCCGGATCCGGCAAGTCAACCCTTGCCCATGCCGTTGAAGAACGGCTGCACCTGCAGGGTAAAAGAACCTATGTCTTTGATGGCGATAACGTCAGGCATGGCTTGTGTGGTGATCTTGGTTTCAGCATGGAAGATCGGCGGGAAAACCTGCGGAGAATTGCTGAAATGACCAGACTTTTCCTTGATTCCGGGGTGATCTCCCTCACCGCCTTTATCTCGCCCCTGATAGAAGACCGGGCTCGCATCAGAGAAATTATCGGCCCTGATGACTTTATTGAAGTCTACTGCAATTGTTCCCTGGAGATCTGTGAACAACGAGACGTCAAAGGCTTGTATAAAAAGGCGCGCGAAGGAGAGATTAAAAATTACACCGGAATCTCCTCTCCCTATGAACCGCCGGTCAACCCGGATATTGAATTGGATTCCGGCACCCAGCCCTTAATGGAATGTGTGAATATTGTTGTCGACGCTCTCCGTGCCCGGGGAATTATTTTTTAATAAGGTAACACTCAGTGTTACAATCAAACTAAAAACTACAAACGTACTTTAAGACTATGAACATACTCATCTGCGGCGGGGCCGGATATATCGGCTCCCACATGGCAAAGATGCTTGCCACCCTAGACCATAAAATTACTGTTTTTGACAACTTTTCCACCGGATACCGCCAGGCGGTTAAATGGGGAGAGCTGGCAGAAGGGGATCTTCTTGACCAGAATGCCCTTGACCAGCTTTTCAACAAGCAAAGCTTTGATGCGGTCATGCATTTTTCCGCCAAGTCCCTGGTGGGTGAGTCAATGTCTAACCCTGCCTTATATTACCGAAATAATGTGATAGGCACAGTGAACCTTCTCGATGCCATGGTCAAATATGAAGTAAAGAAATTCGTTTTCTCTTCCTCCGCCTCAACCTTTGGCAATCCGCTCAAAGATTTCATTGACGAGACACATCCCCAGAATCCCATCAACCCCTATGGCCAGACCAAGCTGATGGTGGAACGGATTTTAAAGGACTACGCGCAGGCATACGGCCTGAATTCTGTGAGCCTCCGCTACTTTAACGCAGCCGGCGCTGATCCTGAGGCAGAAATAGGAGAAGCACACAACCCGGAGACACATCTCATCCCCAATGTCCTGAAGGCTGTGCTCAAAGGTGGGAAGAGGCTTAAGGTTTTTGGTAAGGATTATGCCACCGCAGATGGTACTTGCGTCCGGGATTATATCCATATCAATGACCTGTGCACAGCGCATCTACAGACTCTTGACTATATGGGCACTAAACACGGGGCCCATGGTTTTAATCTGGGCAACGGCAAGGGATTTTCCATTTTGGAGATTATCGAGGCGGCCC
This sequence comes from Desulfocapsa sp., assembly GCA_013792135.1. Taxonomy (GTDB): domain Bacteria; phylum Desulfobacterota; class Desulfobulbia; order Desulfobulbales; family Desulfocapsaceae; genus UBA2270. The sequence continues at coordinate 26,899 of VMSP01000020.1, read as the reverse complement.
AAAAGGTGGTGGGCTGCGAAATTCCCTTTGATTACGAAGAACGACGTCCTGGGGATCCAGCCACTTTGGTAGCGGACAGTACGCTGATCCATAAAGAGCTTGGCTGGCAGGCTGACTACACGGAACTCGAGGAGATTCTAGCTACGGCCTGGAAATGGCATCAGGCACAGAAGTGGTGAAATAACGGTACCTTGAAAAAACAGGATTTTTGTTCAAAACCAAGGGATGAATAAATTTTACCACAGGCATATAGTTGATATTCCGATGATAAAATTGTTTTAAACAACGCGGAGCTTGGGCAAAAAAACCATTTTTCAAGATACCCTTAAGTTAACCAGGAAAGTCCAGGTGGTAACATATGGCAGTTGATGACAGTCAAGATATCCGCTGGAAACAGCGATTCGTTCACTTTAGGAAGGCGTTTCTCTTGCTTGAACAGACAATGAAAATCGAGCATCCTTCAGATGCGGAACGGGCAGGTCTTATCCAGTTTTTTGAAATGTCATTCGAGCTGGCCTGGAAGGTATTGAAAGATTACCTTGAGGAAGAGGGGTTTAGCGTGGCGAGCCCCAGAGATACTATCAAGCAGGCTTTTCAGGCTGGCTTGCTGGAGAATGGCCATGTCTGGATTGAAGCGTTGAAGGATCGGAATCTTACCGTACACACCTATGAAGAAAAGATTGCTCTAGCAGTGGAACAGAAAATCAGAGACGCTTATTTCCCTGCCTTGTTGACCCTGTTTCGAAAATTCAAAGCAATGGAGGGCTGATGGATTTTGGCCTGCAGCAACAGGATTTGGCTGAGATTATCCGTATCCTGCAAAGATTTTCTGTGGTCGAGAAGGCAATCATCTTTGGTTCCAGGGCCAAAGGTAATTTTAAAAAAGGATCAGATGTCGATATTGCCGTCACAGGGAAGGGAATAGATCACGAAGTAGTTGCATCGCTTTCCTTTCTTCTCAACGAAGAGTCTGCAACTCCCTATTTTTTTGACATTGTCCATTTCGAAGAAATTTCTGAAAAAGAACTGCTTGCACATATTAACCGAGTTGGGCGATGTATTTATTCGCGTGCGAGCGGTGCAGTATCTAGCTCAGGTTAGCCAGCGGGCATAACCCGATGTCCTCCATTACAGCGTTGAGGCACAAGTTGATAGAGACATCCTTGCAGTCTGCTTGGAACATCCACTTTCTTCTTCAGCAATTGCTGTGGCGCTGAAACACAAAAAACTAAGTGGGAACCTCCGCAAAGCTTTATTTACGAGACCATAAATTTTAAGAGAAATGAAAGAACATGATCAACCCCATTCCAACCGATAAGCAACTGCTTGCCGATGTGCGTCATCTCATCGATGCCGCCCGACAGCGGTCAATGCCGAACTCACCCAACTCTACTGGCAGATCGGTCGACGCATTAACAGCGAATTGCTGCAGGGGCAAAGGGCTGAATATGGCAAGCAGGTGGTCGCCGAATTGGCGCGGCTGCTGACGACCGATTTTGGCAAAGGGTGGAGCGAGCAGCAACTCCGTCACTGCTTGCGATTGGCTGAGGTATACCCCGATGAGCAAATTCTCTCTACAGTGCGGAGAGAATTGTCTTGGTCTCATCTTAAGGCACTGATCTATATCGATGACCCGCTCAAACGCGATTTCTATCTCGAAATCTGCCGTCTCGAACATTGGAGCGTTCGCCAGCTGCAAGAGCGTATCAACTCGCTGCTCTACGAGCGCACAGCTATATCCAAAAAGCCGGAAGACACCATCCGACAAGACCTCGATCTTTTACGCGACCAAGGGCAACTTTCACCGGATCTCACCTTCCGCGACCCCTACGTGCTGGATTTTCTTGGCTTGTCCGACAGCTATTCCGAAAAAGACCTCGAATCCGCAATTTTGGCTGAACTACAACGATTCATTATCGAGCTTGGCAGCGATTTTGCGTTTATGGCGCGGCAAAAGCGAATCACCATTGATCAACGTGATTATTATATCAATCTCCTTTTTTACCACCGCCGCCTGAAATGTCTGGTGGCTATTGATCTGAAAATCGGCGAATTTGAAGCCGCTTACAAAGGTCAAATGGAACTGTATCTGCGCTACCTGGAGAAGCACGAACAGTTGGAAGGTGAGAATACCCCCATCGGCTTGATCCTCTGTACGGGAAAGAATCACGAACATGTTGAATTGCTGCAGTTGGACAAAAGTAATATCCGTGTTGCGGATTATCTCACGCTGTTGCCACCAAAAGAGTTGCTGGAAGCCAAACTGCATCGTTCTATTGAAATAGTCCGTCAGCGGTTGGCTCTGGATTAGAAAATAGAAACGGAGCCTGATTTTGCGGACCCGCTATGAGATTTATGCAGGAGGAGCAGATGCCCGCAGAGCTTGCGTTTTATCTGGTTCCCATGCGCAGCATGGGAACCAGAATTAGTGAAATCTCAGGTGAATAGTTACGAAGGATGAAGGTAAAAGGATGAAGGGTGAAAAGAAGCTGATCCGCAACAGTACGGCAGAATTCCTGATATTTACCGGGCAAAGCGGTGGGCAGAGCATTGAAGCCCGTTATGAGGACGAAACCATCTGGACACTGAGAGAGAGAGCAAGGGGCTGCTTACAATGCCCATTTCGCCCCTGAAAGGGTACTTTTAAGCGCTGAAAACATGTATTATTTTGATTTAAATGTTGAATGATCAAGTAGATAGCTTGGTCCGACCCCAAATCAACCCCAAATCACACAGAATGGTGCTGATTACGGAACGCTGCTGACCGAACTCAAAACTCGCATACACACGGCGCAATATACAGCGTTGCGTGCAGTCAACAAAGAACTGATCGCCCTCTACTGGGACATTGGCAAGCTGAACGAGGAACGTCAGGAAGCGGAAGGCTGGGGCAAGGCTGTTGTCGAGCGGCTGTCCGCCGATCTGCGTGCTGAATTCAGCGAAAAGAGCGGCTTCTCCGGGCGCAATCTTTGGTACATGCGCACGTTTTACCGTGAATACAAGGAACAGCCAATTCTGCAGCCACTGGCTGCAGAAATCTCCTGGACCAAAAACACCTTAATCCTCGATCGCTGCCGAAACCCACTGCAGCGCGAGTTCTACCTGCGCGCACTGCCCGCTTTGGCTGGACACGCCGGGTGCTGGAGCACCAGATCGACAACCAGACCTACGAAAAATACCTACTCAACCAGACCAGCTTCGATAGCGCCCTGCCGCAAGCCATCGCCGCACAAGCCAAGCTGGCGGTCAAGGATCACTACACCTTCGACTTTCTTGAGCTCTCCGACGCACACGAGGAGCGGGAACTCGAAACCGCCCTGATCGCCCATGTTCAGAGATTCCTCACCGAAATGGGGCCACACTTCACCTTTGTGGGCAGTCAATACCGGTTGTCCGTGGAAGGCAACGACTACTACATCGACTTGCTGCTATACCACAGGGCGCTGAAAAGCCTGATAGCTGTAGAACTTAAAATCGGTGAATTCAAGCCCGAGCACAAAGGTAAAATGGAGTTCTACCTCGTGGCGCTCAACGAGCAAGTTAAGCTACCAGGTGAAAGCGACGCCATCGGCATCATCATCTGCAAGAACAAGAAAAAAACAGTGGTCGAATATGCGCTGAAGACTGCTATCCAACCCATCGGCATTGCCACCTACAGTCTGACCTCACATCTGCCGGCGGCTTACCAGCATATGCTGCCGAGCGAGGAGGAAATCCGGGAACGGTTACAGGGATGGGAGGGGGATGAGATTGGCTGATTTCAGGGAAAAACTTTACATAGGACTGGACGGAAGACGAGAGAAACCAGTGGGCATTATGAACTGAAAGAGCAAAGGGCTGCTTACAATGCCCATTTTGCCCCTGAAAATGTACTTTTAAGCACAGGAAACACATATTGTCTGGATTTAAATGCGAAAAATCAGTAGGATATCTTGGTCCGACCCGATACTGCATTATACTGCATTTTTGCCTGGCTATGCTCGAGAAAACAGCTTCCTACTCTACCCTTTTTTCCATGTGGCACATGGGTAACCAGGAGAGGATGTAATGACTGAAAAGATGGGGTTTGTATGGAATTATCCACGATAGAAGGTTACCGTGATCTACTTGAACAGATTTCCGGTTCCTACACTCAAGGCCGCTTATTGGCGGTGCAGGCGGTCAACGCCCATATCACCGAAACCTATTGGCAGGTCGGGCGGCATATTGTCGAGTTTGAGCAAGCGGGCAAAATCAGGGCTGTATATGGCACGGCATTAATTAATAGTTTAGCCAAAGACTTAGGGCTCCGCCATGGCAAGGGCTTCAGTCGTAGCAATTTGGTTTACATGCGGCTGCTGTATCTGCGTTACCCAATAAGTCAGAAGCCTTCTCACCAATTGAGCTGGTCACATTATATAGAACTTCTCAAGTTGGATGATGAACTGGAGCGTAGCTTTTACGAGAAACAGGCCATTGCTGAACACTGGTCGGTGCCGGAATTAAAACGACAGAAGGCTGCATCCCTGTTCTTGCGTCTTGCTGCCAGCAAGGATAAGGCCGGAATTCTGCAACTCGCCGCCCAAGGCCAGGTTACCGAACAACCTGCAGACCTGCTACGCGAGCCCTATGTATTTGAGTTTCTGAAAATTCCCGAACCCTACCAGGTATCTGAAACCCAACTCGAAACGATACTCTGTGACCATCTCCAGCCCTTCATGCTCGAACTTGGCAAAGGTTTCACCTTTGTGGGTAGGCAATACCGGATCACCATCAACAACGCCCATTACAAGGTTGACTTGGTTTTTTACCACCGCATCCTGCGCTGCTTCGTACTCATTGATCTCAAGATGGGCGAGGTTCAGCACCACGATATCGGCCAGATGAATCTGTATCTGGGCTACTTCGCCAACGAGGAAAATGTCGAAGGCGACAAGCCGCCAATTGGTATCATCCTAAGCCGCAACAAAGATGAATTGCTGGTAGAATATGCCACTTACCAAATGAACAGCCAACTATTCGTGCAGAAATACCAGCTCTATCTACCAGACCGTGAGTCTCTCCGCCGCGAGCTGGAACTGAGCTTGCGAGAAGCGGGGCAATGATCCCCAACCAATAACTAAAATGGTGGAGGGTTTGTGATATCGGGCTCCGTCCCTATTTCTTCCATAACCGAGTAAAAGGTCGAGAACCAGAATGGACAGACGCCATCGCAGTAGGAAGTGAGGCCTTTGTCGACGAAATCAGGGAAAAACTACAAGCAAGACAGATGGGCCGAAAGGTGAGGGAAGTTGGTGGCCATTATGAACGGAGAGAGCAAGGGGCTGCTTACAATGCCCATTTCGCCCCTGAAAAGGTACTTTTAAGCGCTGAAAACACGTATTATTTGGATTTAAATGTTGAATGATCAAATAGATAGCTTGGCCCGACCCCAAATATCCCAGACCCAAATATCACCCCACCCCAAATATCACCCCAAATATCCGAGGATTAGCTTGGCCCGACCCCAAATATCCGAGGCATTAGATAAAATTCCCGATCGCTAATCGGAAATCAGCTTCCTACTCTACCTGATTTCCGTTATGATAACGGTGGGAGAAATCTAGGGAGTGGCCCCTTTTTCTCACATTGTAAATGAGCATTAAGCGGAGGCATTATGGAAAGAATTATCAATATCCACATTGAAAAACTGCCCGAGGGCTTTTATCTTGCTACGTCCGATGACGTCCAGGGGTTGGTGGCGCAGGGCAGAACCGTGGTTGAAACGATGGAAATTGCCAGGGATGTGGCTCGTAGACTACTGGAAGCACAGAGTGGGCGTAAAAAATCTCTAAAATTGCCGCCGCTAAAGAAAAGTTTTGACTTGCAACTTGTCGTAGCTAACTGACATGGGCCGATTTGCAGGATTCAGGTATCGCGAGATAATCAAACGCCTCAAAAGATTTGGTTTTGTATTTGATCGCCAGGCTGCAGGCAGCCATGGAGGTTTGGGTCGGGTCGGACCAAGCTAACCACCTGATAAAACGAAAATATATCATATTAAATATCTACAAAAAGGCCTTAGGTCGCCCATTTCCGGGCAAAGATGACGGGTTTAAGGAATAATCTGATATGGCTAGAGCCAATCGACATCATATTCCGGGACAAGTTTGGCATATTACCCATCGCTGTCATAAACAAGAATTTCTGCTCAAATTTTCACGTGACAGGAAAAGATGGCTGCAGTGGTTGTTTGAAGCCAAGAAACGGTATGGTCTGCAAATCCTTAATTACGTAGTTACCTCTAACCATATTCACCTGTTGATTATTGATGGAGATGCAGAGGTGGTACCACAGAGTCTCCAGCTCGTCGCAGGTAAGACAGCTCAGGAGTTCAATAGAAGAAAAAATCGAAAAGGTGCTTACTGGGATGATCGATACCATGCAACGGCGGTAGAGCCAGGAGAACATTTTTTCAGATGCCTCACTTACATCGATTTAAACATGGTAAGAAATGGCGTCGTTTCTCATCCTTCTTCATGGGCGCATGGTGGTTACAATGAAATCCAAAATCCACCGCTAAGATATTCACTGATTAACCGAGAGCAGCTCATCGCCTGCTGTGGTTCGACCAGCGATGAACAACTTCGCAAAGAGCACCGTCACTGGGTGGAAGAATCCATTCGTCATAACCGAGTAAAAGGACGAGAACCAGAATGGACAGACGCCATTGCAGTCGGAAGTGAGGCCTTCGTCGACGAAATCAGGGAAAGATTACAAGCAAGGCAGATGGGGCGAAAGACGAGGGAAGTCAAAGATCATTACGAACTGAGAGAGCAAGGGGCTTCTTACAATGCCCATTTCGCCCCTGAAAAGGTACTTTTAAGCACTGAAAACACGTATTATTTGGATTTAAATGTTGAATGATCAAATAGATAGCTTGGTCCGACCCCATTGTCAACCCCTGTACAAGCCTTACCGGGCATTAACGATGCCGATAAGGAAAATATGGCAGTGATTTTTTTCATTTTCTTAACGAACCTCTCTCAATAGTCAATTGTGTATCGTTCATGGATTTGCTACACCAATTTGAAAGGGTAATCTTATCAACGGCTATAGTGTTGTTCGTCGGATGATATGAAAATAATGCACGTTACCTGGGGGCTGTCCCCCGGTGGTACAGAAAATCTGCTTGTTGATGTGGCAAATGAACAGGTAAAATCTGCCTCTGTCGCAATAATGATCATCAACAACTAAAATCAAATAGGAATTTCCCAATGAACAGACCGGCAATTGTGACTTTCGGTGAAATTATGCTCAGGCTATCACCTCAAAACTTTACAAAAATACTCCAATCCGATACGTTCAAAATAAGTTGCGCCGGTTCAGAGGCAAACGTTGCTGTATCCCTTTCTCTGCTAAATGAAAACGTGCAATATGTAACAGCACTATCTAACAATGATCTTGGACTGCGAATACGGCATGATTTGCAAAAATATAATTTGGGAATTCACCACATAATTTATAACAATAATAGACAAGGCCTTATATTTATCGAAAAAGGTGCAATACATCGGCCTAGCAAAGTTATCTACGATAGAGAAGACTCGGCTTTCAGCAAAATCCAACCAGGACTAATCGATTGGCAAACAATCTTTGCTGAAGCTCGATGGTTTCATTGGTCTGGGATCTCTCCCGCCCTATCAGAAAACCTATACCAGGTGACCAAGGAAGCGATTCATTATGCAAAAAAAGCTGGAGTACCAATTTCAGTTGACCTGAATTATCGTGGAAACCTCTGGAAATATAATAAATCAAGTGCGGAAGTAATGACGGACTTGACACAATACTGCGATGTAATAATTGGAAATGAGGAAGATGCAATAAAATGTCTAGGAATACAGACAGATAACTCAGAAAATAGCGAAGAGTATCAAATAATTTCAAAATCACACTATGAGCGAATCTGTTCTGATGTATGCAAAAAATTCCCAAGAGCGCAAACAGTGTGTTTCACATTGAGAGAATCAGTAAGCGCTAGCCACAACACATGGTCGGCAATTCTTTATAACGCCGGACGAATCTATCATAGCAACAAGTACAATCTTACCCACATTGTTGATAGAGTTGGTGCCGGGGATTCATTTTCAGCAGGAATCATATACGGAATCAACAATTTCGGTACGGACTTCCAACATATTCTTGACTTTGCTACAGCTTCTTCTGCACTCAAACACTCAATTGAGGGTGACTTCAATCTATCCTTAATTGAAGATATTGAAAAATTATTGCAAGGACATACATCAGGACGAATAACAAGATAACATAACATGGAGAATAATATGCTACCAAAACATGAAATATTGGATTGTACCCTCAGAGATGGAGGTTACTACACAAATTGGGATTTCACTCAAGACTTGGTATGCCGTTACTTCGCTGCAGTCAACAGTATTCCAGAAATAACTTATGTTGAAATTGGCTACAGGAGCTTACCCATGAAGGAGTATCTGGGCGAATACTTCTATTGTCCGGCACATGTCATGCAACTTGCACGAGAGAAATGTCCTGACAAAAAAATAGCAATTATGCTCAATGAAAAAAGCACACGACTGGAGGATTTGAACACGCTGTTATATCCGTGTGAAGGATACATAGACATGATTCGGTTGGCAGTGGATCCCGTGAACATTGAACGTGCATCACGCCTTGCCAGAGAGATCATATCTCGAGGGTTTGAGGTGGGCCTGAACGTAATGTATATGTCCAAATGGATTGTAGACGATGCATTTTTGGCAAAACTCAGAGATGTGGATACAAATTACCTCACATTGGTTGATTCCTATGGAAGTGTGTATCCACAAGAAGTTAAAGACGCTTTTAACAAAGTGAAATCTACTACAAATATTCCGTTAGGTTTTCATGGTCACAACAACCTGGAATTGGCTCTAGCTAATTCACTCGCTGCACTCGACAACGGCTGCAATATTGTTGACGTAACAATCACAGGTATGGGGCGGGGGGCTGGAAACTTGAAAACTGAATTGTTACTGACATGCTTAGACTCAAAAGAGAACAATAGCTTTAATTACAATGGCTTGACCTCGATTATTTCCGAATTCGAAAAGCTTCAAAAGGTGTACGAATGGGGAACATCGTTACCATACATGATTTCGGGCGCATTTTCACTGCCTCAAAAAGATGTCATGAGTTGGATTTCCAAAAAAAGATATACACCAAAAAGTATTATCAACGCACTTCAAAATCATAAAGATCAACAGCCGGACAATCAGAACGTACCCATATTAAATCTTGAAAGTATAGCCGATACGGTTGTAATCGTTGGCGGGGGTGCTAATTCCAAGAGACATGCCCATGCTTTGAAAATATTTTGCAAAAAAAATCCAAGTACCGTTTTGATACATGCGGGAAGCCGTCACATTTCAGATTTTTCTGATCTGGGCAATAATAAACAGTTTGTTTGCTTGCTCGGTTCTGAAGGATACAAGATGAAGGACTCTCTTCAGAGTCAGAAAATAGCAAACCATATTTTTATAATTGAGCCATCTCCACGCCTGATGGGAACCATTATTCCCATCGAAATTGAAAATCAGACCTATGAACTTAAAGAAATAACTTTGTTTAATGATTATCCCGACTCCCTCTTAACAATTGCATTCCAACTCGCGGCGTTAATGGCTGCAAAAACCGTATATCTTTTTGGTCTTGACGGATATGATACTGGAACAGGCAATCATATGTTGGAGGTTGAGCAGGAAAACCAATTCCTGCTTGATGCATTTCAAAAAACTGAAAAAATTTTAACATCACTAACTCCAACGAGATACCAGAATGTTCATGAGATCTCCATATACAGTCTCATTTAGCTCAGGATACTCCACCCCTGATAGGGTTGACGTACGTTTTTATTTAATTAGAGGAATACATGATCACAGTTTTCTTACCCTGCCGAAAAGGCTCTCAACGCGTAAAAAATAAAAACATCCGACCATTTGCCGGCATTGATGGAGGACTGGCAAGAATCAAATTGGAGCAGTTATCAAAAATGAAGATGGTAGACGAGATCATTTTGTCCACAAACGATAAAGACATCATCGACATTGGGCAACGATTGGATATCCCACAGTTGAAAATTGACAGAAGACCAGAACATCTTTGCACCAACGAAACCACCACGGACGATTTGATAAAATATGTTCCTTCTTTGACTCAAAATGAACATATCCTATGGACACATGTTACTTCTCCATTCATTCAAGCAAAAAGTTATGAAGCCGCCATTAGGATCTATTTCAACAATTCCACCAGTGAGTTTGACTCTCTCATGAGCGTGACGAAACTTCAGACCTTTATCTGGGACCAAAATGGACCAATCAACTATGATCGGGAGCAACAAAAGTGGCCATTCACTCAATCATTGCCACCTCTGTATGAGGTAAATAGTGGAATATTTATTTCATCACGCAATAACTACATTGCGTTAAATGACAGGATCGGCAAGAAACCATATCTTTATATCTTGGACGGTAAAGAATCTTTTGACATCGATTGGGAAGAAGACTTTGCTATTGCAGAGAAGATGTACAATTAGTTGAATCTACTCAAGCAATCCGTCAATTCTTCACAACTGGTGTTGCCCTAAAAATGTGGACACTCGGCTAAGCCACTGTTATGGAAATAACAGGAGGAAAAACATGAGTGTTCAACACAAGAGACAATACGATTCAGAATTTAAGAGAAATGCAGTGCTGCAGACAGAGGAACATGATCATACAACTCCTGGTCCTGATTAGAGGCCTATTGGCAACTAACTCGCTCCGAAGACGCCGGGCGTGATTGCAATTAGCGGCATAATTACTATTGGATTCCACCTACTTTTGGTCGATGATCTGTCCGTCGAATAGGATTCACCTCTCCTTAAAACACGTTTTACGCGGCCATGTATAAAGTCAAACTGAGTAATAAAAGCATTCTCAAAAACACCATGCTTCTCTACATACGCATGGGCCTCGTTCTCCTTGTCACGCTTTATAGTTCCAGAATTATACTACAAGAGTTGGGGGTAGTTGACTTTGGCATCTACAATCTTGTAGCAGGTTTTGTCATAATGTTTTTCTTCTTTGGGTCGTCATTATCCAACTCGGCGCAGCGTTTTTTGAACTACCAATATGGCTTAGGCGATGAAGTTGAAGCGAACCATGTATTCAACATGGCCTGTTTTAATTTCTTTGCGATGTCGGTCATTGTTGTGGTTATTCTTGAAACATTGGGTCTCTGGTTCATAAACAATAAACTCGTCATACCAATTGAACGGCTACCCGCGGCAAATCTAGTTTTCCACTTTTCTGTATTATCGGTCTTCTTCACAATAAACAGCTACATCTATGACGCTGTTATAATTGCCAGAGAACGGATGCAAGTATACGCATACGTTGGCATACTTGAAGCCGTTGGTCGATTAATAATTGCATACGTACTTATAATCAGTTCCCATGACAAGTTAGTCCACTACGCTTTCCTATATATGGTGGTCACATTACTTGTAGGCCTGGTAAAAATGATTTACTGTTCCAAAAACTTTACCGAAAGCAAGATTAGCTTCTATTGGAACAGCGACCTATTCAAACAGATGTTCTCATTTATAGGATGGAATGCATTTACCGCTCTAACAGAGGCTATAAACCAACAAGGAATCAGTGTCCTCTTAAATATTTTCATGGGCCCTACAATAAATGCCGCACGAGGGATATCATACCAAATAAGTAACGCTTTACTCAGCTTCAGTCAAAATATTTATACTGCCGCTCGACCTCAAATGGTAAAGGCGTACGCAGTAAGGGATATGACATTCTTTTTTAAAACAATAAATCTAAGCTCAAAATTCACTTATTACCTTTTAATGTTGCTGGCTATACCATTGATCTTGAACATTGATTTCATCCTGAATACCTGGTTAACCGTTGTCCCGAAGTATACTTCAGGTTTCTCGATACTAATAATCATCTATACTCTCGTTGATTCTCTAAAAAACCCTCTTTGGGCAGCAGTCCAATCTGTTGGTAATCTTAAGGGGTACTCGTTACTTGGCGGGATTGTTTTTTTAATGAATTTTCCTGTTGCTTACATATTCTTGGCAATTGGTTTTCCTCCACAAAGTGTCTACTTCGGATATATTATAGTTCGGTTGGTGTATCTTTACGTTATTTTGCGAGTGATTAAAAAACTACTGCCAGAGTTCGATCTAAAAAACTATATGCATATAGTGATTGCTCCAATTATTTTCGTTACAATGTTGGCACCAATCGCCCCACTGACGGTCAGCTTTTTTGTTGAGGGGGTCATGGCTCTGATTGTTGTCTCCGTGGTATCCACCCTAAGTTCCATCTTAGCCATATATTTTGTGGGATTATCCCGTGAAGAACAGGTTTATATCTGTTCTTTTTTGGAGAAAAAACTTGGCTACTAAAATCTCCTTGAGTCGTGCGAAAATTTTAGCCTTAGCAACAATGTTGCTCCCCGTTAGCTACATCATTCCAGGGGTCTTTGCTTATTATGATGAGTTCTTTGTTTTTGTTTGTGCGTTTTTTCATTTGACAACGAGCAGGAAAAGATTTTCTCGTCGAGATCGATGGATCTTTTTCAATATTATAATAACATATTTGATTGGTCTGACATCAAATCTTCAAAGCAATCTCATCGTTTCGCCCCCGCCTATAATCATAGACATGCTTACGATATACAAACAATTCCTTGTATTTGTTTTGCTGAGAAAAGTATTGTCCGAGCATGAAAGACAAGTGTTCGTAAATTTTCTAACCCCTATATCAAAATTTTATATCATATTGACTTTCATATTGGCACTCTTATCACAGTTCATTGATATAGGAATGACTTTTGATGAACGGTACGGCATCAAGGCGTTTTGCTTTGTCTTTGGTAATCAAAGTGCATTCGGAATATCTGTTGTTGCTTGTCTCTTAATAATATCAGCTTCAACTTTACCAAACAGGAAATTCGTTTTATACGTAGTGCTATCGTTCGTGACACTTCTTCAGACGACTAAAGGTGTTATATATTCATTTCTTACAGTCAGTTTTATCATTTTCATCATTGATAACAAAGCAAATATTAAAATTAGGCATCTTGTTATTTTCGCTGCTGCAATATTTCTAATTTCGTCTTATCAAATTACCACCTACATCACGGATTACAACTCTCCTCGCATGCATCTCCTGCTAAATTCCTTTAAAGTGGCCAATGATTACGCACCCTTTGGATCAGGATTTGCAACTTATGGTGGAGAACAGGCAAAACAGCACTACTCCCCCCTTTATGTTAAATATGGCTTGCTCTATGTTTATGGACTGGGCACAGGCCATAATGGTAAGCATGGTAACTTTCTTAATGATAACTATCTGGCAATGATAATCGCCCAGACTGGGTACTTCGGCACACTTATTTACATAGTAATACTTTTCCAGCTCTTTCAAATTCTCAATGAAGATAAGCGTTCATCAATTCGTTATAAAACAATAGCAATGGCTGCCTTCGCAATGCTTGTTGTCTGTAGCATTGGAACAGGTATCATCAAATCAACCAATGGCGTATTCCTTTTTACCCTTCTCGCTATATTGCCATCAAATGAAAATCCGCAAAATATAAGAAGGCACATGGATGATCAACAAAATATATAGCACCCTAAAAAAAAACCAGCTCACTTATGGGCTCGGCATTGTAATAAACATTATTTTTCACAATCTTGTTATGGATTCATTTCGATATTTGCGTTATCTGCTTATCAAATTGAAGTTATTGAAGAATACGCCTTATCAAAAAATTGAAATGTTCAAAGATATTCACAAGGGAAAAAGGTGCTTCATTGTAGCAACAGGTCCTAGCCTTACTTTTGATGACCTCTCGCTATTGAAGGACGAATTTTGCTTCAGCGTCAATTCAATCATTAAGACTTTTAACCAAACAGAGTGGCGTCCTACCTATTATGGAATTCAAGATGCGAACGTGTATGAAAAACTGGAAGAGGAAATTCGAAGTTCTGATCTAGGGACAATTTTTGTCGGACATCAAATGACAACCCAGTTCTCAATTCCTCACAATTATATTCCTTATTTCCATTTTACATGTTTCCATGGTCGGCACAGAGAACTCGTCCCACGTACTACCGGATTTTCTAATGACGCTTCGAAAATTGTACATGACGGCTACTCTGTTACATATTCAATGCTTCAACTAGCAGTGTACATGGGATTTTCTGAAATTTATCTATTGGGAACCGATTGCAACTATAGCAAACATGGAAAACAACACTTTGTGGCATCCGGCTGGAAGGACAAGAATGCAGCCAGCGTTGGAGAGCTAATGATTTACGCATTTTCCATTGCCAAAAAGTATGCCGATAAGAACGGGGTCAAAATTTTCAATGCAACTAGAGGCGGTATGCTTGAAGTATTTGACAGGGTGGATTTATGTTCTATGTTCCTGAACCAACGTGCCAATCAATGGCTCGTAGATGAAAACGCACTAAGTACTAAGGCCACCAGGAAAAAGTAAAATTATGCGAGTATTGTTTTTACCAAACTGGCGTGTCGATCACGTCATGTCAAACATTTGCAATAAACAATCTCCTGATGTTTATGTTACAAATGAACGATATTGGTTTTTTAAATATTGGCAGATTTCAAATCTGAATGTCAGAATAATTGACTGCGGTATGTTTGGAAAGATTGAGAAAAAATTATTCAAACTACATATTATCCAAGCATTGTACGCTTTTCTCATTTCATCGAAGTATGATCTAATTATATCCCATGGAGGACAAAGCGCTCTAGTCCTCGGAATATTAAGAAAAATTTTTTTCAAAAATCATCCGCCTCACATTTTAATAGATGTTGCCGCAATTAATGGTGGCAATAGTAAACAGCCAATACTGTCCCTGACACAATTTGCTGCCACCAAAATAGACATGGTTATCTATCATGCAACAATGCAAAAAGAACATTACAAACAATATTTTCCAACACTAAGCAATGACTCTCATTTTATTCCTTTTGGCGTTGATCTAGATTTTTTCCATCCATCAGACATCACACCTAGTGAAGATTATATACTCTCCTTTGGTTACCACTCAAGAGACTGGAAAACATTAATTTTGGCGTATCAGAACGCAGCTATCTCTACTAAGTTACTTATTGTCGGACCAAAAAAAATGGACATCCCCTTGCCACAAGGAGTATCCTTACATCCCTCAGTCTCCATCAACGAATTAAAAAAACTAATCAATAATTCAAAATTTATCATAATTCCCCTTACTGAAAAAAAATATGCCCATGGACAAATGAGTGTATTACAAGCAATGGCATTTGCAAAAGCTGTTATCACAACCAACATAGGTGCGATAACAGACTATGTTGAATCTGAAAAAAACGCTTTATTATATCCACTTAACGACAGTAATTATTTGACTGGTCAGATATTAAGGTTAGAGAATGATGCTCTTTTGCGAAAAAAGATAGGCCAACAAGGATTAATCACAGTAAGAGACAAATTTAACGAAGAAAAAATGGGAAAGAGCATTTGGGAGGTTGTAAAATTAAGGCTAAAAATATAACGAATAAGGATAAATCGTGGATCGCTACACGCTCACAATCTATCCGATTCTGCCACAACAAAGTGGAGCCGTAGTTAAGCCGCTTTTTTCATATCCCACATTCCTTCTCATATTGACGAGCTGGATATTTATGCCCATTAGTAGGATGTTTTCTTCGACGCTTGTAGTAGACTTCAATGTAGTTAAAAAGTGCTGCTGATCAGAGATATAACATCACAGAATATGGGATGGCCTGTATTAATGAAATACAGGCAGCGCCTAAAAAACAAAGAGATCCAGGCCATGAAGATCCTCCTCGCCAATAAATTCTTCCACCTCAATGGCGGATCGGAAACCGTGTTTTTTCAGGAACGTGCTTTTCTGACGGGGCAGGGGCATGAGGTCGTTGATTTTTCCATGGCTGATGAGAGGAATCTTCCCTCTTCCTATGCTGATTTCTTTGTGCCCAACACCAGTTATAACTCCGCTGGTGGAATAGCCCAGAGACTCCAGCAGGCCATTTCCTTTGTCCATTCTTCAGTGGCAGTGCGTAAGATTGAGGAATTGATTGTTCAGGAAAAGCCGCAGATAGCCCATCTCCATAATATCTATCACCAGCTCACTCCCTCCATTGTTCCTGTATTGAAAAAACATGGGGTCAAGGTTGTCCTGACATTGCACGACTACAAACTGGTATGCCCCAGTTATCTGGCCTTGAAGGATGGCGCAATCTGCAACGCCTGTGCCGGGGGGAAGTCCTGGAATGCCTTTACCATGAACTGCCAGGATTCACGGATGCGTGGGTTTCTTCTTTCGGCAGAGGCCATGTTTCATAAGTGGCGGGGGAGTTATGAGGGGGGTGATCTCTTTCTGGCTCCCAGTCGTTTTCTGGCCGATCTGATTGGGCAGCGTATCCCCCGAGAAAAAATCAAGGTACTGCCTAATGGTATTGATGTGGATACCTATCAACCAAGGTATGCAGATCAGGGCTATGGCCTTTATTTTGGCAGGTTATCCAGGGAAAAAGGGGTGAAGACCCTGCTTCGTGCCCATCAAAGCCTGAAAACAAATCTGCCTCTAAAAATGGTTGGCACTGGGCCACTGGAACAAGAGTTGCGGGGGGAATATCCTGAGGTCGATTTTCTTGGCTATCAGAGTGGTCAGGTCCTGCACGATCTTATTGCCAGCGCCGCCTTTGTCGTGGTTCCGTCTGAATGGTATGAAAACTGTTCCATGGTGGTGCTCGAAGCCATGGCCTTTGGCAAGCCGATCATCGGCAGCCGGATCGGCGGCATCCCGGAGCAGATTGAAGATGGCAAGACAGGGCTTCTCTTTGAAATGGGCAATGTGGCTGAACTGGCGGAAAAGATGGAACTCCTGGCAGGTGATGCTGAATTGAGAGATCAAATGGGTCGCGCCGCCAGAAGTAAGCTTGAGCAGGAGTACTCGCTGGCAGAACATAATCGCCAGTTGCTGAGCATCTACTCTGAGCTTCTTACCGGAGCATAGAACGCAATACAATGGATATCAAACAACTCCTCACCACTTCAGAAGGAAAGACGCTCGAGTTCAAACGGGATACATCTGCTCTCAAGCAGATCATGAAGACCATTGTCGCCTTTGCCAATACTGCCGGCGGCGTCATTGTCATCGGCAGGGAGGATGATGGCAATATCGCTGGTGTTGAGAACCCCCTTCAGGTTGAGGAACAATTATCCAGTGCTATTGCCGATTCGATTGCGCCCATGATCATGCCGGACATTGAAATCGTCTCGGTTGCCGGAAAAGCACTGTTGTGTATTCGTGTCGCCCACTGGCCAGGCCCGTTTTATCTAAAGAGTGAAGGAGATGAGCGAGGCGTATATATTCGTCTGGGTTCCAGCACCCGTCAGGCCGGGCCTGAGTTTATTGCTGAGATGAAAAGGCAGCATGAAAATAAAACCTTTGACCAGTTGCCTTGTCCTTCCCTTTCCATAGAGGCGCTGGACCTTCCATTTATTGAGAAAATATTTAAGGAAGCTGGAAGAGAGGTGCATGAACAACAGCTTATTTCCCTCGGAATTTTGACTCCGTTTGCCGGGCGAAATGTAGTGACCTATGGTGGGCTCATTCTTTTCGGCAAGCCGGATATCAGGCAACAAATATTACCGGATGCCAGGGTCAGTTGCGCCAGATTTAGCGGCACCGACAAAGCCCATTTTCTTGACCGGCTGGATTTTGAAGGCTCTATTCTTGAGGCTATTGAAAAGGTTCCAACCTTTATTCTCCGTAATAGCAGGCTGTTTCCAAAAATTGAGGGGATGAAGCGTGAAGATATCCCCGCCTACCCCGGCTTTGCCGTCCGGGAAATCCTCGTCAACAGTGTTGTCCACTGTGATTATTCTCTAACAGGGATGCGGGTGATGGTCGCTATTTTTTCAGACAGACTCGAGATACAAAGCCCAGGTCTTCTGCCTTTTGGGATGACCATGGATGATCTCAAAACCGGGCTCAGCAGGATCAGAAATCGTGTTGTCGCCCGCACCTTAAAAGAGCTTGGTGTCATGGAGGAATGGGGAAGTGGTTATAAAAGGGTGGTCGATTTTTGTAATGCCAATGGATACCCCGCTCCGGAATGGCAGGAAATTGGGCCAACAATTCGAGTGATTGTCTACCCCCACCCTGAAGCGAAAGAACTTACTCCCCATGTTACCCCCTCAGCTACCCCCTCAGCTACCCCCTCAGTTACCCCCTCAGTTGTTAGACTGTTAGCCACCTGTGAAAAGGCGCTTTCCAGGAAAGAAATTCAAAGCAGTATGGGCATCAAAAACAAGAAGTATTTTCTCGAAAATTATCTACAGCCTGCCTTGACGAAGGCTCTCCTGGAAATGACCATCCCAGACAAACCAAACAGCCCCCTTCAGCAATACCAGCTGACCCAACTTGGTAGGCAGTGGCTGGCAGAGCAAAAAAATAGAGAATAAATTATGGAAGCATGTCTCATCGTCACCTATCGCTGCAACGCCAAGTGTTATATGTGCAACACCTGGCAGCACCCCAGTAAAAAAGAGGAAGAGTATGGCCCGGAGCTGGTGGACAAGCTGCCGGAGGGTCTTGACTTTATCAACATCACCGGCGGTGAGCCTTTTCTGCGTCAGGATATTGAAGAGATCGTCGAAAAGGCTCTCACCAAGACAAAACGTTTGGTGATCAGCTCCAACGGCTATTTTACTGATAGGGTTATCAAGCTCTTTGAGCGCTTCGGCAACCGCGTTGGCATTAGAATCTCTATTGAAGGCTTGCCTGCCGCCAACGATGAGTTGCGCGGTATCAAGGACGGTTTTGACCATGGCTTGCGTACCCTGACCACCTTGCAGGGTATGGGGATTAGCGATATTGGCTTTGGCATGACCGTTTCCGACCGCAATGCCGATGACATGATCGAGCTCTACCGGCTGGCCAATGCCATGGGACTTGAGTTTGCCACCGCCACCACCCATAACTCCTTCTATTTCCATACCACGGAGAACAAATACAAAGATAAAGACAAGGTGGCCAGGACCTTTGAGAATATTGCCGTGGAAATGCTGAAAACCAACAAGCCGAAGAACTGGTTCCGGGCCTATTTCAATATGGGCCTGGCCAGGAAGGTGCGGGGTCAGAAGCGGGCCCTGCCTTGCGAGGTCGGCACCGATATGTTTTTTGTCGATCCCTTCGGCAATGTCCTGCCCTGCAATGGTTCCCCGGAGCCGATGATAATGGGCAACCTCCATGAGCAGAGTTTTGATAAAATATGGCAAGGGCCAAAAGCCGAAGAAATCCGGCAACAGGTCAAAGAGTGCCCACAACAGTGCTGGATGATCGGCTCGGCCGGTCCGGCCATGAAGAAAAAGATTTCCATTCCGCTCAAGTGGGTCGTCCGCAATAAGCTGAAAGTCCTGGCTCGGGGCAATGACGCCTGCCTTGACCCTATCGCTGATTAGAATCTGTTGTTATGCGAATATTTGTAACCGGTACCCGGGGGATTCCCGATATTCCCGGCGGGGTTGAAAAACACTGCCAGGAACTGTACCCTTTGATCTCTGCCATGGGCCATAGTGTGACCGTGGCCACCCGCACGCCCTATATCAAGGAAAAGGCAGCAAGCTGGCAGGGCATACAACTCGCTCACCTTTATGCCCCGCATAAAAAGAGCCTGGAGGCGATTGGCCACACCTTCCTGGCCGTTCTGGAAGCGAAAAAAGAAAAGGCCGATCTGATCCATATCCACGCGGTCGGTCCCGGCCTTATGGCTCCCTTTGCCAGACTGCTCGGCCTGAAGGTCGTGGTCACCAATCACGGACCTGATTATGACCGTCAGAAGTGGGGTGTCCTGGCCAAGACCATGCTGCAGTTGGGTGAATATCTGAGCGGTAAGTTTGCCAACCAGATTATCGTAATTTCATCGGTGATCGCCGAAATCATCAGGAAGCGCTGCGGCCGGGATTCGAACCTGATCTATAACGGGGTTCCGCTACCGGATCGAAGTGAATCCACAAGCTATCTTGACCGGACAGCGATTAAGCCGAAGAACTATATCCTGGCTGTGGCCCGATTTGTTCCCGAAAAGGGGCTTCACGATCTGATCGAGGCCTTTGCGGATCTTAAGCGCAACTACCAATTGGTGATTGCTGGCGACGCCGACCATCAAACAACATACAGCCGGGAATTGAAACAGCTAGCCGCGGTAGATAAGCGGATCATCCTCACCGGCTATATCACCGGCGAGGACCTGAACCAGGTCTTTACCCATGCCAGACTCTTTTGTCTGCCCTCCTACCATGAAGGTTTACCGATTGCCCTGCTGGAGGCGATGAGCTACGGTCTGCCTGTTCTTGTCTCCGATATTCCCGCCAATCGGGAAGTCGATCTGCCAGCAGAGCGCTTCTTCAAATGCGGCGATGTCAAGGATCTGCACGAAAAACTAGAGAGGCTGATTGACCTTGAGTTGTCTGATAAGGAGCAGCAACTGTTGCGAACAGAAATTATTGAGAAATACAACTGGCAGAAGATTGCCGAGCAGACAGTTGCCGTTTATCAAAAGGCTCTTTTGTGATTTTGTTGTGATTCAGCTGATGTTTTATAAACGCCCTTCATTTTAAACCAAAAGAAATATCATGAACATCCTCATCTGCGGCGCCGCCGGATATATCGGGTCGCATATGGCCAAAAAGCTGGCAGCTCACAATCATACGGTGACTGTTTTTGACAACCTTTCCAACGGGTACAGGGAAGCCAGTCAAATGGGGGAAATTTGTTCAGGGTGACCTGCTGAACAAAGGTGATCTTCGGCAACTCTTTGCTGGTGACAGCTTTGATGCGGTCATGCATCCGCAGGCCTCACTCCATAAAGATTGCGGAGAATGTTGACTTTTCTCTATTATTTTTACCGGCCTCTGCGTCTGGGGTGGGAGTGGTGGCTAAAGAAGAGGAGTGGCGGCTGAACTGAGTACGGTGTGCAAGGGTTGAAAGTGAGGGGTAAAGATAAATTGAGCCGCTCCCGCCCCTATGTATATCCTGTTGACATATCCTGCGCATGCCCATATATTAAAGGAAACTATTTAAATTTATTTTTATGGAGGTGGTTTTATGCCCTGTATTCAAACCAAGCTGTTCAAGAGCAACACGAGTCAGGCTGTTCGTCTTCCCAAGGCTATAGCTTTTCCGGAATCAGTCAAAAATGTCGAGATTATCGCAGTTGGCAATACACGCATTATTACTCCGGTCGATCAATCGTGGGATGATTGGTTTGATTCACCCGGAGTTTCCAACGACTTTATGGCAGAACGACTGCAACCGGAAGATCAACTGAGAGAGATTCTGTAATGCTGAAATACATGCTGGATACGAACATTCTTATTTACACCATAAAAAATCGTCCAGCCCAGGTTAAAAAGTCCTTTAAGCAACATGCAGGTCAAATGTGTATTTCTTCTATAAGCGTGGGAGAACTTGTCTTTGGTGCTGAGCATTCCAGGCAGGTGGAGCGCAATCTCGCAGATATTGAAATGATGATTGCCCACCTTGAAGTACTGCCCTTTGGAATCAAGGAAGCAAGTCACTTTGGCCGGATCCGGGCTGAACTGTACAGAATTGGGCAACCGATAGGGCCTTACGACATGATGATCGCGGGACATGCAAGGGCGACTGGGATGATATTGGTAACAAATAATGAAAAAGAATTTATACGGGTTCCGGGGTTACTCTTAGAAAATTGGTGTGCAGAGCAGGGATAATAGTGCCAAAAAGGGGACGCTAGCCTTTAGTTTGTCATTCCGAACGTATGTGAGGAATCTTCAACGATGGAGATAAAGATCTCTCCCTGCAGTCGAGATGACAGTCAGGAAGCACATAGGATGACAAGATTGAGGAATTGATTGTTCAGGAAAACCACAGAGAGCTCTTCTTCGAAACAGATACAAAAGAGCAGCGGAGCAGGGACTCCGAAAAGAGATGACAAAAATCGATCTGCTGCCGGCCTGATAAAACCAACCGCTTACCTGGATTTGGGCCTTCGCCGCAATGATGTGACGGGTTGGTTGCATTTCATATAGAAGCACTTTCTTTTTATCGTTGACGCCCGCCAAGGCAGTGACTACTATTGTAGTCGTTTAGGTTCCTAATGACTACAATAGTATCCAATTCATGGGTGGCTTCAGAAAAATGACAAAAAAGAGAATTTACTCAAAATATACCAGAGAAGCCTTGTGTTTGCTGGGAAAGCAGATCCAGCTTGGCCGAAAAAAACATAATTGGAACGAATCTGAATTAGCTGAAAGAGCAGGTATTGCCAGGGCGACCCTGCAGAAAATCGAAAAAGGCCACTCCGGCTGCGCCATTGGTCTCTTTTTTGAGGTGGCTGTTCTTGTGGGAGTAAAACTCTTTGACCCTGAAGGGTCGTCACTTGCCCATCACCTCGCGCAAACAGATGAGAAGCTCACTGTTTTGCCCAAAAAGATCCGCAGGAATGCCATGATGGTAGATGATGAATTCTGACATAATCTATACTGAAGCATTTGTCTGGATCTGGCTGCCTGGGATGCATGATCCTGTGGTCGCCGGCAAACTCTTCTCCTCCGGAGAACAACTGCTCTTTCATTATGGCCGGAGTTATTTGGCACGACATAACGCCATTTCCATATATGAACCGGAGCTGCCCTTAACCACTGGCATTCTCCCCTTGCCTGGCGGCCTGCATATGCCTGGCAGCATCCGCGATGCTTCACCTGATGCCTGGGGTCGACGAGTCCTGATCAACCAAAAACTCGGGCTAAGAGATGTTCATGTAGATACAAATATCCTTAATGAGTTGACCTATCTTTTAGAATCCGGCTCCGATCGGATCGGCGCGCTGGATTTTCAACTCTCTGCCACCGAGTATGTCCCCCGTAATCCAACGAATGCCTATATTGTTGACTTGCTGAAATCAGCCGAACGGGTCGAACAGGGAGTGCCATTAACGCAGGAGTTGGATCAGGCTTTGTATCATGGCAGTTCCATTGGTGGAGCCAGGCCCAAAGCCTTGATTGAGGAGAACGGCAAAAAATATATTGCGAAATTTTCAACCAGTACGGATCTGTATAGTGTAGTCAAGGCGGAGTTTGTCGCTATGCGTCTTGCACAGATGGCGGGAATACAGGTTGCGCCTGTCACACTGACTCAGGCATCTGGAAAGGATGTATTACTTATTGAGCGCTTCGACCGTGTTTTTGCCAATGGAAACTGGCAAAGGAGGGCCGTGGTTTCGGCCCTGACATTATTCGGCCTCGATGAAATGATGGCGCGTTACGCAAGCTATGAAGAGCTGGCGGAGATCATTCGCCACCGCTTTACCAATGCCGCAAAAACCCTCAAAGAACTCTTTTCTCGTCTGGTCTTTAATATCCTGTGTGGTAACACCGATGATCACGCACGCAATCATGCGGCCTTCTGGAATGGCAACATGCTCAGCCTCACCCCTGCTTATGATATTTGTCCACAAGGACGAGCCGGCAATGAAGCATCCCAGGCCATGTTGATCGTAGGCGAAAGTCGCCTGAGCCGTCTTTCACTCTGTTTGGAGGTTGCGAGTCATTTTTTGCTACCCAGGAAAGAGGCAATTATCATTATGGAAAAGCAATTGCACGCCATCGTTGATAATTGGACTGAAGTTTGTGATATTGCCCAGATCAACAAAACTGATCGAGCCTTGTTGTGGGGCCGTCAGTTTCTCAATCCTTTTGCTTTTGATGACCTGGGTGAGGAAGGCCGAAGTTTAAAACGTCTTGCTGAAAAGTTCAGGGGAGCATGGGTGGTTTAAAATTGGCAAAGACCCGAACTCATCCGGTAACAGGAAATTAAACAAAGAGCTCCAGGCAATGAAAATCCTCCTCGCCAATAAATTCTTCCACCTCAATGGCGGCTCTGAAACCGTGTTTTTTCAAGAGCGCGATTTCCTGCTTGAGCAGGGTCATGAGGTCGTTGATTTCTCCATGGTCGATGAGAGGAATCTCCCTTCTCCGACTGCGGACTTTTTTGTGCCCAACACCAGTTACAATTCCGGGGGTGGCATCGCCCGGAAACTCCAGCAGGCCATCTCCTTTGTCCATTCCTCTGTGGCGGTGCGCAAGATTGAGGAATTGATTGTTCAGGAAAAGCCGCAGGTCACTTCTCTTCATAAGTAGATACTAAAGAACAATGGAATCGCAGCTGGTTGAACATAAAAAATCCTTTGGCAAGGAAGTTATTATCTCTCTTGTTGCCTTTGCCAATAGTGATGGCGGTAAGGTTATTGTTGGTATTGACGACAACAAGGGTATTGTCTGCGGAGTAGAGGTCGGACCGGAGACGTTACAACGTTATTTGAATGAGATTAAAGTGGCAACCTACCCTCAACTTTTGCCAAAGACACGGATTGACGAAGAAGGCGAGAAACATCTTCTTGTTTTTGAGGTCGGTGAATACCCTGTCAAGCCGGTCGCCTACAAAAACAGGTATTACAAACGGGTACACAACAGTAACCATCTCCTAACTCTTGAAGAGATTGTTGACCTCCAGCAACAATCCTTGTCTATTTCTTATGATGCTTACCCATCACCAAACACCTTGAGCGAACTTAACAAGGGGTTGATTGAAGAGTTTTTTAAGCGGGTGAACAGTCGGGGACGGGTAGTTCTGCGTGATGATCTCCTGACAAACCTTGTGAAGCTGAAACTTGTCCGTGACGGAAAAATCACCCACGCGGCAAACCTCCTGTTTGGCGATCCCGACTTTGCGATACGGATAGGTCGTTTTAAATCCGAGGCGACCATCATCGATGATAATGTCGTTAAAGGTCCATTGTTTCTTGTTGTCGATGAAGCAATGACCTTTATCAAGAAACATATCAATCTTGCCTACCACTTTGACGGGTCCATTCAACGCAAAGAACGTTGGCAGTATCCGTTGGAAGCTTTACGTGAACTCTTACTGAACTGTATAGTTCACAGAGACTATAAAAATTTTTCTGATATTGTTATCAAGATTTTTGACAATAGAATTGTCTTCACCAACCCTGGTCGTCTTTATGGCAAGCTGTGTTTGGTAGATCTTGAGCGTGATGATTACGTCTCTTCTATACGCAACAGGTTGCTGGCCGAGGCATTTTATCTTACTGGCGATATTGAAAAGTATGGGACTGGCTTTGTGCGCATCAGGGAGTTTCTGCAGGAGTACCCTGAAATTGCCCTTATAGTAGAGGAAATCGGTGATTTTTTCAAAGTTGAGTTACGGATAACAGAGGAAGTTACCCCGCATGTTACCCCGCATGTTACCCCGCATGTTACCCCGCATGTTACCCCGCATGTTACCCCGCATGTTACCCCGCATGTAATTAAGCTTCTGGAGACATTGGATAAGCCACTTGGCCGCAGGGATTTACAGGAGAAACTTGGTTTGCGGGATCGGGAACATTTTCGCTCCAACTATTTACAACCTGCGCTGAGAGAAGGCCTCATCGTCATGTCGAAACCCGACAACCCCCGGGCGGTTGACCAGAAGTATTCCATCACTGAAAGTGGCCGAAACTGTCTTGCCGCAGAGAAAAGGAAAGGGGTGTAATGAAGATCCTTCTCGCCAATAAATTCTTCCACCTCAATGGCGGCTCTGAAACCGTGTTTTTTCAAGAACGTGCTTTCCTGTTAGAACAGGGACATGACGTTGTTGATTTTTCCATGGCCGATGAGAGGAATCTTCCTTCTCCGACTGCGGACTTTTTTGTGCCCAACACCAGTTACAGCTCCGGTGGCGGCATAGCCCGGAAACTCCAGCAGGCCATTTCCTTTGTCCATTCTTCAGTGGCAGTGCGTAAGATTGAGGACTTGATTGTTCAGGAAAAGCCGCAGATAGCCCATCTCCATAATATCTATCACCAGCTCACTCCCTCCATTATTCCCGTATTGAAAAAACATGGGGTCAAGGTTGTCCTGACCCTTCATGACTATAAACTGGTATGCCCAAGTTATCTGGCCTTGAATAATGAGGCCATCTGTAATGGTTGTGCCGGGGGAAAGTTCTGGAATGCCTTTACCATGAACTGCCAGGATTCACGGATGCGTGGTCTTCTTCTTTCGGCAGAGGCCATGTTTCATAAGTGGCGGGGGAGTTATGACGGGGTTGATCTCTTTCTGGCTCCCAGTCGTTTTCTGGCCGATCTGATTGGGCAGCGTATCCCCCGAGAAAAAATCAAGGTGCTGCCTAATGGTATTGATGTGGATACCTATCAACCAAGGTATGCAGATCAGGGCTATGGACTCTATTTTGGCAGGCTATCCAGGGAAAAAGGGGTAAAAACACTGCTTCGTGCCCATCAAAGCCTGAAAACGAATCTGCCTTTAAAAATGGTCGGCACCGGGCCGCTGGAAGAAGAGTTGCGGCGGGAATATCCTGAGGTCGATTTTCTTGGCTACCAGAGTGGCCAGGCCCTGCATGATCTGATTGCCAACTCGGCCTTTGTCGTGGTTCCGTCTGAATGGTATGAAAACTGTTCCATGGTGGTGCTCGAAGCCATGGCCTTTGGCAAGCCGATCATCGGCAGCCGGATCGGCGGCATCCCGGAGCAGATTGAGGATGGCAGGACCGGGCTGCTCTTTGAAATGGGAAATACGGCTGAACTGGCAGCAAATATGGAACTCCTGGCAGGTCAGGGTGAATTTATCCTAACTCGCTTACAAAACAATATCGACAAGTTGCATTATATCCTGGACAACACCTCCCGCAACTGATAGAAGATTCATATTACAAATATGAGGGAGGAGTTACTTTGAATGTGAACCATGTCAT
>VMSP01000078.1 GCA_013792135.1 Desulfocapsa sp. | reverse complement strand
CTTATCCCTGGTCTCCCAAAGAGTTATCGGCCTTGCCTTGGGGTATGAAGATCTCAACGACCATGATCACTTGGCCAAGGATCAGATGCTGGCCATCGCAGTGGGAAAAAACGATCCGACCGGCATGAACCGGAAATTGGAGCAGGACAAGGGGAAACCGCTGGCAGGCAAAAGCACGTTGAATCGTCTGGAATTGACGGCTGCAGATGCCACGGCGCAGAGCCCCTACAAAAAAATAGTTATCTCAACGGAAGCGGTCGATAATCTTCTGGTCGATGTTTTTCTCGAAATGCACAGCGAAGCTCCGGCCCGGATTATCCTTGATGTCGACGCCACCGATGATCCCCTGCATGGCAATCAGGAAGGGAAGTTTTTCCATGGCTATTACAAAGCTTACTGCTATCTGCCGCTGTACATTTTTTGTGGAGACCATCTCCTGTGTGCCCGTCTGCGGCAGTCGAATAACGATGGCGCAGCCGGCACGGTGGAAGAGGTGGAGCGTATCGTCGAACGTATCCGGACCTGTTGGCCTGACACCCGGATAATTGTTCGCGGCGACAGTGGGTTTTGCCGGGAAGACCTGATGGCCTGGTGTGAAGATCACGATGTTGATTTTCTTCTTGGGCTTGCCAGGAACAGGCGGCTGGAGCTGGAAGTTTCGGAAGAGCTGGCCCTGGCCAAGGCACTGTATCAATGCAGCGAAAAGGCCTCCCGTGTTTTCAGGGACTTCTGCTATAAACCCCTGAAGACCTGGCGTTGGCACCGCCGGGTTGTCGGCAAAGCTGAGCATCTCGGCAAAGGAGCAAATCCCCGATTTGTCGTTACCTCACTCAAGGCCGGAGAGCACGATGCCCGTGAACTGTATGAAAAAATGTATTGCGCCCGTGGCGAAATGGAGAACCGGATCAAAGAACAACAATTGATGCTTTTTGCCGACAGAACCAGCACACACAAGATGTTCAGTAACCAGATCCGACTCTATTTTTCTTCTCTGGCCTATGTTCTTGTCCAGGCGTTACGCCAACTTGGCCTTACCGGCACGGATATGTCCAGGGCGCAATGCGACACGATCAGGCTGAAATTGTTCAAGATCGGCGCGAAAATCAGGATAACTGTACGAAAAGTGTGGATTTCCTTTACAGATGGCTATCCCTACAGGAGAATCTTTGATCAAGTATTGGCGAATATGGAAAAAATACCTCTCTGGGCGTAACGTGAGAACAACAGATTTCCGGTTCAACAGGAGAGGTGCGTCCTGTTGATGGATAATTCAGCGAAAATCAGCACGGGTCAGGGACAAATGACTGGATAAATGGGTCATTTGCCTCTGACATCTGTCATCTTGGCCTCAAGGACGGAAATTT
>VMSP01000069.1 GCA_013792135.1 Desulfocapsa sp. | reverse complement strand
AGCGACTATTTCTCTTCTTCCCAAAGCTTGAAATGAATTGTAGATTCTTGTACACTCTGTTTTCATAAGGTCACTCTTGTTGTATTGTTTATTGTCTTGATATCACAATAATTATACAACATTTGTGGCCTTTTTTGCTCTATGTTAATGAGAAATGCGGGCTAGCTGGTGATCTCGCTCGTCCTGTGCGAGCGACGATGCAAAACAGACAAACCGCTGATCGCTGGCCTCTTGGTAGCGGTGTTCCCGATGATGGGGTAACTGTTGAAAATTCACGGATCACGCAGACGATTTCTGTGTGAGTATTGAACATGGAGATGACAAATATGGAGACACTGTAAAAGCGCAATAATGAAAATACAATATTTTATGTCTTGTTTTATTGCTGGCATGCTGTCAATCCCAACGATGCTGAATGCCGCTAATTTCATTTCTTTGGATGAACATGAAAAGAAACTCATTACCCAGGGAGACATTATAACTCGCGAGATCGATGCAGTTGAAGTAAAGGCAGGGGCGCAAGATAATGGAGCGCAATTGTTGATAAACGCTACTCAATCTATCTTGCCTATCGAAGCCCTGATCAAGTTCCCGGGAATAATGCCGTCTTGCTGTATATTACTCACTGGGAGTAGTATATAGAATCTGAACAATAACTTTGAAGCCCAGTCGGGTTTCGCCGGTTTAGCCCGCATTTGCGGCCGAATTGTAGTTGTGAATGATAAAGGTTTAATCTCATCAGGAGGTTTGTTATGAAATGGACAGGTGTTTATCTTCTTGGTTATGTAATCTTGATCGGTGGCATCCTTGCCGCGCTCTGGAAATTGGGTGTTCTGGACAGCATCGGTACAACATGGATCTTGATCGGAATCGTTATCGCGCTCGGTATTGGCATCATGCTCGCAGTCTCCAGTAGCGGCAGCAAAGAAAATATCCAAATCGACCGGAAGTGATCGATACCACAGGCCTGCATCTGAATTCTGCCGTTATGCTCTAAAAATGGAATCCATATAAATATCCAGCTGCAAATCTCGTTTTTCACTTATCAAGAGTGGGATACTGAAGCTGGATAACAACTATTTAGAATTCTGAAGGGAAAAAATAAAATGAAAGTTTCAGATTGGCTGGATGAAAAGGAAGCAGAGAACGTGGATGTATCTCAAATCACATTGCCTAAAAATATGGCTTATGATGAAGACCCGGATGAAACTCTATTTTACAAAGAGATTAATCCTTGTGGGCTTTTCTGTACAGAAAACCATCCCTTTGCTACAGTCGAACGATTTGAACACTGGTACCTTTCTAGAGGTCAAGACAAGAAAGCAGGTATTCATTCATCAGAGATGAAGTGGAGACTGTTTACAAAGGATAAAGATATTGCTCTCCAAACGGCTAAAGCACACATAGATTAAAAAAATGGAAATGATATCATAAAAAATCAATCCACCGGGCTCTCCTTTTTCGTCCCGCTGATTAATCCGTTACCAAAGTCAAGGTTTCCTGCTGATTTTTACTCAAACAGAAATTCAGCAGAGAAAGATGCTCCTTGGCAAGATTCAACCTCGAGCAATACAGGGTGACGTAACCTTATTCCTGAATATATCAAATAAACAAAGTGTCAGATGGGCTCTGATCTCTCTCCCAAATTATGGCAGATTAAGTCTGCGATAATTAAAGATTAAGGCCGTCAAGAAAGACCCAGTACCTTTTTATCTATTTTTCTGTGGTCTTTTATGCCGTTTCAGTGCTGAAATGGTATAATTGTTTTTTGATGTCGGTTTACCATTAACGAGTGATAGGATACTTTATGGCGTTAAGCTCCATTTTCTTATGGGCGGCCTCTATTGGATCCAGGTTGAATTTGGAGGCCAGCATAGTGAGATAGATCATTACATCGCCGACCTCCTCTTCAATGTGTTTGCGGGTGTCGGCATCAACGGTTCCGCTCTTCGCACCTTCCATCCATTGAAAGATCTCCACTAGTTCCGCAGTCTCAACACTGAGGGCCATAACCAGATTTTTTGGGGAATGAAACTGCTCCCAATTTCGTTCACTGACAAATTTTGTGAGTTTTGTCTGTAGTTTTTTCATATTAATTGTCTTTCTCGTGGTCTTTCTTGTTGGATTCTGGTAGGTTTTTTTAGTCTATGTCGTCAGTTTAGCATTGTTAACAGGGTGAGTAACTTCTTTTTTCCTTTTAATGGATGTCATTTTATGAAAAATCGTTCATCAGTTTTTTTCAGCTTCTTTCTCTCTGTCTTTTTGTTTCTTACCTCAATCGGTACCGGGTCTGCAAATGGCTTGGCCACGGTGGATAAGGGAAGAGACATGATGATTGGTTATATGATCAGCAAGCAGTTACCGGCTATGCATTTCAGTGATAAGCAGATGGATGATTCACTCAGTCGTGCGGCCTTTGATCTTTACCTGAAACAGCTTGATTTTCAGAAGCGTTTTCTGCTGCAGCAAGATGTTGATGTCTTGACTACTTACTCCCAATCTATTGATGATGAACTGTTGCACGGCAATCTAACTTTGCCGCAGAAAGGTTTCGATCTTCTCAATATCCGCATTCAGCAAGTGGAAAAGATGGTTTCTGAGATTCTTGCCGCGGATATTGATGTGAATCAGAAAGAATTATTGGAGACTGATCCTGAAAAATTAACCTATATCACGGACCTGCAGGGTTTGCGGGAGTATTGGCGCAAGATACTGAAGGAGCAGATCATTTCCAAGTATCTTGACGCCCTGACTGAGCAGCAGACGGCAAAAGAGAAGAAAAATGATGACCTCCTGTGGAAGGAGGCCAGAGAGAGGGTGACCAAGTTGAACAAACAGTTCTTTCACCGTCTGCATCAGGAGACCGTTCAGGATCACATTGATCGTTTTTTTGATGCGGTGGCAAGGGCCTTTGATCCCCACACCGACTATATGCCGCCGGATAATAAGGAGGACTTTGATATCCACATGCGCGGTAGTCTTGAAGGGATTGGAGCGGTGTTGCGAGAGGAGGATGGCTATATCAAGGTAGTGTCCATTATTCCGGGAAGCGCGTCTGCCAGACAGGGAAAGCTTGAGGCAGAGGATAGTATCCTTGAGGTGGCCCAGAAGGATGGGGACCCGGTCGAGATTACCGATATGCGCCTGCGAGATGCCGTTCGTCTGATCAGGGGGCCCAAGGGTACGGAAGTACGTCTGACGGTGAAGAAACCGGATGGGGTGAAGGTGGTGATCTCTTTGATTCGCGATGTGGTTCAGATTGAAGAGACTTTTGTGAAATCGGTGCTTCTTGATGCTCCAGCTGGAGGAAAGATTGGCTATATCATGATCCCCAGTTTTTATCGTGATTTTGAAGGGACTAAGAATGGGAATAAGGCCCGAAATTGTACGGAGGATACCAGAAAGGCCATTGAAGATCTGAAGAAAACGGGCATAAATGGTCTCATTCTTGATTTGCGTAATAATGGTGGTGGCTCGCTGGTGGATGCGGTGGATACTGCGGGCCTTTTTATCAAATCAGGGCCGATTGTGCAGGTTAAAAACAGTTCCGGTGCCCAGCGGATTCTCAACGATGAAGATTCGGAGATCGTCTACGACGGCCCTCTGGTGGTTCTGGTGAATCAGTTTTCCGCCTCTGCCTCAGAGATTGTGGCGGCTGCCCTGCAGGACTATGGTCGGGCAGTGATCATTGGCGGTAGGCATACTCACGGTAAGGGAACGGTGCAGACCCTGGTGGATATGAATGAAAATATTCCAACGTTACATTTGCGTAGCTATGATGACTTGGGGGCGCTCAAGGTAACGATTCAGAAATTTTATCGGGTGACTGGCGGATCAACACAATATAAAGGCGTAGAGTCGGATATTGTCTTGCCAAGTCTTTTTCAATACCTGAAATCCGGTGAGCAGTACATTGATTACTCGTTGCCTTGGGATCAAGTTGATCCTGTTCCTTTTGTCATGTATGGCGGTAAAAAAATTGACTTGAAGCGCTTGGTTGCGGCCAGTAAGCAACGGGTTAATTCTGATACGGGATTGCTGGCCATTGCCGATGAAGCGAAGAAGGCGGAAGAGCGAAGCAAGGACACTGTAGTGTCACAGCAGTTGAGTGACATGAAGAAAAGGCGTGAAGAGGCGGAGTCGGCCCGCAAGAAAATTGGTTCCCATTATCGTAAATATCGTGTGGAGCAAGAGGGCGCGATGGACGAGGAGACGGAAAATGGGGCAAAGAAAGGAGATGACCGTTTGAAATGGCTGGAAGAGGTCAAGGATGACCCCTATATTGGAGAGGCAATGCGAGTGCTGGGGGATATGAATCAGTTCTAAAAACGTATAACCATTAATAGCTTTTGACTATAAAAAGTTGCTCTGCTCCAGATTATCCTTAGGAAAAATTGACTTGAAAGTAGATTTGCTAACACTCAACACTTAAGGAGATATGATGAAAAAAACGATTGCAGTGGCTGTTGCATTTGCGTCCTGTATACTGTTTTCAGCGGGTGGTGTTCTAGCGGCTTCAAGCCCGATGCCTGATCTTACCGGAAAGTGGAAAACAATGAGCTATGGCCATCATCATGAGACAAGAGGTTTTTTTACGGCTGCAGATGTGGAGGGTAAATGGACAATCAAGGAGCAGCAAGGACGATTTTTCACTGGAGAACGTACCTATTTCCTTAAATCCCATGACAATAAAAAGATTACGGAAGGTTTTTCCGGTGTTATATCAAAGGATGGTAAGCATCTCTATATGGTTGATCATGATGAAGATATCCTGATGGGTGATATCCTTGAAAATGATTCCATAGAGCTTGTCATCCTCAATGACGGCGATAAAGAGAATAATTCGAGGATTGGCCTTATCGAGATTGAAAAGGTGAAATAGGGAGCTCCCGCTCCGTGTACCAAACCAAAAAGGAACGACTTTGTCGTTCCTTTTTGGTTTGGTACAGAGTGGATTAGAGAGGAGAGTCTTTGAACGTTTTGATATGGCAACTTTTCTTTGAGAGTAATATGTATCTTGGCTTGAAAATTTCTCAGTAAAAGCATGATGCTATCTTTTCCTTCAGGTAACTATGGGGAGATAACACCATTGTAATAAATCATTTACCTGTGCACTTTACTTTGGCCCCGCATGCTTGCCAGGCCCCTCAGGCCCCTCTGGGTCAATTTCCAACAGCTCAATCATCAGAATCTACGGGCCCTGAAAATACAGTTACCTGAGTTCTCGCTAAATATTATTGATGAATTGAATGAAGAATTTTTCACCTTTTCTTGTTCTATAGTTGCCCCGCATTAAGGGGCAAAAAGAATTCTGGAGGGATTATGCTAGTATGTATCCGGTTGGTCGTCTTTTCCTTTCTTTTTTTAACACTGACCTTAACCGCTCATGCAGCAGAATTGGCAGATAGCCTGTTTCAGTATTCGACAATCAATGGTCTGCTCAAGGGGTTCTATGATGGAGATTTGAGTTTTTCAGATTTAGCGGCTCATGGTGATTTGGGGCTGGGCACCTTTAACCACCTGGATGGAGAAATGGTGGCTCTGGGCGGACGTTTTTATCAGGTCAAGATGGACGGCGTTGCCTATCCGGTTAAAGGCGAGCAGAATACACCGTTTGCCGTTGTTACCCAATTTGATGTCGATCAGAATGCGGATCTGCCTGGTGAAGTGAATTATCAGGGGTTGCAGCAGAATCTGGATCGACTCGTAACCAATCGGAATCACTTTTACGCTTTCCGAATTCCTGGCCTTTTTCGCAAAATGATGGTTCGTTCTGTCCCGACCCAGCTTCCTCCCTACCGCCCTTTGGTCGAGGTGGTCAAGGAACAGGCCGTGTTCCAATATGAAGATACGGAGGGGACTCTAATCGGGTTTTATACTCCCGATTTTATGCAGGGGTTAAATGTTCCGGGGTATCACTTTCATTTTCTGAATAGAAACAGGACTCGAGGTGGGCATGTCCTCGACCTGCAGACAGGATTTGGAAAGATCGAGATAGATGAAATCAGTGAGATCGTAATGAGCTTGCCCCGTTCCCCGACCTTTGCCACACTGGACCTCGCTCAGGATCAGGCAAAGGCCATCCAGCAGGTGGAAAAAAAATAGTAACAGCGGGGGCGGATGCTCAATCCTGAAGATTAAAAATGAGATGGCGATGAAAGAGAATAAAAAGCTGTCCGGCTGTGATGGTTCATGCTTTGAATGAAAGAATATTCATCGCTTTATATAAAAAAATATGGGCGAAACAGATATGTGAGGTGCTGTAAAAAAATCTTGATTTACAGAAAAAAAAGTGATAAAGCTCGTTGCTTATGAATGATGATTCATTTAATAGTAGTATAGTGCCTATGAAGGGCTAAGGATTGGTGATGAATGAATCTTGAAATCAAGCTTGATGAGGCATTTAGAAATCATAGGGAGAAGATTGTTGACAGGTGGGTTAATTACACCCTGTCGACCTATGAGTCATCATCCTTTTTTAAAAAAGAAAAGGATAAGTTCGCTAATCCTGTTGGCGGCAATATCAGGGAAGCCTTGGAGTCCCTATTCGGCCTGCTTGCTCGAAATGCCGACCCCAAAGAGTTTGTTGCGCCTCTGGAGCAGATCATGCTCATTCGCGCCATTCAAGAGTTTGCAGCATCAGTAGCAGTGGGGCCGATCCATGCGGTCAAGCATATCACCCGTGAGATTCTGGCAAAGGACAAGGAAAGATGTCATCTCGTTCAGGAACTGTATGATTTTGAGTTTGCGGTTGATCTAGCTGTGCTTGCCGCCTTTGACCTGTACATGCAATGTCGGGAACGCTTGTATCAGGTCCGGATTCAGGAAATAAAGACCGGCAATTATATTCTTACTGACAGCAAATGTCCGACGAATTTGCTGAAAACCAATATTCAGGAGTCTATTAAGGCTGTTGAAAGCCACTAACTGGGTGCTGGGCTGGAAGGGGGGTTGAAATTCCACGCAGTTTCCAACACTGTTCAATTTGAAGCGAGGTAAGAAATGAAGTACGCCTTCTCATTCCTGGCAGTCATTGCTCTGATCTTGATTGCAGGGCTAGGATCCCAGATACCGGGTATGCAATACTTATTTGGTGTTGCCATACCGTATCTGGCCATGATGCTCTTTGTGGGTGGCTTTGTCTACCGGATCACACAATGGGCAAAATCACCTGTTCCTTTTTCCATCCCCACCACATGTGGTCAGGGTGTGTCATTGGATTTCATTAAGCAGGACAAACTGGACTGTCCCACTAAGACCTCTGAAGTCGTGGCCAGGATGTTTCTGGAGATTTTTCTCTTCAGATCACTGTTCAGGAATACAAAATCAGAGATCCATGACGGACCCAAAATCACCTATGAATCATCCAAGTGGTTGTGGCTTTTTGCCCTGCTCTTTCATTATTCCTTCCTCCTGATAGTGATCAGGCATATGCGTCTTTTTGTTGATTCCATTCCTTTCTGGCTGTCTGCCATTGAAAGCGTCGATTCCATGCTGCAGATCGGTGCACCTACACTCTATCTTTCAAGTGTGACACTTCTGGGCGGGCTTCTTCTTCTCTTCGGGCGTCGTCTTGTGAACCGTCATGTTCGTTATATCTCACTGAATAACGATTATTTCCCGCTGGTGCTGATCTTTGCCATCGGTGTGACCGGTATTCTGATGCGTTACTTTCTGCGCACTGATATTGACATCGTCAATATCAAGAATCTGGCAACGGGCCTGGTGACCTTTTCTCCGGTGATCAATGCCAAGATCGGGGCCATCTTTTATATCCATCTCTTTCTGGTCTCTATCCTGCTTGCCTATTTCCCATTCAGTAAATTGATGCACATGGGTGGCGTGTTCATGAGTCCCACCAGGAATATGGCCAATAACAGCCGGGCAAAACGACACATCAATCCCTGGAATGATCCAGCGATTAAACCTCATTCCTATGCAGGGTACGAGGATGAGTTCAGGGAGTTTATGGTGGATGCGGGTATTCCGGTTGAGAAAGAGCTGTCAGCCACAAAGGACGAGGCGTGAGATTGTCCACACCCAAAACTAGCTTATAAGGATAGATAACGATGGCAGTTCCAAAATTAGAACAATTATCGAAAAGCGTAGTGCAGGGGCCGTCCTTGGCGACAGGAGCAGTGCCGACCAAAGATTGGATGGATATCCCTGCGATTTTTAAACCGGGTAATTTTGCCTATCCGGCCAAAAAGGAAAAGGTCGAATACCTGAACAGCCAGAAGGACCTGAGCTTTCCCAATGCCCGTGAGTGGTCTCCGGAGGATGATGACTGGAAGCTTCCTGAGGGGTGGCAGGATATTATCCTCAAGGGTCTCAAAGAGCGTCTGGATAAATTCCGTTCTCTGAAGATCTTTATGGATTGTTGCGTCCGCTGCGGGGCCTGTGCCGATAAGTGTCACTTCTTCCTCGGAACCGGAGATCCCAAAAACATGCCGGTCTTACGCGCAGAGCTGCTGAGGTCTGTCTATCGCAATGACTTTACTCTTGGTGGTAAGTTACTTGGGAAAATGGCTGGTGCTCGGGAGATGACTGTAGGAGTACTTAAGGAGTGGTTCATGTACTCCTACCAGTGTACCGAGTGCCGTCGTTGCTCAGTTTTCTGTCCCTACGGTATTGATACTGCCGAGGTCACCATGATGCTCCGTGAACTACTGCATCTGGTGGGTGTGGGGATCAACTGGATCCTCGAGCCAGCCTCAAATTCCAATCGTACCGGTAATCATATGGGGTTACAGCCTCATACCTTCAAGGATAATGTTGATTTCCTGGCCGAAGATGTTGAGAATCTGACCGGTGTAAAGATGAATCACACCTTTAACCGCAAGGGGGCGGAGGTTCTGTTTATCACCCCTTCCGCTGATGTCTTTGCCGAACCTGGTCTCTATACGGCCATGGGTTATCTACTTCTCTTTGAGCATATCGGCCTGGACTACACCCTGTCCACTTATGCCTCTGAGGGTGGAAATTTCGGCCTCTTTACCAACAATGAGTTGATGAAGAAGCTCAACGGCAAGATGTATGCCGAGGCTAAGCGCCTGGGTGTGAAGTATATAATAGGTGGTGAATGCGGTCATATGTGGCGCGTTATTCATCAGTATATGGATACCATGAATGGCCCTGCTGATTTCCTGGAGGTGCCGAAATCAGCTATTACCGGAACCACATTTAACAATGCCGCTTCCACCAAGATGGTGCATATAAGCGAGTTTACAGCTGATTTGATCAAAAATGGTAAGTTGAAACTTGACAAGAGCCGCAATGCCCATGTCAAGGCAACCTTCCATGATTCCTGTAATCCGGCCCGAGCCATGGGGCTTTTGGATGAACCACGCTATATCCTCGATCATGTTTTGGATAACTGGGTCGAGATGCCCGAGAATACCATTCGGGAACAGACCTTCTGTTGCGGATCCGGTACCGGTCTCAACACCGATGAGATCATGGAGCTCAGGATGCGTTCAGGACTGCCACGAGCCAATGCCGTGAAACATGTGATTGATAAGCATGATGTCAATACCCTTGCTTGTGTGTGTGCCATTGACCGTGCCACCCTGACCTCGCTCATGAATTACTGGAACCCTGGATGTAAAGTGTGCGGACTTTC
This sequence comes from Desulfocapsa sp., assembly GCA_013792135.1. Classification (GTDB taxonomy): domain Bacteria; phylum Desulfobacterota; class Desulfobulbia; order Desulfobulbales; family Desulfocapsaceae; genus UBA2270. The sequence goes on along the minus strand of VMSP01000069.1, from coordinate 56,615 downwards.
TGAACTGGTTGGTAATGCCCTGGTAATGGATGGTGAGAATCGACAAGAACTTGATGAGGGTCTCAGGACCTTAGTCTAAACCGGACCGGAACGGAGGAAACAGTATAATGTACAATAAAGGAACAATCATACCAGGACTGATTATTTTCGTCCTCATTGTGACTTTCCCCATCTGGTTCAATGGTTTAAAGGCAGCTACCGTGCCAAAACCTGAGCTACCCCCGGGTGGAGAAAAAAAATGTGTTGAGTCTGTTGAGTATATGCGGGCCAATCATATGCAGCTCTTAAATGAGTGGCGGGATAATGTCCTGCGCGACGACAATCGTACCGTTGTTACGGTCGAAGGAAAGGACTACCGCAAGGGCCTGCAACAGGCGTGCATGCAGTGTCATAGCAATAAAGAAAAATTCTGTGATAGTTGCCATACCTATGCAGCTGTAAAACCATACTGTTGGGACTGTCATCTGACTCCCAAGGAAGCGGTATCGAAGGAGGAGACCCAATAATGGATAAGCAAAGAAGAAATTTCCTCAAGATCGCAGGTGTAACCGCGCTTGCAGGGATCGGAGCCCCGGCTTTTGTCAGGCTGAGCTCTGCAAGCGCCCTTGCCTCCGAGCAGGGTGCTGCTGAAGGACATGCGGCAGAGGCTGTTCATGGGGCGCCGGTCGAGGCTGCTCCGCAGGGAGTTCGTCTGGGCATGGTCATCGATATGCGCAAGATTACGGAACAGCCTGAGCTGCTTGATAAGGCAATTGCCGCCTGTATTGATGCCCATAATATTCCTCAGTTTGATAACCGGAAGAGTGAGATCAAATGGCTCTGGAAGGCCCCTTTTGCAAATGTCTTTCCCGTAGAGTCTTCCTACCATTTAGCAAAAGATGTTAAGGAAACTGACTTTGCGGTCCTCTGTAACCATTGTGACAATCCGCCATGTGTGCGTGCCTGTCCTACTAAGGCCACCTTCAGGGTGAAGGCGAATGGCATTGTGGCTATGGACTTTCATCGCTGTATCGGCTGTCGATTCTGTATGGCTGCCTGCCCGTACGGGGCGAGAAGCTTCAACTGGGAAGATCCTCGACCGTATATTAAAAAATATAATAAGGATTTTCCAAGCCGTATGCGGGGCGTTGTCGAGAAATGCAACTTCTGCGGCGAGCGCTTGGCCCTTGGGCAGGAACCTGCCTGTGTAGAGGCCTGCCAAGGAACGGGAGCCATTGTTTTTGGTGATCTGAATGATGCACAGTCAGAGATCAGACAGCTTCTTGATAAGGAGTTTACTATCCAGCGGAATGCTGCACTGGGTACTAAACCTTCAGTCTTCTACATAGTGTGAGGGAGTCATGATTGAAAAAACACTCAAAGGCAAGCCGGCTTATTGGATCTGGCTTGCATTTTTAGGAATGTTCATTGCTGTAGGTGTTGCCTGTTATGCCCGGCAGTATCTCTTCGGCCTTGGAATGACGGGTATGAGCCGTGATGTCTCATGGGGGCTTTATATTTCCCAGTTTACTTTTCTGGTTGGTGTAGCCGCTGGAGGGGTGATGCTGGTACTGCCCTATTATGTTCATGATTTTAAGGTCTTTGGTAAGATTACGATTCTTGGAGAGTTTCTGGCTATTGCTGCCATCGTCATGTGTCTGCTCTTTATCATGGCCGATCTTGGTCAGCCAACCAGGGCCTTGAATGTGGTGTTCCATCCAACACCCAGTTCCATGCTCTTTTATGACATGATTGTTCTGAATGGCTATCTCTTTCTCAATATCCTTTGCGGCTGGGTGATCCTGACTGCTGAGAGAAAACAGGTGCATCCTCCCAAGTGGATCTACTTCTTTGTCTATCTCTCCATACCCTTTGCGGTTTCAATCCACACCGTGACCGCCATGCTCTACTGTGGTCTGCCCGGGCGGCACTTCTGGCTGTCAGCCATTATTGCCCCACGTTTTCTGGCTTCAGCCTTTGCCGCCGGTCCTGCCCTTATCATCATTGCTTGTCTGATTCTGAAGCGTGTTGCTAATTTTGATGCTGGCAAGAAAGCGATGGACAAGCTGGTGACGATCATCATGTACGCCGCCATCTTGAACACCTTCTTTGTGTTACTTGAGGTTTTTGTGGGCTATTATTCCAATATGCCTGGTCATAAGCACAGCATAGAATATCTCTTCTTCGGACTTGAGCACCATGGACATATGTATAACAATCTGGTGCCATTCATGTGGACTTCAGTGGTGTTGAACTTCGGCGCCCTGGGACTTTTTGCTTGGCCTTATGCCCGAAAAAAGAATGAATTTTTGCTTGGCCTTTCCTGCGTAATGATCTTTTTTGCCTTGTGGATTGACAAGGGACTTGGTTTTGTGTTTGCCGGATTTGTTCCTAATCCTCTGGATGAGATTACCGAGTATATTCCAACTGCCAATGAGCTGGGTATTACCCTCGGTATCTGGGCCACTGGTTTTCTGATTGTGACCCTGCTCTATAAGATCGCAGTTGGTGTTGAGCATGAAATAGAAGAATAGACAACAAACGAGTCAAGTTTTTCTTGTATACAAAGCCTCCGAGAGATCGGGGGCTTTTTTTTTATGTCTAACTGCGGTATAGTCTCTCACAGGTTTTTCACGTATGGTAAGTCAGAAAGTATATAGTGGTTTATGACCTTGAATAAAAAAAGAATTCTTATAATTTCCTACTCATTCAGCAGCCAAACAAGAAACCTCCTCAATGGCTTGATTGAAGGGCTTGAGCAGAGTGGTGCAGATGTTTTTTGGGAGCAACTGACTCCGGAATCTGAATTACGATTTCCCATTGGGTCTATCAGTGCAACGTTTTTGATGATGGTACTGACCTTTCTTCGTAAACGTTACCCTGTGCAATCAGTCAATTCCAGATGCTTTGACCAATGGGACCTTATTATTCTTGCTGGGCCAACCTGGTCTTATAATCCCAGCGGTCCCGTACTCTCTCTCCTCGATCGTGATGGGAAGAAATTGTTTAGGGACAAGGTTGTTCTTCCTTTTATCTCGTGCCGTGGGTATTGGCGGGTTCATTATTTTGGACTCAGGAGATTGCTTAGAGGATGTGGGGCGAAAGTGGTCGCTCCCATTGTCTTTTCACATCCCACCCCTGAACCTTGGAGAACGATTGGTGTTTTCCTGAAATTGGCAGGGAAGGTACCGGAGGCTGGAAGCTCCTGGTTTCATCGCTTCTATCCCAAATATGGGCATAGCAGAGAACAGGTGGCTGATAGTCGGAGGGTAGGGTTCGAGCTTGGAGAAAACATTATGGCAGGGAATTCACTTGATCGTCCTCTTTTTCCCACACCCGTCAGGAGTGGTGGGGATGATGACCTGTAAAACTATATTGAAAGGTTGCTTACGGTAATGATGTTGCAAGGACTGTTTTCATATACGAAAATAGATAAGGTAACAGTTGCTTATAATGGCTCATTGCCATTATAAGCTGCCGTGGAGATATAACTGATAAAGTAAGAGAACCTTATCTGAAAAAAAGAGATAGACTAGAGCGGCGAGGGAGAGAAACGGACCAAATGGAATACGCGTTTTGGTACCTTTTCCTTGTTTGATCATGGCAAGGATCCCAATGCAGGAACCAGAGAGGGAACTGGCAAAGATGACAAAAGGGAGTGCCTGCCAGCCCAGGAATGCCCCAATCATTGCCAGCAGTTTGATATCACCGCCTCCCATTCCTTCCTGTTTCCTCCAAAGGTAATAAATCAGGGCTATGGCGTAGAGAACGCCCCCACCCAGAAGCAGGCCGATGAGAGAGCTCTGCCAAGTTAGGGCAGGGCTTACGAAGGAAAAAATGAGCCCCACGAGAATTCCAGGTAGGCTGATCACATCTGGAATAATCTGATGTTCGAGATCGATCCAGATGATGACCAGTAATGCTGCACAGAAGAGGAAATAACCGGCGCCCGTTACGGTGAGACCGAATCGATGGATGATTGCCGCTGATAGCAGGGCCATGCACAGCTCCACTACAGGGTATTGTAATGATATCTTCTCCTTACAGTGCTTGCATCTACCGCGGAGGATGAGAAAACTGAGTATTGGGATGTTCTCGTACCAGGAAAGAGTATTCTGACATCGTGGACAATGCGAGGCTGGAAAGATGATGGAACCATTATCGGAAGGCAGTCGGAGGATGACGACATTGAGAAAACTACCGATAATCGCGCCAAAGAGAAGTGCAAATAAGAGAGTCAGAGTTAATTGTTCCATTGTGTGGTCTGTGCGTGTAATTTGTTTACAGGAATCTGGGCAAGCAGTGCAGGAACTTGGTAAGTAGTAGTTTCCTGTTGAGCTGTTGTCTGTTTTCAACTACCGAATTTGTTAATTAATTTTATACTATGTCTCAAATCCAACAAAAAGTCGAGCTGATTCAATCTGAAGTCATTGCTGCAGGAACTGTCAGGCTAACCTTGAACGCGCCGGATATTGCCGCTGCGGCGGTTCCCGGGCAATTTGTTATGGTTCAAACTGCTCAAGGCTTGGATCCTCTGCTCAGGCGTCCTTTTTCCATTCACCAGATCAACAGTGAAGGTTTGCTGCAGATTCTCTTCAAGGTGGTTGGCCGGGGTACGGAACGGCTTGCCCAATGTCGGACAGGGGAACAGCTGTCGATTCTTGGTCCCCTTGGTAATGGGTTCAACCTTGGAGAGTCTGGTAATGCCTGTCTGGTGGGTGGTGGTATGGGAATTGCTCCTTTGCTCTTTCTTGCCAGTCGTTTTCTGCAACAGTCTCATGGGGGTGTGACACCCAGGGTGATTCTGGGAGCCCGTAATCGTGAGGAGCTTGTTCCGCTCATGGGTGATTTCCTGGCTTTGGGGATTGAGGTGCTTGCCGCCACCGATGATGGATCATTCGGTTATCATGGTCTGGTTACTGACGTCCTGAAAACATTAAATCTGACCTCGCAAAGCTCGGTTTATAGTTGTGGCCCTAAACCGATGATGGCTGCGGTTCATCATCTGTGCCAGAAAGAGAATATCCCCTGTCAGGTCTCGGTGGAGACGGTGATGGCCTGCGGGATGGGGGCCTGTCTTGGCTGTGCCGTACCCCTGAAGGCAGGTGGGTATGCCCATGTCTGTTCCGACGGGCCTGTCTTTGAGGCGGGGGAGTTATTATGGAGCCTGTAAATGTGAAAATGGACGAGCTTGATCTACGGGTTTCTATTGGCAGCCTTAAGCTGCAAAATCCAGTTATGACCGCATCGGGAACCTTTGGCTATGCCCGTGAGTTTGAGTCGTATGTGCATTTGCAACGTCTCGGGGCCGTGGTGGTCAAGGGGATCTCCCTCGAGCCGCGTGCCGGCAATCCACCTCCCCGCATTTTTGAAACCGCCTGCGGCATGCTCAACGCCATCGGTCTGGAAAATGTGGGGGTGGATCGTTTTATCAGTGAGAAGATGCCCTATCTCTCTGCCCTTGGTGTTCCGGTTATTGTCAATATACTTGGTGATTCTGTTGACGAATACCGACAGCTTGCTGAACGCTTGGCTGAGTCTCCGGGCGTTGCTGCCATTGAAGTGAATATCTCCTGCCCCAATGTGAAGAAGGGTGGAGTGGCCTTCGGAACAGATCCTCAAATGGCTGCAGCCGTGACTAAGGCTGTGAAACAGGGTTGTCAGGTGCCGGTTATAGTTAAACTCTCTCCCAATGTCACCGATGTGACCCTGGTGGCCAGGGCAGTTGAGGAAGCAGGAGCGGATGCGGTCTCCCTGATCAATACCCTGATCGGCATGGCTATTGATCTCAAGTCCAGGCGTCCCCGCCTTGCCAATGTCATTGGCGGTCTGTCAGGGCCTGCCATCAAGCCGGTGGCATTGCGTATGGTTTATCAGGTTGCCCAAGCGGTCTCTATTCCGATCATCGGCATTGGTGGGATTGCAAGCGCAGAAGATGCCATGGAATTCTTGCTGGCCGGGGCCTGTGCAGTACAGGTGGGAACTGCGAGTTTTGTAAACCCCAGGGCCACTGAGGATGTGCTTGACGGGATAGCTACCTATGTCCGGGAACAGAAACTAGAGTCTGTGCGCGATTTAATTGGTGCGCTGCGGATTGGCTAGGAAGAATGAGTATGAATGATTCCTTTTCCGGCCAGCAACCAAATACCTCCCTGTGGACAACGGTTGCATCCTATGCTCGTCTCCTTACTCGTGCCGATACACCCTGGACAGTGAAGGGGATTCTGCTCTTGGCCATTTTGTACCTCCTCTCGCCTTTTGATTTTGTCCCGGACTGGATTCTTGGCCTGGGACTGCTTGACGATCTTGCTATTGTCTCCTTGCTTGTGGGGCTGGCGATCCGTCTTGTTAGTCGCCTACCCCAAGCTCCACCTGAGAATAAAAAATAAAGAGGACAGGAAACATGATCCGTATCTGTGTTTCGATTGCCAGAGAAACTGTTGGTGAAGGATTGGCTGTAGCCGAGTCCATCAGCTCCCTGGCCGATGTGATTGAGATCCGCCTTGATCGTCTCAAGACTATTTCGGTTGCACCTTTTATCTCCCAACTGAGCAAGCCCCTGCTTTTGACCAACCGACCGATCTGGGAGGGCGGTGGCTTTGCAGGAGATGAGGAGCTGAGGATCGCTCCGCTTCTCGAGGGAGTGCAACAAGGTGTCTCGTATGTTGATCTGGAACTTAAGGCCCCCACGTCCTCACATAAAGCCTTGCTGGAGGAGGTGGAAAACTCTCCCAGTCGTTTAATCCTTTCCTGGCATAATTTCCAGGAAACTCCCACGAAGGCCGAACTGGTAGGTCGTTTGGCCATGATTCAGGATAAGGGCGCCCATATTGCCAAGATTGTGACCATGGCCCATGATTATCATGATGTCCTGCGGGTGCTTAATCTTCAGGAAGAAGCTGCCAGAATGGATATTCCTCTTATTGCCTTTTGTATGGGTCGGCCCGGGGTTGTCAGTCGGGTGGCAACAGTTGAGCTTGGTGGCTACATGACCTATTGCGCTGCCCACGAGGATGAGGCTACCGCCCCTGGTCAGCTCTCTGTTGAAGTTTTGCGGCAGATTGAGGCCTTGATGATAAACGGCAAGGAATCGCACTGACATGGTCATGACAATCAATGGTCAGACAGCTCTCTATGGGATTATAGGTAATCCCGTGAGTCATTCCCTCAGTCCAGCCATGCACAATGCTGCCTTTGCTGAACTCGGGGAGAACAGTGTGTACCTGCCGTTCCCCGTGCTCGATCTGGAGGCCGGAATTGCGGGTTTAAAGGCCATCGGAGTAAAGGGGGTGAGTGTGACCATCCCCTACAAAGAGGCGGTCATTCCCCTGCTTGACGAAATTGATGATGTGGCCCGGCAGATCGGGGCGGTGAATACCATTGAGATCCACGAGGTTGAAGGTGAAAAGCGTCTTTGCGGCAGCAATACGGATTGGCTGGGCGCCAATTGTGCTCTGTCCGAGAAGATAAGCTTGCGGGGGGCACAGGTTGTCCTCCTTGGCGCTGGTGGTTCCGCCCGGGCCTTAGGCTTTGGCCTGCAGCAACAGGGAGCACATGTTGTTCTTTGCAGCCGTACCGAATCACGGGGCAGGGCACTGGCCAGGGATCTGGGTTGTCTCTGGCACCCCTTGGATGAGTCGGACAGCTTGCATGGAGATGTCTTGGTCAATGCCACCTCAGTGGGGATGCAGCCGGCGATCCAGGTCAGTCCTGTTTCCAGGGTCATCCTTTCTCGTTTCCAGGTGGTGATGGATATCGTCTATGCCCCGCTTGTAACAAGGTTGCTTAGTGAGGCAAAGGTTGCTGGATGTCAGGTGATTAATGGTCTGGAGATGCTGCTCTATCAGGGGGTGGCCCAGTTTGAGTTGTGGACAGGCAAAACTGCTCCGGTAGAACTGATGCGTCAGAAGTTGTATCAGGCTACAGGGAATACGTTGACGGAATTTGAAAATTAAATGTGGATTGTATAAAGGCAAAAGAAAAGAGATGAAAGAGATATCCCCCGTTGCAAGTGTTGATGCAACTATCGTGGTTCCCGGTTCCAAAAGCCTGACCCAGAGGGCGCTGATTGCCGCGGCCCTGGCTGATGGCAGCAGTCGTTTGGTTGGCCCTTTGACTAGTGAAGACACAGAGTATACCTCAAAGGCCTTGGGGCAGATGGGTATTCAGGTCGATAAAGAGGATGACGTCTGGCAGGTGGAAGGGAATGGCGGCAGGATTGCTACCCCGGGCGGCGAGATTTATCTGGGCAATAATGGCACTGCCACCAGGTTTCTTACCTCGGTTACGGCCTTGGGCCATGGTCTCTTTATCATCGATGGTGAAGAGCGGATGCGCGAGCGTCCCATTGGCCCGCTTATGGAGGCGCTCAGGGGCTGGGGAGTGGATATCAGTTCGGTCGCCGGCACTGCTTGCCCGCCACTGACCATTAACAGCCATGGGCTACTGGGCGGGGAGACGATCCTGCCGGAAGGAAAGTCCAGTCAGTATCTTTCGTCACTCCTGCTGGTTGCGCCCTATGCGGCACGTCCGGCAATCCTGCAGGTCAAGGGTGAGGTCCTGTCAAAACCCTATGTGGCCATGACCCTTTCCGTTATGTCCGATTTTGGTATTGATGTTGATTGTAATCAGGACTTGACCCACTTCGTCATTCCTCAGGGTTGTTACCGGGCCATGGAGTATGAGATTGAAGGAGACGCCTCCAATGCCTCATATTTCTGGGCGGCCGCCGCCATTACGGCTGGCCGGGTTACGGTGAGTAATGTGCCGGTTCCTTCTCTACAGGGGGATGCCGGTCTCGTTCCGTTATTGGCCAGAATGGGGTGTGAGGTCAGCCGGGAAGGGGGCGGGATTATGGTCCAGGGACGCAAACGGCTGGAAGGGATAACCGTTGACATGGGCGATATGCCGGATGTGGTGCCCACTTTGGCCGTGGTTGCGGCCTTTGCCCATGGCAAGACCGTGATCAATAATATTGCCCACCTGCGGATCAAGGAGTGCGATCGTTTGAGCGCTGTGGTCACTGAATTAACCAAAATGGGGGCGCAGGTGGAAGAGCGGCAGGACAGTATGATTATTCATGGTGATGGCGGGGCGAGGCTGCATGGTGCGGTTATTGATACCTATAAGGATCATCGCATGGCCATGAGCTTTGCGGTGACTGGTCTCAGGGTGACTGGAGTGCAGATCAGCGATGAGGGCTGTGTCGCCAAATCCTTTCCCGATTTCTGGGAGCGTTTCAGCTGGCTTGGCTGATTTATGGTAACTCAGGCCCGATCTGACAAATCTGAAAAAAGTTTTATGCCAGCCGATAGTTACAAAAGGAAGCTAATATTTACGATCGTCTATTGAAGTAGTTTCCCATTTCCATGACCTCGAAAGTAGTATTATGGTCGTGGAAATCGTGAGTTTTGTCGTAACGTCAAAATCGATAACTGTCAGATTAGGTGTGAATATCTACAATGATTTTCATTCTCCATAGTTAACTCTTTTTGAGAAAGTACCGGCATGTCTGTAAAATTATCCCACGATACACTTATTCAAAAAATTACTGATCTTGAAAAACGGATCAAAAAACTGCAAAAATTTGAAACCGCCTTTCAAGCATCAAACGATGCTATGGCGTTACAGGACATTGATGGAAAATTTATAGAAGTCAATGCGGCATTTTGCACTTTGATGGGATATAGCCGTGAAGAGCTGCTTCAAATGCAGGCCACTGACCTGAAGCCGTCTGCACTGCATACGGTATTCAAACAAGAGCAAAATGCATTGAAAGAACTGGGTAACATTTTTTTAGAGACGGTTTGTCTCCGGAAGGACGGAAGTTCCATTCCCTGTGAACTATCCGGTTCCGTGGTGCAACCGGCAAACGAAACACTCATTCAGCTTGTTGTCAGGGATATTACACAACGAAAACTGCAAGAAGACATCCTGCGCCGTTATGAGAAAATTTTTTCACTGTCACAGGACCTTATCGCTTTTGTTGATGGCGATTATATCTACCAGATGATTAACGAACAGTTTTGCCATGATCATGGGAAAACACGGGAAGAAATTATTGGTCGCACGATTGCCGAAGTCTGTGGGGAAGGGCTCTTTACGCAGACCGTCAAAAAACAGTTTGATCGCTGCCTGTCAGGTGAGATAGTACGTTATCAGGAATGGTTTGAATGCTGCGCCATCGGTCGACGATATAGAGATGTTATCTACTATCCCGATAGATTAACTGATGGCACAGTTAGGGGTGTTTTTACCGTTTTCCACGACTTGACTGACTTCTTCGAGATGACACGTGAGGTAAAAGAGGCCGAACAGGCCTTGTTGGACAGAAGCGAACAGCTGCTCAGTCTGATCAATGCCGCCCCGGATTTCATCTTTTTTAAAGACGGAGAGGGACGGTGGTTACTGGCCAATGCAAATGGTCTTCAATTATTCGCTCTGGAAGACGTTGACTATATCGGTAAAACCGACGTTCAGCTTGCTGAGTACAATGAACCTTATCGTGAGGCATTTCTGGCCTGTCAGAAAACGGATGAAAGTGCCTGGAGGAGAAAAACATTAACGCACCAACAAGAAAAGATTATGCACGCGGCCGGAAAGGTTAAAATCTACAATACAATAAAGGTGCCATTGTTCCATGCCGACGGTCGACGAAAAGGTTTGGTGGTTATTGCCTGCGATATTACTGAAGATATACGGGCCAGTGAAGAACTCCAAAGGAAAAATAAAGAAATCCATGATACTAATATCGCCCTCCAGGTTCTTTTGGATCAGCATCAAGGCCGCCATGAACAATTGGCGCAACAGCTGCTGCTGAATCTCAAGCGGATTGTTTTCCCCTATATAGAGCTTCTCGGCCACACTGATTTGCAAGAGGAGGGACGGGAATATCTTCAACTGATAACTGCCCATCTGAACACTTTAATGGATTCCTGCTGTACAAAACTTGATAGTCCCTGTATTGGTCTCACCCCTAAAGAGTTGTTGGTGACCGATATGATCAGGCATGGCAAAAGTTCAGCCGATATAGCCAAATTGCTCAACCTGACCATACGAACGGTCGAAGTCTATCGAAATACTATCAGAAAAAAATTAAAAATCTGTGGAAAAAAAATAAATCTCCATGGTTACTTAAAAGAAAAGTTTTCATAATGCATGATATCAATATGTTGGTAACTACCTTAAATTACATCGTATTATTCCAACCATCCCTCCGTGTTATCCTAACACCTCAATGTTTTATACTGTAGTATTCGTGTATTTCCCCCTGTGTTGACAGTATCACGTCTATTTTTATAGCATATTATTAATAGTCAATATTATTGATAATGTGGTCTGCGAAATCATTATCTTAAATACTCGTTCGAGCACTTTGATTAGTTATCCATCTATTTACGGGGGAAATAGATGTTACTTGGCGGTAAGCCGAAAAAAAGATTGCAACACACGATGGGAAGTGCGGGATAGGAGATCAATATGATTTTTTTTTTAAGGAGGCTGAACGTATGCAACATATTATTTTGAGTTTTGGGCTTTTGGGGGCACTTTTCGGACTCGTTTCATTTTTTAACACAACCCGCGCAAGCAAGCATATTTCCATACTCGCAAAAAATGTCGAAGCGATTGCCAACGGTAAATTAACCCTGAAAATCCAGGTACCTGGTAAAGAAAAATTTCCTATCATCGGCTCGGTACTCAATAAATTGTGTTGTAATTGGTCTAAAAACTTCCGATTGATGCGAGGCAACACGTCTACTCTGGACGCTACCTCAGAGGCAATGAGCATAGCCTCTACCGAATTAACCAATGATGCCAAGGACTTGTATGCTTTGACCAATACTGTCGCCGTGGCCGCTGAAGAGATGAGTGCCAATATGAATGCTGTAGCAGCAGCGATGGAGCAGTCCAATACAAATGTGTCCATGGTCGCTGCTGCCTCCGAGGAGATGACGGCAACGATTAACGAGATTGCCAGTAACTCCGACAAGGCGCGCTTTATTGTTGCAGAAGCAGTTGCTGAGGCAGAGAAAGCCTCCCTTAGCGTTGGGGATCTAGGCAAAGCAGCTAAGGAGATAACTAAGGTTACAGAGACCATTGCCGAGATTTCCGAGCAGACCAACCTGCTGGCCTTAAATGCCACCATAGAAGCGGCACGGGCAGGTGAGGCAGGCAAGGGTTTTGCCGTAGTGGCCAATGAAATCAAAGCCCTGGCCAAGCAGACCAGGGATTCAACTCAGGATATCTCTCAGCAGATAGAGGGAATCCAGCAAGCGACCATGCAGGCGGTTGCGGTTATTAACAACATTACGACAACGATTACTTCGATGAGTGAGCTGATGGAGACTATTGCTGCTTCTGTACAGCAGCAGGCCACTGCCAGTGGCGAGATTTCCATTAATATTTCTCAAGCATCTTCCGGTATGCAGGAAATCAGTGAAAATATTTCACAGGCATCGGCAGTTAATCAAGAGGTAGCAGTAAATATCACCACTGTACGTGATACCACTGATCAGATTACTAATCGCTGCCTGGAAGTAAAGGAATATGCCAGTGAACTCAATAAGTTGAGTAAAGTCATGAGCGATGCTGTCAGTCATATCGATATCGATCCACCGATATTTAACATAGGTGTAATAAAGACAGCTCATCTCAACTGGAAAATTCAGCTTGAGGCAGTGCTTGAAGGTCGAAAAAAAATGCATGTCGACCATGTGACTGATCATCATAACTGCGCCTTTGGTAAATGGTACGACACCACCAAGGAAGGCTTTACCAACAGCGCCCTCTTCAAGGAGCTCGCAACCCCGCATAAAGCTGTGCACGCCAGTGCCAAAGAAATAGTCAGTCTTTTTAACCAGAACAAGCCAGAGGCTGCTCACGCCAAGATGCGTGAATTTGAAAAGGCAAAGAAAGAACTGTTCAGGATGTTGGATGAACTCTATCTGTCATAAACGTTTATTGTCATTTTTATGGCGTACAATACCATTTGTCGCATTATCTAAACGGATACGATATTGTATGTTATTCCATGTAGTTATTTGTTTATTTTAAGTTATCCACCCGGCTATGCCGGGGGACAGCAAAGGATTGACAGTTCCAGGATAATATAGAAGCCTCCTTTAACTTGAGCCGCTCAAAGTTGTGACAGAGGGGATGAACAATATAGGGTTCCTTGAAAAATCCACCTTGAATTCACGCACGGAATTATATAATTATATTAACAAATTCAAGATATTGTGTTATTTTAACTGGGAATTCATCAAGCATTAATAGCAACTACATGGAGCCCGACATGATTCAGCTTGGATTTCTCGATTTTGATAGCCGTCTTCATCGTATCGACAAGGCAGGTGATCCGTTGACCAAAATCAATGAGACTATTGATTGGGAGTTGTTTCGTCCAACTCTTGAGCGGGCCAGAATGAAAGAGAAAAAATCGAATGCCGGAGCCAAAGGCTTTGATGTTGTTCTGTTGTTCAAAATTCTTGTTCTGCAGTCCTTGTACAATCTTTCCGATGAGTCGATGGAATTTCAAATCCTCGATCGCTATTCCTTCTCTCGCTTCCTCGGATTTCATGCCGCCAGTAAGGTTCCAGACGCCACGACCATTTGGCGATTCCGGGAAGATCTGGCCAAATCCGGTACTATTGAAACCTTGTTTTCCCAGTTTGATCAGTTTCTCCATGACCATGGATTTAGGGCTCAGAAAGGCCAGATCATAGATGCCAGTATTGTACGAGTACCCGTACAACGCAACAGCCGTGAGGAAAATAAGCAGATCAAGGATGGAGAGCAACCTGAAGCGTGGAGCGAAAGCAAGCAGCGTCAGAAAGATATCAATGCCCGGTGGACGAAAAAGAACGGCAAAAGTTTTTACGGTTACAAGAATCATATCTCTGTTGATGCGAAACATAAACTGATTCGGAATTTCAGTGTGACTAGTGCTGAGGTGCATGACAGCAGGGTCTTTTCCGAGTTGCTTGATTCTGGCAACACCAGTCGTGATGTATGGGCTGATTCGGCATATCGTTCTCAGGAACACATAGAAGATCTGCAAGAAGCAGGATACCGTGAGCATCTTCAACGTAAAGGCTCTCGTAACCGGAAACTTACCGAATGGGAGAAACAAGGTAACCGGACTCGTTCGAAGATCAGGTCCAGAGTTGAGCATATCTTTGGCGTTCAGACTCAACGTGCGGGCAATTTGATCTTGCGAGGTGTGGGCATTGTTCGGGCCAAGGTAAAGATCGGGCTGCGAAACCTTGCATATAACCTTGACCGATATGGAACTCTTGCTCTTGCCCATGGGTAACGTGTGCCTATATGATATGCGAAAGGTTCATTGGAGAAAATTCACCTCCGATGAACCAAGAAACATGATGTGATTCACTCGAGGTGAGCTGTTTTTCCTGAGAAACAATGTCAAACTGGATGCAGTATTCACGAAAACAATTATTCAAGGCTCCCTATAGAATGTTTAAGTGGCTCCTCGCTGTTTCAAGTGGGTAACTTGAAATCAAGTTTTCCGCCTATGAGGTAGAAGATCATGGCAGTAAGATTTCGTATCGTGCGATAGCCCTTGGCCTCCCCCTTGGCAGCCTGGATCAGGCTATTGATGCCTTCCAGGATACCATTGTTAATATTGGACTGAAACCAGCGCAGTATAAACCATTCCAGTGCTGTTTTATAGTATAAGCAGCCTGCTTGATTGGCTCCAGCCGACTGTGGTGTGGGTAGCCCAGAAGAACCACTTCTTCAGAAAGGCCTCTGCCGTATGTGGCGGTTGGCTGAAAAGTTCTTGGAAGTGATATGCACGACTGGTCTTCAGATTAAGATCTTTTACGGTTAATGCCAAGGAGGTGTCAAACCAAGGGCCATTTGGAAAAGGTCAGTGTCTCTCATAATGCTGAAAAACTAATCATTTTTAAATCAAACGAAACAGGGGCTACCCACTCAGGACAGCGAGCGAGGAACCCCTGTTTTATCTGCTTGAGGCAAATAAACGATGCTTCATCTAAACTTCAACTAAACATCTAAACATGAACCATCCCGTAAAAGATCAGGTCCAGTTCCATCTAGATCACCAGTCTGGTTGCCGTTTGCCGCGACATCAAAATTTCCTTGCGTAGATAGCTCATTATCCAAACATGAACCATCCCGTAAACGATCAGGTCCAGTTCCATCTTGATCACCAGTCTGTTTGCCGTTTGCCGCGACATCAAAATTTCCTTTCGGAGTTATGCTTCCCAATAGATCGTCACAAATACAAACGCCATCGACAATAATTCCACCTAAACATTGAAGATTATCACCTGTTCCATCGCCAGGGCCAGCGCCTTTACCGGCAAAACTAGCGGCAGGAATGCTCAAAACTCCCACAACCAAACCCAGTGCAATAGCAGTACTCAATTTTTTCAACATAATGATTTCTCCGTTTGTGATTATAAAACAACCAGATGGAAATCCCAATGACATCTATCGGCTGTTTCTTTTTATTTAGATACGATTAATCTTGCACAAGGTTACATTAATATTGTATAATTTTTACACCTTCCTAATGTTCTCCAACCAAATAGCGCCTACTTATCCACGTCATATTTTGGGCAAATTCCCCAGCTTGTTCACTTGTTACAACTGATATTCCAAAGGGATACTGAGGTGGCAGGAAAAAAATGGCAACTTTCTTATGAGCGGACTAGACCCCCTTAAGGGGGTGGTCAATAACAAAGAAGAGAAAAGCAGCTATACACAGGAATTCAGAGATCCGGCAGTTAAGTTGATTGCTGAACAAGGTTGTAAAATTCCCGATGTTGCCCGTAATCTCGGGATTAAAGAGAGATTTTTTTTGGGGGGGGTGGGGCTTTGGCAGCCGAGATAGGAGAGGGCGGTGTGGCACTGTTGCTTTCCATTCTGCTCGAAGGAAAGACTATGTCCAAGTAGAGTTGGCGAGACTAAAGAAAAAGAATCAGTGATTGCAAATGGAGCGCGAAATTTAAAAAAAAAGCGTCGGCCTTCTTAATGAGCGATTGGGGTGGGGTACTATCATCAAATGATTGGACTGCCAGCCATGCCTTTATGCTCATTTGTAGGATTATTATGTTGGATTAAGTCTGAACACTGCACGTGATTATCGTGTTCTCTTTCTAATTCTAAATCTAGTGTTGCCCTCCAAAAAAAAGTACTTCCTGCAGAGCATTACTGGAAGACTCTTGTTCTGCGGGTTCGTTGTACGATCCATCGCTCTCTCGTCTCCAACTTGATTTAGAAGCTCAATTAATGTTTTTTGCATTTGGCAACAATGATCACAAAACCCGCCTGCTCCTCCATCCCAGTTTTGGATTGTTCAACTGCAACCAGTTCTTCTGGTGCCTGAAAGAGGGTAGAGGCGCTAGTGAGGATATGGAATCCTTTTTCTACGAGGAGTTCTTGCACCTGGGTAACGGTGAAAAATCGGGCCGATTGATAAAAAGGGTGCCCCGTTTCTTTTTTTCTGAGCAGATTCTTGCCCCAGAGGCTGGTTGCCGGGACAAAGCCAATGACCAGAGGCGCTTCTGCTTGCAGGACACGCCCGCATTCCTCTAGACAACGGGCGGGAGATTCAAGAAAGCAGAGGGTGAAGAGCAGGAAGATGGCGCCCAATGAGGAGTTGGTAAAGGGAAGTTCTTCGGCTATGGCCTGACAGGTGGCGATGTCTCTTTTTTTTGCCAAGAGGAGGGGGGCCATGGCAGGGTCAATGCCAAAGGGAACCTGCAGGGCCTGAGCGAAACGGCCGGGACCGACACCAATCTCAAGGGCTGGTTGGGAGAAGACGATATCCAGGGATTGAATGGCGGCTTGTTCTATGGCAAAAAGCAGGCTGTTTTCAAACCACCTGTCATACTCTTCGGCTCGTTCATGGAAGACTTGTGAGCTGTGCTGCCACTGAGCTGTGTTTTTTTGCATTTTTCTTTACCAGGAAATAGAGCTGTCCTTGTTCTTTCATGTTGCCGGCGGCTATTTCGGCATAATAGCCATTGCCCCAGAACAGGTCGGCTCGGCCAGCGCCTTTGATGGCAGCTCCCGTGTCCTGCGGCAGGACAAAGCGCTGCATGGCCTCCCATTTCAGGAGTTGACCTCCTTGGTCAATGACTGGTTTTTGTGAAACAAGATAGGCCATGACCCCTGTGGGCAGAGTTCCAGGATCCACTGCAATGGACCGTCCAGCGGTAAGGGGTAATCCTAAACTGCCGATGGGGCTGTCCTTTTTTTTATTCCATTGAAAAAAGACAAATCGGGGATTGTGGTGCAGAATCCGTTTCTGTTCTCCAGGGTTTTGGTGCAGGTATTGACGAATAGTTGGCATGGTAGCCTCCTCACGGGACATCTTTTCTTCATCCACTAGAAGTTTGCCGATACTTTTGTATTCCCGTCCATTGGTTGCAGCAAACTGAACGGCTCGCAGGGAACCATCACTGAGACGAATCTTTCCAGATCCCTGGACGTGAAGGACAAAGGCGTCCACCGGGTCTTTCAGGTATACCAGCTCACTTCCTGCCAGCAGTTTTCCATCTTCTATCTCTGCCCGGGTCCAGAAGGGAACTTTCTCGCCCTTTGGATTCTGATAGCCTGTTGTTTTCTTTTTGGTGGCAGGATCCAGATAGGTAAGAAGGGAATCAGGCGTGGTGTAGAGAGGATGAATGAATGAGCTGTTTTTGGTCAGACTGCCTTCAAGAAGTGGCTCGTAATAGCCGGTGATCAACATTTCTCCTTTCTTTCTATTATTATTCCGACCACTTGCCTGGTAGAGTGTAAAATTTTCTCGTATCGCCTGATCGAATTCAGCCGGACTTTGCTTCTGCTTCAGGATGGCAAGAAAAGTTTCCATTGATTCCAGAAGCCAGTCCTTGGAGTAAATATCTTTTCCCAGGTGAATGGCTGTGTTAGATGGGAGCGTCTTCAAGTAGCAGAGGTGCCGCCTTGCCGCCGTGATCAGGCTCTTGCTGTCCATATCATCCAGTAAGGACGGGATCTGGTCTTGTTGAGGGACAAGCAGGGGTGATTTTTGAGTATGGCCAAGTATCGGCCACGACCACAGGCAGAGAAGGAGAATGACCACGGTCCATCCCCTGGTAGGAGATGGACCGTGCTTTGTGTGGGGTGAAGTGATGATCATGCGGTCATGGGTTTTGTTTCAGGGCCGTAGCCAGTTCACAGACTGCCATGGCGTATCTGTTTGAGTTGTTCCATGCGGTAATTGCCTGGAAGTTTGGATATGCGGCCACATAGCGCATGTCTCCCCCCATTAAAGGACTTCTTTCAAGTCCAACGATGGATAGTTGTTGGTTTCCAGGTGGGGGGGGCAGCTTGATACCCTGAATAGTTCCGACCTGCTGCCAGTCGACCCTGCCTTTCGTTCCTTTGCTGCTGGCGTTGATCAGTTCCTCTCCTTTTAATTTGTTGCCGATTTCCACGTAGAGGGGGGCGTCAAGGATCCAATGGTAGCGGCGGAGATAGTTGGCAATGGAAGCCAGGATATCCTCGGTGGAGGTAAAAACATCGCGTTTTTTGTCGCCGTCAAAACTTATGGCATATTCCCGATAGCTGGAAGGGATGAATTGAGTCTGGCCAAAGGCTCCGGCATAAGATCCGGTGATAGCAAGAGGGTCAAATTGGTTTTCACGACAGAGGAGGAGAAAGTGAACAAGCTGGTCCCGAAAGAATGTACTGCGTCGTGGATAAGCATCAAAGAGGGTGTTCAAGGTCTTAAAGACCCCATATGCCCCTTTATGCTCCCCGAATCGAGATTCAATAGCCCAGATTGCAATGACTATTTCGCGATTGACTCCCAGTTCTTTTTCAATGCGGTCTAGAATCTGTTGATTAGTTTTGAGCTCTTGCTGTCCTCTTTTGATGACCGCCGGCGTGATAAAAAGTGGCCAATAGGCATAATAGGGTTTGGCTTCCCATTGTTTGTCCATGAGCTCCAATACCCTTTTGTCAATATTGACACCGGTAAAGAGTCGGTCGATCTCAACCTGAGTAAAATGGTGCTTCTCGCGAAGCTCCTTGAACAGAGTTATGTATTTTTCCTGTTGCAGATTAATAGATTGGCCATCTGTTACCAGGTCTGCAGCTTTTGGTTTTGCTGTCTCTTGGGCTATGACCACAGGGATAAAAGAGCCAAAGCCGATACAAACAATGGCTGATATGAATAGGGTTAGACGATAGAAAGTATTAATGGCAGAAACCTCTTATTCTAAATTATGGTGAATTTTGTTTGCTTTGGTCAAGTGTTTATTGGTCTCAGGCACGATGCGAGCTTGGGGTGAATCTATTATAAGTTGCCTGAAAGGCGGTGATAAATTCATCCAGCATTTCAGGGGGCAGATTGTTGATCCCTGCCGCAGCTGCGCGACCACCTCCGGTGGGAAAAGCCCGGCAGAGAGAGTCCGCGTTCTTTCTGTCAGTCAGAGGGGCTCTGACGCTGATGCGCAGGGTAGAGTCCTCATTGTCAACAATCATTGCATGGGCAGCATCTTTTTTTTCCTGGGCCTTGAGGTTGGCAAAAACACCAGATATTCGCCTGGCCCATGCAGTGTCGGGAAAGTGGAATATCCGATTTACCTTGTCTGGATTTATGGTGTGTTGACGGAGCGCCAGAGCCATGTCTTGTTGGAAACCTTGACGTAATAAGGCGATCTCCTGGGAAGAGTGTATAAAATCCAGTGGGTCTGCAAAGGGACGAATTGCCCGGTAAAGATCCTCTGGGTGAAAGTAGAGATCTGCCAGAGTTGCGCCGTAGCCATTATAGTTGAGGAGTTCTCCAAGTTCTTGGAGTTGCTTAAGCTCCTGCTTTGAGAGAGAAAGCGTTTGTGCAGCCTTATGGGCTGCATCATGCAGATTGTCGCCGAAGGCTGCAACAATGGCCCATTTCCGATAACGCCCTTGGAGCAGGGAGTCGACAATGAGAGAAGTGCAGGTATCAGGGCTTGTATTAATATGGGCCGTGAAACCCGGTGTCTCAGGAATCACTCCGGGGAAATGGTGATCGATGTAAAGTGTCTCGTTGGAGTTGCTTAGCAATTTCTCTAGAAAAGGTCGGTTGCTCTCCAGGGAGATGTCAAGGACGGTGAGCGAGCTTTGCTTTACATCCTGCAGTGTTGATAACAAGGTGATATGTCGTTTTGGTCCGGTGATCAGGATGGCATCAGGGTATGGCGTGTCAAGACGAAGTTGGTGCAGGGCACAGATTCCGTCGGCATCGCCATTAAAGATGTCATAATGCATAATGCGTCACTGTCCTGGGAGGCTGACACCGAAGGGGTTGCCAATATTTGCCAGGTTGAACAGCAACATGATGCCCTGGTCGCCAGGGGTATAATTGGAACGCAGCTCAACAGACCAGCAGGATGGTTGATAGATGAGGGAGATATTTTGTTCTATGGTTTGAGATTGAGAGAGCGAATGTTCAACTTGGTAGGCGGCGGAAATGGTGTCAATGATCTTAGCTTTCAAAGTGATGTTGATCTGATGAATATCATCAAGGCTATAATCGTAATAAGGATAAACAGAGTTTGGTGTGTTGCTGTAGTAGTTATTTGTGCTGCTATAAGGCGAACCCAGGATTTTCTCGGCACTGCTGTAACGATAATCCAAACCGAGAGAATCGCCACGGCTGTTACGGTAATTGCTGGCAAGGCTGTAGAAGGTAGCTCCTTCACCATATATGCCGATATCTGTTTTATAGGAGAGTAAAAAATTATTGGCAGGAGCCCAGCCAAGTTCAAAACTGACAGGAGTCAGTGGGCGGTCAGAATATGCTTCTCGGATGTCGTAGCTTTCCCAAATCTTGAAATAGGCGTAGTCGCGGCCCGAGCTTCTGGTGTTATCGTTAAAGAGTTCAAAAAAATTATTGACCCCGTAGGTGATGGCGTTGCTGTCAGTGATGCGGTCCATTTCATCAAATAAAGGAAGGTCGTCCTGGTTGGTTTTAGGCAGGTAGTCATATTGGACATAAGGGCGAAGCCGATGATCCCAGCTTGCAGCTTCGTCCCAATTCAACCCAAAATTCCGAAGCAGAGTGGTACCCACCTCACCATGCAGGTTAAAGAGAGAACGATTAGGGCTGTCGTCTTGATTCCAGATTCCGTCTCCGTAAGTCTCAACCATGTAAGAGGTCTGCCGTACCCCTACTTCAGCCCGTGATTCAAGATAGGGGCTTAAAGGTACAGGGGCGCTGAGGCGGGGGAACAGGTCGAGGCGATGGCCGCCGACACCATTCTCTCGCCAGTAATTGACATAGTCTGCATTCCAATCAACGGAAAGAGAGGTTTCAGCAAGGGGGAGAGAACCGGTGAAATCCAGTCCCGGCAATTTCCAGAGAGGAGTAGGTGAGGTTTCGTATGTGCGAACATCGTTAATGGCCAGGAAATTAGTTTCCAGAGACATGGAGTCCCATGCCTTGAGTACCTTCATGGTGTTGATGCGCTGATCCTCTGTCCTGTTCTGGAAATTACGGCCATACATGGTTAGAAATCGGTTGTCGGTTTGCGTGAAGCCAGTGAAGCCGGTGTTGAACTCTGTCAGATAATCGCGATCGGAGACGACATCAAGATCAACGCGGGTGTACAAGTTGTTGGCAAGGTCATGGTCAACCTTACCCCGGAACCAGTATCTGTCCTCGTTGGTATGGGTGTACCCCGTTTCCCGGTAATAGTCGATCTCAGATGGATCAGAGAGCTTATCCTGAAGAAAGCTACCCATGAAGGTCCCTTTTTGTGCTTCTCCTAGAATATAACGAAACTCCATACCCGGCATGACTCCTCGCTCCGCGTGGTATTCAGGAAAAATGGTCAGGTCGGTGGAGTCGGAGACATTAACAAACAGAGGCAAGTCAAATCCAAAACCATTGCGATCGGAGACGGAGATTTCGGGGAACATCAGACCTGTCTGGCGCTTATTTTTGGCAGGTAGGATCATCCAGGGTGTGTAAAGAACAGGAACATCTTTTATCCGAAAGGTGGCATTTCTCATGACTGCGTAACCACCCTCGGTGATGGTGGTATCGGTGCTGGCAAAGCTCCAAGGTGGAGTCTCGTTGTTTTCCAGTTTACAAGTGATGACCCAGCCGTTTTCGATATGATAGGTGTTGAACCCTGTTTTTTCAATGGTAGTACCTTCCAGATGCAGGTCCAGGGATTTCCGCAGGATGGTGGCATCGGTAAATGTCCCGGTTTCCTTGTTAAGATCGACCACACCCTCTTCGGCCTTAATCTCATCGTCAGCACCCTTGATAGACACATGGCCGCGGGCCTTGATAGAACTTCGATCTACGTCGTAGGCAATCCAGTCGGCCTGGATAGTAACTTTGGTCTCATAGCGAGGTGCTGTATGTGTCTCTAAAGCCTGTCCGGTTGTTTCTTCCGGTCCAGGGGTTGTTTCTTCCAGAAGTTCTGCCCATTGTTTATTTCTCTGCTGTTTTTTTGGCAGTTCTGGTGGTAGCTGCTCCCTTTTAACGAGAACCACATTACCTTCAGCAATAATGGATCTAGGGGCTTCGTAGCGGGTGATTTTGTCCGCAGCTATCTGCCATTCCTCAGTAGTGACAGTCTCGGCAAGGCCATTGCAGGTTGGGAGTGACAGCGCTGTCAAAGAGGTTAGGCAGAGCAGATGGCAGAGACGGGAGTGGTAGAACTTTGTCACAGTGAACTCCTTTGCGGAAATGAATAGCAAATATTTTATGGGACTTCAGGCCGGTCTGACTGTTGATAGGTGCCAGAAGCGGATTGTCTGTCAGAGATACACTTTGTTCAGGTGGTTAGATAAAAGGTCCTTTTGGGACGGAACTCTTCAAAATTATTAACTGAGCAATTTGAATAATTATAAAAATAGAACTATTTAGAAAGACTTTACTTAATCAGGTTGAATGTTTCAAGTTATTCGTGTTTAAAAGTGTGCTATTGTCACTTGATATGACACTTTCTTTGAAAGTTGAGTATTCTGCCAGCAGAAATTTGAGACCCAAGAATCATCTTGTCTGAATATGACTCTCAGTTGCGTATGGTTATCGAGTGGCGTGATCCAAAAACAAAGATCCTTCGACAGTATCGTATGGATAATGTGGTTGCCGATGTGATGGTTGAGGGGCAGGAGGCAGGTGATTTCCTTAAGGTAAACCCCCGGCTTTGGCGGGGGACAACAAAAGTTTGACAGTTCCAGAATAATATAGAAGCCTCCTTTAACGTGAACCGGTCAAAGTCACGAAAAAGGAGGCTTAATGAACAACATAGAAAGTTTAAATCATACAAAATGGGATTGCAAGTATCATGTGGTTTGGATTCCGAAATGTCGGCGGAAAATGTTATATGGTCAACTCCGCGTTAACCTTGGAGAAGTTTTCCATGAACTTGCTCGGCAAAGGGAATGCAAGGTGCTGGAAGGTCACCTGCAACCATATCATATTCACATGCTTATATCGATTGCTCCAAAATATTCTGTTTCTCAAATTATTGGATATATCAAAGGAAAGAGTGCTATTCATATTGCGCAGACCTATCTCGGACAGAGGAAGAATTACAGCGGGATGTCTTTTTGGGCAGTGGCTATTTTGTTTCTAGTGTAGGAGCCGATGAAGAGGTTGTTCGGGTCTATATCAGAGCGCAGGAAAAGGAAGATCATCGTGTCGAGCAACTATCGCTGTTCAAGGATAGATAGTTGCCCCCCGAATGGTGGTCAACTAATCTTTTGAACATACCGCTTTGAGCGGTTCACATTTTTAAGCCTCCGGCTTTGCCGGAGGTAATTTAACTTATTCTTGAATGTTTTTGGGAAATCTGTCACTGATTTCTGAAAACATGTCTGCATCATGTGCACGGTATTCGTATAACTACGAATACCGTGCACATGATGCTTAGAGGAAAATTGGTGGCAAAGGTGGAGCCTATTAATAATGAACATAATGAATTCTATTCCCCCTGCTGAACGCTGGTACGATTGGTTAGAGAATGTAAAGGAAGGTGTGAAAATGCAATACTAATTTAGTGGCTGCTGGATACTGAAGAGTTACCGCTGACGATTTACCTTGATAATGAGAGGGGATTGTTTTATTTTTTAAATATTATGTATTGTTATAGTTGTAGAAGAAAAGTAGTCTTTTTCTGCCGTAAGGCATTGAGTGTTCTTAACGATGAAATATCTTTTTGGCCCGGTCTATTCCAGGCGTCTAGGCCATTCACTGGGCATTGACCTGCTTCCTCCCAAAATCTGTAGCCTCAATTGTGTTTATTGTGAAGTCGGTCCAACCACTGACCTGACCTGTGACCGTAAAGAATACGTGCCCACAGAAGAAATATTGAAAGAGATTGATCAGGTTCTGGCCAGAGGGGCAGCTGAGCGGCATATTGATGTGTTTACCTTGACTGCTATGGGTGAGCCGACACTGCATACCGGTTTAGGTGAAATTATTGCCTATTTGAAAAAAAAGACGGATAAGCCAGTCGCTGTTCTCACCAACGGGACACTTTTTTTTGATCCTAAAGTTCGTGCTGAGCTTTCAGCCGCCGATATTGTGATTCCTTCCCTTGATGCGGCCAGGCAGGAGAGCTTTGATCGGGTGAATCAACCGGCTGCTGCGGTCAACCTTGAACAGGTTATTGAAGGTCTGGCCCTCTTCAGTCGTGAATTTCGGGGAGAGGTCTGGCTTGAGATCCTGCTGGTTCGAGATATGAATGACAGCCTTGCGGATCTTGTGGCTCTGCAACAGGCAGTGCGCAGGATACATCCGGCGCGGATTCAGTTGAATACGGTAGCCCGGCCACCCATGGATGGTCGTGCCCGGCCAGTGACCCGGGAAGTGATGGAGCAGGCTGCAACAATGCTGGCTGATGGGTATGATGGTCGGGTGGAAATCCTTGTTGATTTTCAGGCCATCGAGAAAAAAGAAATTGGGCAGGGAAAGCAGTTGCAGGCGACGCTCGTGGAGGACATCGCGGCCTTGCTGCAGCGTCGTCCCTGTCCTATTGAAGAGATTGATAAGGCCCTGCATGTGCAGGATCTGGAAATGACCAGAGCATGTGTGCAGATGCTGGTTGTCGCCGGCAGGATTGAGAAGAAAGTTTATAATGATAAAGAATTTTATCAGCAGATAACGGTCTGAAGGAAACCATGAAAAGATGTCTTTATGTTCAGTGGAACAGGATGTCTAATTTTACATGGTGTCCTGAATAAGTATTGAAGAATGTTGATGGGGTGGATGCCGTGTAGGGTATCCCATCCCATGGAAGGTGTCAGCCCCCCCCTTTTTGAGTTGTGGGAGTGGCGTCTATTTATTTACGATAGCCTGCAGCAGAGAATGTCTTGCAGGGTGTCATGAGATGTATCCAGCATTGTTTTGTCCGTTAAGGGAAACGGTGCCTGGATCAAGGAAAGTGAGAATGACTGAGAAAAAAACAAGTCCTGAAAACGAAGCTGCGCCAGAGCAGAGTGAGAAAAAGGTAAAGGCGACAACGGGAGCCTGGTGGAAGAGTTCTGTTGCCGATGAGGCAGGACAAGAGCCTGTTGCTAAGGAGCAGGCGCCGGTCTCTGAGGTGGTACCAGAGGCCAGTACTCCAATACAAAAAACGCCCAGAAGACCTGCTCGGCCGAGGAAGAAAAAAACAGACATTGCCCCTGAGGTGATTGCTCCTGATCTTGTATCCCAGTCAGGAGAAACATTACCTCCGGAGGGAGAGAAAGGAACCTCTGGCCAGGCTGAAGCGCAAGGAGAAGAGGCTGTTGCAGAGATAAATTCTTCACCGAAAAAGAGTAGCAGGCGACCTGCCAGGCCGAGGAGGAAAAAGTCAGAAACAGTTACCCCGGCAGAAGAGATTGCTGCTGAGGGAATAGCTGCCAGTGGCGTGTCTGAGGTGCCGGAACCTCCGGAAGCGGTTGTAGAGAAACCAGCAAGTCCGGATAAGGCTAAGCGACCTTCCCGGTCGCGTGGGAGGAGAAAGCCAGCCCCTGAAAACATTGAGATTCAGGACGAGGAAAAGTCTCAGGGGCAAGAGCTACCTGAAGTGGTTGCAGAGAAACCAGTAAGTCCGGAGCAGGTCGTTGAAAAGGCTAAGCGACCTTCCCGAATTCGGGGGAGGAGGAAACCTGCCTCGGAAAATCTTGACATTCAGGACGAAGAAAATGATGAGGTCCCTGATGTCGAAGATGAAAAGGTGGTCAAGGGCACGATCAGCAGGTTGTTGATTAATGCGGAGGAGCCGGAAGAGTGCCGAATAGCCCTGCTTGAAGATGGTCGCCTGGAATCCCTTCATGTCTCAACTGTTGCCAAAGAGCATACGAAAAGCAATATTTACAAGGCTAGGATTGTGGCGGTAGAGTCGAACCTGCAGGCTGCTTTTATTGATTATGGGACTGAGAAAAACGGTTTCCTGCCCTTCAGTGAAATCCATCCAGAGTATTATCGACAAGATGTCAGTGAAAAGACCCTGAAATTGATTGAACAACATCAATGGAAAAATCTGAATATCAATGAGGTGCTGGAGCGAGGTCAGGAGCTGCTGGTTCAGGTCGTGAAAGAAGAGGTGGGGAATAAAGGCGCCAATATGACCACGTATCTTTCGCTACCGGGACGCTGCGTGGTGCTCATGCCCGGTTCTGATTCAGCCGGTATCTCGAGGAAAATCTCTGGTGAAGAGAGACGTTCACAGTTGCGCGAGATTATGGACAGTCTGGAGATCCCTGAAGGGATTGGCTGGATCGTGCGTACCGCCAGTTTTGATCTGACAGAAACTTCTCTGGCCAAGGATGTCAAGTATCTGTTGAAGCTCTGGGGTGAGATCAAAGGGAAAGGGCAGGGCATGGATGGAGTAGGCCTTGTCTATCAGGACCAGGATTGTGTCCTTCGCTTCCTTCGGGAACATTTTGATCCAGAGATCAAAGAGATTCTGGTGGATGATCTGGCCGCCATGGAAAAGGTTCGGGATTTCATCGAAATGCTGCCGGACAAACAAAAAAACACCAAGGTCAGATTGCACAAGGGTGCCCGTCCGATTTTCAATCAATACAATGTGGAAGATCAGATCGAATCAATCTATCAACCACAGGTCTTTCTGCCATCGGGTGGATCAATTGTCATTGATCCCACTGAGGCCTTGGTGGCTATTGATGTGAATTCTGGATCCACCGGCAAAGGTCAGAATTTTGAAGATTCTATTTTTAAGGCCAACATGGAGGCGGCAGCAGAGCTTGCCCGCCAGCTGCGGCTTCGGGATCTGGGTGGGTTGATCGTGGTCGATTTCATCGATATGCGGAGTCAGAAGAATATCCGTGAGGTGGAGAGGCAGGTCAAGGTCGCCATGAAACGGGATAAGGCCAAGGTGGATATCAGCCGGATCTCTAAATTCGGCTTGATGCAGATCTCCCGGCAGAAACTTGGCGCCCCTGTTGAGGCCCTCAATTATCAGGTCTGCCCGCATTGCATAGGGCGTGGTGTGGTGCGTTCAGTGGAGACCCTGGCCCTCTTTTATCTGCGCAGGATGCAGACCGGCGCCAGTCGCAAGATGGTTGGTCGGGTAGAATGTCGTTTTCCCCTTGATGTAGCCCATTATCTTTTGAATAATAAACGGCATGAGCTGATTGATCTGGAAAACAGGCACAAAATCACGGTGGATATCATCGCTGATCCTGCCTTGAAACCGGCGGATCATGAGATTATTTTCCATAAAGGTGAAATAGATCGGCAGGTAAAAGAATCGTAGAAATTTAATGTGATATGTGTTGAGCACCTTGAACTTTGCATGAAAGTTTTTCAAATTTCAAGGTGCTCTTGTTGTCCTTTGTTTTTCAACCGTTATCTGTCGACCTGACTCTTTCTCTTTATGGAACTGCAGAATAAAGCAGTGATTTTTATAGGTGAGTTGCGCAAATCTCTGCGGGCATTGGGGATTGGTGTTCTTGCCGTAACGATTACAATCTTTTTCCTTACCCCTGATCTGCTGCGAGTTGTTCAGCATCATCTTGCCGAAAAACTCTACTTTTTTAGTGTGGCTGGTCCATTTCTCGCCCATGTGAAACTGGCGGCTTTTTCTGCCATTTATGGACTGGTGCCCTGGCTAATGGCGGTTTTCTGGCGTGCTATAGGAAAACCATTTGGGGTTGAGGGGATGCCGTTATTCTTTTTTATTCTCTTTACCACCCTGCTTTTTTATGCAGGAACGCTGTTTTGTTATTTTGTGACCCTGCCCTTTGGGATTAATTTTCTCCTTGGCTTTGGTTCGGAACAGCTGCGACCGGTGATCTCTATCAGTCGTTTTGTAAATTTTGTCACCCTGTTTGTCCTGGCATTTGGCGCCATCTTTGAGCTTCCTGTGTTTATGGTCTTTCTGGCCAAAGTAGGGCTCTGTCCCCGCAGTTTCTTTGAAAAAAACAGGCGTTATGCATTGCTGCTTATTGCGATCGTTGCTGCCCTGCTGACCCCGACACCTGATATCGTGAATATGCTGCTCATGGGCGGACCCCTTTATCTTTTGTATGAGTCAGGTATCTTGATTCTTCTGCTGATGCGGATAAAATAAGAGGGTAGGAGCTACGGCGGGGATTAGGCTTCTAAAATTCTGTTAGATGAAATCCATGTTTGTTGAGGAGGGCGGCAGTAACCCCTATTTTCCCAGAGATTCCACAGGAAGGGCTGCTGCTCTTTAAGCAGATGGAAGTTACCTGTTGGCTCTTTGCCAGTAGCAGGGTTTGTTCAGCCCCCTTGATAAACTGTGGGCTTACGTCTATTCCGTCTCGGGTTAGCACTCTTGCTTTTCCCGAGAGGACATCGTTGCCATCACCCTCAATGATGTCTGCGGCCGTTCTTGGGGTAGGAAGGCCGCCCATCTGCTCAGGGCAGAAAGGAATCCAGATCCCATTCTGCAGGCGTTGCTGACATACCTTGTTGGGCCGTGTTTTGCCGTCATAACGACTACAAAGGCCGATAAGACAGGCGCTGACCAGAAAAATGGTGGGTTGAGAGAGCATAATGTGGGGAATGGTCATTGAGCTGTCTGTTGTCGAACAACTGTTAGGCAATAATCATGGCATTTCTGCCCATTTAATTGTGCAGGGTGCAGTGTTTCAACGTTTTAGTTTTTTTTAATGATGGCCTACAACTTTTGAGGAGATGTTCATGAAGAGAACTTATAAAACATCTTTATCACCACTGCAGCAGAAAAAGTTATGTCGGATCTCGTTTTTGCTTTTTATTATACTCCTCTTGGCCATTTTTTTCACTCCGGGCAAGGGACTTTATTTTCTGAGAAAGCAGAAGTTACAAGTTGTCGCTTTGAATGCTGAAAAGCAGGAGTTGATGGAAAAGAACACTGCTTTGCGTGAAGAGATCAAGCGTTTGAACACCGATGTCCATTTTCTTGAGGAAGTGGCAAGGGAACAACGAGGTTTGTTAAAAAAGGATGAAATGGTCTTTGACTTTTCACCTAAGGGACAGAAACAGAAAAAATAACTTGGGACATTTAATGGAGCTTGCCACTTCCTCGGCAGGTATGGGTAGGGATCACACGGATCCCTTGCTGTCTATGCTCAGGAAAAACCTGAACGGGAAGAACAGCCGGAGAGGGCGCCCGCTGGGATGGATGTCCCTTTGGTCGGTTGGCTGCTGGTGGCAGAGAGTATCTTTTTGATGTTTGCACTGTTGCAGTGTTTGCAACGAATGGTGTCAATAGCGGAGGCGATGAGTACCAGACTTTCAAAGGTCTTCTTGCAGTCTTCGCACTTGAATTCGTAGATAGGCATTTTTGTTCCTTTTGTAACTTTTTAATGATACAAGAAAATGAGGGTGTATCATTTAAAATATTTTTTTATTTAGTAATGCATATAATCTGTCTTTTATGGATTTTGTCAAGGTGTTTTGGAATAGTGACAAAGTAATCATTCTTTTTGATATCATCTCGTTATGATGGCTATGGCTATGGGGCTCATTCTCAACTGGCTTGCCTAGGTTTGTGTGACTGCTTTTAGAAGAGGATACTTCCGGGGGAAACGCCATTGGGGAGTGAAGATTGACCGGCTTCTTGTGCCATTCATAACACTTTAGATAACGATTTTTTCACAATGACTTGTCCTGAATGTCGCGTGATACATGTTTATGTCCGGGCAAGTGCTCTGCATTTAATGGAAAAGACCTACCGGCAGAAAAGCATATGGACCTGCAAAAAAATGAAATTATAGATGAGATACGATCATTAATCGTCTATCATCACACCATAGGAATTGAATACTATCCTGGGGATGCCGCGAGCTTTCCGTTGCTGGATAGAAAAGTTGAGCCCCCTGCCGCTCTGGTGAATACGTTGTTACGCCAGAGAGAAGTTACACCTGTTGTTTTAGAAACGCTTCAGGATATTGCCGCAGAAATTGATGGGTGTAGTCATTGCGAGTTGCACGCCAAGCGTGTGGTTCCTGTACCGGGCAGAGGGGCGTCACAGGCCAGACTTCTCGTGGTCGGTGGTTGGCTGACGGTCCCTGAACAGGCATCGCTTCCCGTGGGAACGATTTTCGGTTTGGAGGAAGACAGGATGCTGTCCCGGATGCTGGAGGCGATCCATCTTGTACCTGGTGACGTCTTTGTCACCAATATTCTGAAATGCGGCCTACCCGTATCCTGTCAGCCTGTGGCTACCAATATTCATTGCTGTCTCTCGTCGCTGAGACGTCAAATAGCCGTGGTTGCACCTGAGGTGATCTGCTCTATGGGAATCATTGCGACCAGGGCCCTTCTGGATCTGCCGCAGTCCCTGTCTCAATTGCGAGGACGTTTTCATGTGTACACGGCACTTAACGGGAGACAGATCCCGCTTATGCCAACTTATCATCCTTCCTATTTGCTCCAGGCTGCAGAGATGAAATCTGAGACCTGGAAAGATCTACAACTCATCGAGTTAAAATTAAAAAGGTAAGCTATTGTAACAAAATGGTCAGGGATGGAGAGGTTATTTTGTAACGGGTTCTAAGGAGAATGACGTCAGGTCAGTTGTTTCTTGCTGTTGTTTCATCTGTCCGCTGGCACAGTGAGGGGTCGATAATCCTCTTGTCTCTCAAGGAGAAATGTATGGTGCGTACAAGAAGTCCTCAATGGCTTTTGGCAGCAACAAGTCTTGCATATCTTCTGATCGCAATTGAAATCATCATTATGATTTCCCCGTTTGCCCTTTATTTTTATGGTGTATATGGGCCAATCCTTAACTTTTTTGCATCGTTCCAACTAACCAGGTGGACTACCGAGTTTTTTCTCCCCCATATGGTTTTTCTCGATGATCCCCTCATCCTCTTTATCTCCTATCTGCAGGTTCTTCTGGTAATCGGCCTGATTCTTTTTTTGAGCGCGGCGATTCCCCTTTACTGGGGGAGGTTTACGAAGAAGGGTGTCGTGCATATCAGTTTTTATTCAAAGATCAGACATCCTCAATACCTGTTTCTCGCTATATCCGGCTTTGGGCTCATGCTCTATTGGCCGCGGTTCATCATTGTTTTCATGTATGTTACCATGTTGTTTGTCTACTATTTTCTGGCTCGCAACGAAGAGTGGCGCATGCAGATCGAACAACCCGCAGTCTATGAATCCTATATGGCTCAAACTCCCATGTTTCTTCCTGGTGAACCCGGAGGGAAGATATATCGTCTGCTCTTTGGTTGGATTACACCCAGAGGGCTTGGTCTTGTGACTTTGTATCTTGTAACCCTTGCCGGGGCGATGCTTCTGGCCATGGGTATCAGGATGTACACGATTAACCATATTTATCCTGTTTATGAGGAAGGGCTTGCACTGGTATCTGTCTTTCCCCGACCACCAGAAGAGATAAAGGAGCTCTATCGTAAAGCGCGTATTGTTAAAGAAGTGGATTCGCTGATTGCCACTCAGAAAGGAGCGAATCTTGTCTATGTCATGCCTGGAGATTTTTTTCTGAATGCCTTGGTAACGGATGAGGATCGACGATTCTCTGATAATATGATTGAACGATTTCCCGAGATTCTCGAATGGCATCAGCATAAATTCAAAGGAGGACTGGGGAAGTTCTTCAGAATTTTTTATAACTTTGTCAGCACATTGGGGTCAGTTCCTACGAACTATGATGTTGAACGTCTTGTTTTTGTCAAGGTCACCGATGCGCAAAACCGTTTGGTGCCACCTCAAGAGGTCCTTACCATGGGCCTTAAACGAGTGCCAGTCTTATTAATTGATTTGGATGCCACAACCTATAAAGTGATTTCTGTGATTCGGACCTCGGAAAAAAACAAATGGGGAAAGATGCCGATGCCTACGTTCTAAAGATTCTTTTCTTTTCAAATGAGGATAGTTCAAATCCACAGCTGCATGGAAAACAGCTGACCTGAATGGGTTGTTGCTTTTGTGTTAGGGCTTCTTGCCTTGCACTTTAGTAGGATAATACAAATTTTTTAATGGAGGAGTGATGGTGACTCAAAAGAATAAGGTGATTTGTCCGTTATGTCAGGGAAAGAAAGTAGTCGCAGGCACCTGTGAGTGCAATTCGGAGTGGCGTGGTACTCAGAGGGGTGAAGACTGGGACGAGTGTCAGTGTACCCCTGAACAGCAATGTGAGATGTGTAAGGGAACTGGTTATATCGACACGGATGACAAGTCTTCTTGAATTGACTTTTAGTGAAAGAGGATCCCGTCTAATGAGAGAGTTGAGAGCAAGAACATTTTTTTATATTTGCAGGGTGCGATATTTGAGATTCAATTCAGGCAGAATGATGGTGGATAATTATGAAAATACTGATTGTTTATTACTCCATGTATGGGCACATTTATAAGATGGCAGAGGCTGCGGCAGAAGGAGTGCGGGCAGTGGAAGGGGCTGATGCCGTACTCCGGCGGGTACCGGAAACGCTCCCTCCTGATGTGCTGGAAAAAATGGGCGCGGTTGCAACCCAGGATTTGCAGAAGCAAATCCCTGTCTGTACTGTGGAGGAACTGGGTGAGGCCGATGCCATAATCTTTGGCACTCCCACCCGCTTTGGTAATATGTGCGGACAGATGCGCCAGTTTCTCGATGGTACGGGACAGTTGTGGATGAAAGGGGCGTTGGTGGGCAAGGCGGGCAGTGTTATCACCAGTACTAATACCCAGCATGGTGGTCAGGAGTCCACAATTCTCAGTTTCCACATTACTTTGCTCCATCAGGGGATGGTTGTTGTTGGGCTGCCTTATGCGTTTCAGGGGCAGATGAACACCAGTGAGATCAGCGGTTGTTCCCCGTATGGTGCTTCAACCATTGCCGGAGCTGATGGCAGCCGCTCTCCCAGTGAAAATGAGTTGGCAGGAGCCCGTTTTCAGGGTGAACATGTTGCCAGGATCGCCAGGAAGTTGACTGCTTAGAGGTGGGAGGAGGGGCCGTGTTTGCTGAAATATTGCGGAACTAACTCTCTTATGAAGCTTTTGTCATTTGTGATTATTGTAAGGTTGTCTTGTTATGATGCTGGAGACCTTCATCCAGCGGAAAATGTTGCTGGATGAAGGTCTCTTCCTCTTGCCTGCTCTGTACTGCTCCGTCAAGGTGGGCGGTCAGCAGTTTGTTCAGTGCGGTCTTAAAACGTGGGCCGGGAGAATAACCCATTGCTTTGAGATCCCTGCCTGTTATCTGGGATTTCGCCTTACGCAGTTCGGTTACATAAAGAGAAACTCCTTTCTTGATCTCATTTTTTCTGGCAATGGCCATGAGGTAAAGCAGGCCAACGTTTGAAAGTTCTTTCAGTAGCCAGTAGAGCTCAGATCTGCCTATGGTTAATCGTTGGTAGAGAATATGGGAGATCTTGTCGGCTGTGAGCTTCTGCTGGACAAGAAAATCCCTGGTCTTGGGTGGGAGTTGAAAACGCTGACAAAAGGCAGAAAGTTCAGCGGCCTTGGAGCGGCCCATGATTGCCAGCAGATATACCTGCCAGGCTGGGCATGGTTCATCGAGATAGAGAAGATGATGCCAGGAGAGGGCCTGCCCAGCCTGGGTCAGGATATGGTTGAATCGGCGGTCTATTTTCAGGTGGGGTTTCAGGTCTGGCCATAAGAACTGGAAGAGCTTGAATTCTGCCAGGCGGTTGATGGCAGGCAGCGGGTTTTCCTCGGAAAAGATAAGCTGAAGTTCGGTGAAAAAACGGGGGTCAGTGGCCTTGCCAAAGAGCTTCATCTTGACCGCACTCTGGATCAGACGGCTGGTATGGATGTCAATCTTGAAATCCATGCGTTTTTCAAAACGGATGGCCCGGAAGATACGAGTGGGGTCTTCCACGAAGCTGAGGTTGTGCAGGACCTTTATGGTCTTTTCTCTCAAATCGCTCTGGCAGTTGAAAAAATCGATCAGGGTGCCAAAATGGGCAGGGTTGAGTTGGATGGCCATGGCGTTGATGGTGAAATCGCGGCGGTACAGGTCAAGCTTGATGGAAGAGAGCTCAACCGTGGGCAGGGCAGCCGGATAGTCATAGTATTCGAGTCTGGCTGTGGCCACGTCGATCTTGAAACCGCTTGGCAACAGGATCATGGCGGTAATGAATCGTTCGTGGGCCTTGACTTGGCCTTGAAGTCTTCGGGCCAGTTTCTTCGCAAAGATAATACCATCCCCTTCAACAACAATGTCGAGATCCTGATTTTTGTTCTGCAGCAGCAGGTCGCGAACGAAACCGCCGACGGCAAAGGCCTTGAAACCAAGCGATTCAGCCACCTCACCAATGGCCTGCAGGATGGCAATGAGCTTCTTGTCCAGAGTTTCAAAGATCAGTGCACTCAAGTTTCTGGTTCGTTCCTGAAGTGGTTGTTCATTTTCGTGCAGCAGATTTCTCGGCAGATGGGCCGGATCATTGACCAGCATGTTCAGCAGATCAGTTCGGGTTATAACTCCTGCCAACTGATGGTCATGAACAATGGGAATCAGGCGCTGTCTGCGTTCAATAATCAGCTCTTCAATGTCGGAAAGCGTTGCGCTTAAAGGAAGAGTTTTAATGTCGCTGGTCATATATTCGCTCACCGGCAGGTGACCGAGTGCATGATGAATAGCCTTTTCTATGACTCGACGGGTGATGATCCCTGTAACCAGTGAGACTGGGCGATGTGGCTTGTTTTGGTTGGTATCAATCACTGGCAATGTCGTGATATTGTATCTGGTGAGTAGATTGTGAGCCTGGTTGATGCTGGTTTCGGCCGGTACGCTGATGACGGGTTGGGACAACATCTCTTCTGCAATGGCCTGGGGCCGGATGTGTCGGTGCAGGATGCGGATCAGCTTGTCCTGAGTTTCAATCAGGGTCATGTCATGGATTGTGGCTGAAGCCGCTGTGGCATGGCCTCCTCCGCCAAAATCCTTCGCGACTATTCCTGTATCGACCTCTGTGATGCGGCTCCTACCAATCAGATAGATGCGTCCGGCCATGGATACCAGGGCGAAGATGGCATCCAGGTTTTCCATGACCATGAAACGACGGACAATCAGGGCGAAATCATCGAAGTAGTCCTGGAGAGTCAGGGTAATTACCACGACTTCGATGCCCTGGATAGTGTAACTGCGTGCGGTCTCTATTAGCTTGTGCAGCAACTCAACTTGGTGGGCGGTGAGGTCGTAGGTGATGAATTGGGAGATAATCTCCAATTGGGCCCCTTGTTCAAGGAGCCAGGCAGCGGCTTGTAGATCGGCTGGCCTTGTGGTCAGATGCGTGAGTGAGCCGGTGTCTTCGTAGATGCCAAGGCCAAAGATGGTGGCCTCTGAGGCCGAGATAGGGACTTGTTGTTCCTGGAAGAGCTGGGTGAAGAGGGTCGTGGTTGAGCCCACTTCTTTGACCAGCTCCAGGTCACCCTTCATGTCCCCTGGACTGTCCGGGTGATGGTCGAAGAGGTGGACCGAGATGTCTGGATTGTCGAGGCAGGTGGCAAAGACGCCGATTCGTTTCGAATTCCGGGTGTCTACCACGATGAGTCTGGTGATTGTCTTCAGCTCGATCTGTTTTATCTTGGTAAATTCATAACGATCTTGCAGGTTTTCATTGATGAAGTCGCGCAGGTTCTTTTCCTGGGACCCGGAGAAGACCATGACCGCGTCAGGGTATATCTTCTGGGCGGCAACCATTGAGGCCAGACCATCAAAGTCGGCATTGATATGGGTGGTGATTACTTGCATGGTCCAAGCTTCATGGTCAACGGAAAGAGTGGTCTTGTGGGCAATAAGATTGAAAAATATGACGATATGTAATCGCTGTCAGTCAAGGTCAATTGGCATCCTCTTTTCTTTGGGCTGGAGGGGAAGAAAAGATTACCAGGACTACTCCGGCGCCGATAAGCATAAGGTTTGCAACTGCTGAGATCCCATGTAATTTTCTGAACTGAACACGCAGTGGATGGTCGGGCGGGGTTGTCTCGAAAGAAGGGATTTGTTTTTTAAGTTCGGCTGCGCGAGGTTCGATGATAAAAGCTTGAGTGGCAGTAACGGTGAGCATAATAGTAAGAATAAGTCCCGAGGCAATTTTGCGGTGGTTTTTGCCGAGTAGCAGACAGATGAACGCCACTGCACCACAGGCGAGACCCCATTGGAAATAACCGGGGAAGAGGGTTCCGACGATGCTGCCGGCCGTATCGCGGGGATACGATTTGAAGAGAATTGGGGTCAGGACAAAGGTGAACAGAGCTGAGCCGCCCAGCCAACAACTGACCGCAAGATGGTAAATGATTGTTGCAATTCGCATGTGCTGTTTTTTCTCCGTTGCTTTATTCATTCAAGATGGTGTCATCTTGTTTCGCTTTCTTCCTCTCAAAGGTATTTTCAGTATAAGGGTATTCAAGCTGATTCGGCAACCTTTCATCCGCGCGGGTGAAATTTTTTATGGAGTTCTTTGAGTCTGTCCTGGTCGATGTGAGTGTAAATCTGGGTGGTGGCGATGTCTGAATGGCCAAGCATGAGTTGGACGGATCGCAGGTCCGCACCATGGGTCAGGAGGTGGGTGGCGAAAGAATGACGAAGCATGTGTGGGGAAACGGATTTATTGATTCCGGCAGCTTGTGCCGCCTCCTTGATGATCTGCCAGAAACGGAGTCTGCTCATGGCGCGGCCACGGTTGCTGACAAAAAGGATATTGCTGCGCCTACCCTTGAGGATCAGCGGGCGTGCTGTCTTTAGGTATTGTTCTACGATTTCCCGGGCCGGGACACCAAAAGGTATGAGTCGTTCCTTGTTGCCCTTGCCGATCACCCTGACAAAACAGGACGAGAGATTGCAGGCTGCAAGGGGAATAGAAACCAGCTCTGAGACCCTTAATCCTGTGGAGTAGAGGAGATGCAGCATGGTGTAATTTCTTTGGATCTGTGGGGTTATAACGGCTGGTGGGGTCAGGAGTTTGGTCACTTCCTTCAAGGAAAGGGCCTTGGGAAGATGGCTGCCGATTCGTGGGAGGTCAACAGTAGCAAAGGGGTTGTGGTTAGTTATGTTGTTGGCCTGTAAAAAGCTAAAGAAGCTTTTGAGGGACGAGACCCTCCTGGCGTTACTGCGATGGGAGAGCTGTCGCGCGCTGCACTGTTCCAGGAAGGTGTGAAGGGTCGTGCTTTGAATTTCTTCCGGCGTTGAGATTCTCTGTTGCCGGAGAAAGCTGAAAAAAATATCAATATCAGCCTGATAGGCCTGAATAGTGTTATCTGCAAGGCGCCTTTCGGTGATCAGGTAGCGAAGAAAGAGCGACCTTGCGGATTGAAACTGCTGGGGAATGGACTGGCGAGATATGGACAGAAGATGTGCCGCAGGTTCTCGGCAGAGAAAGAAATCAACGCCCAAGGCTTGGAACAGCTCCAGGCGTTACTGTCTCTGTGAGCCTACGCCCTTCGTGTACGATTGAATTTCCGAAGCTTTCTACGGGCCTCAGCTTGTTTGCGACGCTTCATGATGCTGGGTTTTTCATAGCATTCACGACGTTTCAACTCTCTTTTAATACCATCAATCTGCAGTTTTTTCTTCAATTGTCTGATGGCGTATTCAATATCTCCACGAACTTCAACTTCTATCATTTATGACTCCAGTGTATCTAGGTTCGAGGAAGAAACCGTTGAAAGGTATCTTCCTTTTAAAAAAAATAAAAATAGCTAATTTCTGACAAGAATCTCCTTTTATAAATGGAACTTCTCAGTCTGTCAATGGAATTTTAAAAAACCATAAGAGAATTAGGAGGTGCTGTGTAAGAGACAGTCCTTTTCCAGTCACTTTTTGGTGGCACTGTTGTTAAATTGTTACAAGGGGTTACGAAGTCTCTGTCGGGAAGATTTTTCCGGGGTTGAGGATTCCTTGCGGATCGAAGAGTGTTTTTAGTTGTTTCATGACCTTCAGGGTGGTGTCGTTCAGCTCAAGGGGTAGAAATTTAGATTTGGTGATGCCGATTCCATGTTCTCCGGATAAGGTTCCTGCAAGGTGGATGACTTGGCGAAAAAGCCGCTCTCTTGCAATCTCGCCTTTGCGGAGTTGCTCTTCCTGGTCAAGGTCCAGCATGATGTTGACATGGATATTACCATCCCCGGCATGGCCGAAGGTGAGGATGGTGAGATCGAGCTCTTGGGCCAGCTTTTCGGTAAATTGAACAAGCTCAGGGATCCGGGTACGGGGCACAACTACATCTTCGCTTATTTTATGGGGGCTCAGCTGAAAGGTGGCAGGCGAGATTGATCTCCTGGCCTGCCACAAGTCCTGTCTCTCTGCATCAGTGGTTGCCTGTCTGATGGTGCAATGGGGGGTTGTGTTCAAGAGCATATACAGGCATTCTGTCTGTTCAAAAACTGCATTTCTGCTGCCGTCAATCTCGAGCAGGAGTATGGCCTGGATATCTGGGGCGGGGGGCGCCGGTAGCAGTTTTGCCACCAGACTCAGCGCAGTTCTATCCATATATTCAAGGGTGCAGGGGTTGATATTGTGGTTCAGGATCTCCGCCACCAGGGCAGTTGCCTGGGGCAGCGAGTTGGAGCTGATCAGAAATGTCTCTTTGTGTTCCGGCAGGGGGATGAGGCGGGTGATGATCTTGGTGATGATGCCTAAGGTTCCCTCCGAGCCAATGAACAAGCGGGTCAGATCGTAACCGACCACCCCCTTTTCTGTGCGGGTCCCGGTAGTTAGAATCTCTCCGCTGGCCAGCACTACTTCCAGGCCAATAATAAAGTCCTTGGTCACTCCGTATTTGACGGCGGAAGGGCCGCCAGCGCATTCAGCCGCATTACCGCCCATGGTGCAGAACTTAAGGCTGGCCGGGTCAGGGGGGTAAAACAGGCCAAACCTTTTTACCTCCTGCTGGAATTCTCCGGTAATGACACCTGGCTCAACGATGGCAATCTGGTTGTTTCTGTCGATCTCCAGAATACGGTTCAGGCGGGAGAGCGCCAGCACCATGCCGCCTTTTATGGGTAGGGAACCGCCGGTCATGCCGCTGCCTGCACCTCTGGCCACCACAGGAAAGACATGAGAGCTGGCCAGACGCATTAATGCAGCTATCTGATCCGTGGAATCAGGAAAGGCCACGACTTCGGGGAGGAATGTCTTCTTTGTGCCGTCGTAGGAATAACAATGCAGATCCTCGAGGCTGGTGGTACAGTGTTCACGTCCAACGATTTCGGCTATTTTTTTTAGAGTATTTTTATTCATGTAAAAAACAATCCAACGCGATCAAGGTGATAGATCCTGAAAAATAGCTACATTCTATTCAACTTAATGGACTTATTGTGAGCGATCAATCAAATTTTTCTATTATCGTTCTGGCAGCGGGTAAAGGTACCCGCATGAAATCAGAAAAGGCCAAAGTCTTGCATCAGGTTTTTTATGCCCCGATGTTGCATCATGTCCTGATTGCAGTCAAGCCTTTAGGGGCAGATAAAACTGTTGCCATCATTGGTCACCAGCGTGATGAGGTAGAACGGTCTCTTGCCACCTTTGATGTAGAGCTCTGCGTCCAGAAAGAACAACTGGGGACAGGTCATGCCGTGCTCTGTGCGGAGCCGATAATCGGCAGCAAAACCGGTACGGTCATGATCCTTTGTGGTGATACTCCGTTGATTCAGAGTGAAAGCCTTGAACAGATGTACAGGCAGCACCTGGCCACTGGGGGGCCACTTACGGTTATGACCACTGTCCTTGAGAATCCTATGAATTATGGACGAATTATTAGCAGTGATGCCGGTAAAGTGCTTTCCATTGTTGAAGAAAAAGATGCCACCGTTGATCAAAAAAAAATAAAGGAGATCAATGCCGGGATTTACTGCGTGAATGCGGACTTTCTCTTTACAAGCCTGAAAAAAGTTGGGACTGATAATAGTCAGGGTGAGGTCTATCTTACTGATATTGTTGCTATGGCAACAGCACAACAATATTTTGTGGAAAAGTATATGGTGCCATTGTCGCAAGAGGTTCTGGGTGTAAATTCAAGGATTGAGTTGGCGGAGGCGCACAAGGAATTACAAATGCGTCGCAACCGGCAATTGATGTTGGAAGGGGTTACAATGTATGACCCGGCGACCACTTCCATTGCCCCTGAGGTGAAAGTAGGTCTGGATGTTACAATTTATCCGGGCGTACATCTCACAGGTCATTCTGTTGTAGAAAAAAATTGTATCCTGGAAAACGGAGTTGTCATGAAAGACTGTGTGCTAAACGAAAATGTTTATGTCGGAGCGTATAGCTATCTTCAGGGATCTGTTATTGAGGCAGGAAAGACTGTTGTGGCACACAGTGTTTTGTCTCAATGAAAAATATCTCTATTGGCTGGATATCTCGTTGTCATGCTTGGAGCGTGCGGCCGAGTTGTAATGAAAATCAGGAATTTTGAGCACGTGCTGAGTGAAAAGCCTCTGCATATTTTTTGAAAATTCTTATTCCATCCTGTGAAATATCCTCAAATTCAACTCCGGTAATGTGACGTCCATCAAGCATCTCTGTATGGACAACCTCACCGCGAAGATCTACAAGGTCATCCTCTACACCAACCGTAATCAGCAGGGTGTCCCCTTGTGATATCGGCTGGGTTGTTTCCAGCTTAAGGCCCTTTTCGCTTACATCAAGAGTCCGCCCCATGGAGTATGTTGTATGCCGGCCATGCTGGTCGATGACGAGATAGTCGAGAAGGTGGAGGGCATTTTTACGAATAAAATGTCTATGTTCTGTGAGTGTCATGGTCATCCTTGAGTCATTTTTTTTTGTCTTGTCCGGGAAAAGAGCGTCAATTGCCTCTTTGTTGGCCTGGACGATTCCCCTTTCCGTAATAAGTCCGCTGATAAGTCGTGCTGGTGTTACATCAAAACTGTAATTGATTGCCTGTGTTCCGGGTGCAACCAGTCGAACGGTCTCGATCTCGCCTGTTTTATCATTCATGCCGCTGATCCGGGTGATTTCATCCCCTGAACGCTCTTCGATGGGGATGTCGGCGCCGTCTTCCAGTTCCCAATCAAAGGTAGAGGAGGGCAGGGCAACATAAAAGGGGATGTTGTTGTCATGGGCAGCCAGCGCCTTCAGGTAGGTTCCTATCTTGTTGGCCACATCCCCAGTGTGGGTTGTACGGTCGGTCCCGACAATGACCATATCTACCATGCCGTTTTGCATCAGATGGCCGCCGGTATTATCGGTTATCAATGTATTGGCAATACCTTCCTGTTGCAGTTCCCAAGTGGTGAGCTTTGCCCCTTGATTCCAGGGGCGAGTTTCGTCCACCCAGACATGTACATCGATTCCTGCGTCTCTTGCTGCGTATATGGGGGCTGTGGCGCTGCCATAATCAACAAAGGCCAGCCATCCAGCATTGCAGTGGGTGAGGATATTAACCGGTTCTCCATTCTTCTCTTTGCTGATGGCAGCAATGATTTCGAGTCCGTGGATGCCAATCTGTCTGCAGAATGCGGCATCTTCGTCTGCTATTTCGCAGGCAGTTTTGTATACTACTTTCTTTTTATCTGTTCCGTTGTCAAGTTTTGTAACTGCGGCAAGAACACGTTCAACGGCCCATCCCAGATTTCTGGCGGTGGGTCGACTCCTCTTTAATAATATTGCCGCCTGTTCCAGTTTCTCATCCACATCATGATCCTGAGCATTGATTACCGCCAGATACATGCCAAACCCTGCAGTGGCTCCAATCAGGCCTGCACCCCGTACATGCATACCTTTGATGGCTCTTATCGAATCGTCGAGGCAGGTCAGGGTCTCGATGATAAATTGGTGGGGCAGTTGACGCTGGTCAATAATGCAGATCTTGTTCCTGTCTTCCGGGTCTGGCCAGATGGTCCTGAAGTGGCGTCCATTGATATTCATGGCAGAAATGTTCTCTTTTCTTAGAAGGGATAACGGTAAAAATGACAGTAAGGATCTTTTCTTTTTTTTAAGAATACTCACCCTGTGATAAAATGTAAAATAATTTCATTAGTGAAAAAGATTGGATTAATTTGTCATATATTGATTCGAATTGACAAAATTGGTATCTTTTTCATTTATTTTCACAAAAATGTAAAATTATTTCCTGTGAAGATTGGTTTTTATTCAAAAAATATTGAATTATTTTTTGTAGTTATGCGCCTATTATGGGTATGGCATACTATTTGTATATAGATGGGATGGTAAAATAATTTTTTGTGCTGTTTATGTAGTTCCTCCATGGAGCAAAGAGCAGCGTCTGGTCTGATAGTGTACGGGATTGGAGATCCCGTGCATTTTACTCACATTATCAAGGAGGGAGAAGGTGGACAAGGCGGATACAGCATTTATCCTGGCGTCGGCAGGTCTGGTGTTATTGATGACACCCGGACTTGCCCTTTTTTACGGTGGGATGGTGCGTGGAAAGAATGTTTTGGGGACGATCATGCAGAGTTTTTTCATGATTGCCCTTATATCCATTGAATGGGTCTATCTGGGCTATTCAATGTCTTTTGGTCCTGATGTTGCGGGGGTAATAGGAGATTTGTCATGGTTTGCCTTAAATGGGGTGGGGAATGCACCCAGCCCTGATTACGCGACCACTATCCCCCAGACTGTTTTTATGATTTATCAGTGCATGTTTGCCATTATTACCCCGGCCCTTATAACCGGCGCCTTTGCTGAGCGGGTACGCTTTGTGCCTTTTCTGGTCTTTGCTCTGTTGTGGACAATATTAGTTTATAATCCTGTCTGTCACTGGGTCTGGGCCAAGGGGGGTTGGTTGGCGCAGATGGGTGTGCTTGATTTTGCCGGTGGCCTGGTTGTCCATGTAACTTGTGGGGCAGCAGCTTTAGCGGCAGTTCTTGTCGTGGGACCAAGACGCGGATATGGTCGGACAAGTTTTATGCCTCACAATCTGCCAATGACCTTGATGGGTACAGGTCTGCTGTGGTTCGGCTGGTTTGGCTTTAATGGTGGGTCGGCCCTTGCTGCCAATGAGGTTGCGGCCACCGCCTTTGTGTCTACTCATCTTGCCGGCATGGCCGGCATGTTCATGTGGGTGCTTATGGAGCGATTTGTCATGGGCAATGCCACTACCTTGGGTGCAGCATCCGGAGCCATAGCCGGGCTTGCTACGATCACTCCTGCAGCCGGTTTTGTTGGTCCTAATGCGGCCATAGTCATTGGTTTTCTTGCTGGGGTTATCTGTTTTCTTGCTGTACGTTTAAAAAGCCGACTCAAGTTTGATGATTCGCTTGATGTAGTTGGAATTCATGGGGTTGGGGGAATAGTTGGCACACTCTGTCTGGGGATTTTTGCTTCCACTCAGGTAAATCCTGCTGGAGTTGACGGTTTGCTGGCTGGAAATTCTGCTCAACTGGTAAAGCAGGCAATAGGTGTTTTGGTTGTTGGAGGCTATACTCTGGTGGTCAGCTGGATTCTTTTGAAGGTTATTGATTCAGTCATGGGGCTCAGATTGACAGAAGAGGATGAAGTTACGGGTCTTGATTCAGTGGAACATTCGGAAACGGCTTATAATCATCAATAAAAAAAGGATTTTAATAAATCTCAGCTACGGTTGTTGTGGGCGCTTTAGTTGAGAATCATTAAGAGCCGCATTAATAAATATGTTAACAAGGAGGAGATGATGAATACTGGAGATACTGCTTTTATGCTCATTGCCACGGCAATGGTGATGTTGATGACGCCGGGGCTGGCCCTGTTTTACGGTGGTCTGGTTCGCAGTAAAAATGTGCTGGCAACAACTATGCAGAGTTTTGTCTGTCTGGGGCTAATCTCTATGCTCTGGGTTGTTTATGGTTATTCTCTGGCCTTTGGTCCGGATGTCGGTCATTTTATCGGTAATCTTGATCATGCATTTTTGAAAGGTGTAGGGCTTGAGCCAGGGCCTTATTCCGCCACTATCCCGTCCTTGTTGTTTTGTGCCTTTCAGCTCATGTTTGCCATTATTACTCCGGCGCTGATTACCGGGGCCTTTGCCGAACGGATGAAATTTACCGCTTTTCTGGCTTTTACGATCTTGTGGTCAACCCTGGTTTACCTTCCCGTTTGTCATTGGGTGTGGGGACAAGAAGGATGGCTCTTTAAGATGGGCGCTCTAGATTTTGCAGGCGGTACGGTTATTCATATTAATTCTGGTGCTGCGGCCCTGGTGGCAGCCCTGGTTCTTGGTAAGCGAAAAGGATATGGTCGTGACTCCATGCATCCCCATAACCTGCCAATGACCGTTCTAGGTGCTGGCCTGCTCTGGTTTGGCTGGTTTGGATTTAATGCTGGGAGTGCGCTTGGCGCAAGTCCTATTGCGGTTCTTGCCCTTTTTACAACGCAGGTGGCAACAGGTGCAGGTGCCCT
Organism: Desulfocapsa sp.; assembly: GCA_013792135.1. Classification (GTDB taxonomy): domain Bacteria; phylum Desulfobacterota; class Desulfobulbia; order Desulfobulbales; family Desulfocapsaceae; genus UBA2270. Next base: position 11,883 of record VMSP01000069.1, on the reverse strand, counting down.
TGCTTGGGTCATTGCCGAATGGAAGGTACAGGGGAAACCGACCACTTTGGGAGCCGCATCCGGCGCCCTGGCTGGGCTGGTGGCAATTACTCCGGGAGCAGGTTTTGTCAGTCCTGTCTCTGCGATCATTATGGGTGGTGTGGCTGGTGTGCTCTGTTATCTTGCTGTACTTGCCAAAAGCAAACTTGGTTACGATGATTCTCTGGACGTGGTTGGAGTGCATGGTGTCGGTGGGATCTGGGGCGCCTTGGCGACCGGTATCTTTGCGTCATCTGTTGTGAATCCGGCTGGCAATGGACTTCTTAACGGGAATCCGCATCAGTTGGTGGTTCAGGCCATTGGCGTTGGTTCAACCATAGCGTACTCGGTTGTTGTGACCTTTATTCTCTTGAAAGTCATAGACGTAATCATTGGTCTTCGGGTAAGCTCTGATGACGAGACTCAAGGACTGGATCTAACCCAGCACAGTGAGGTTGGTTATAACCTGTAATGAGGTGAGTAATTCCGCATTTAAGCCAAGGTGGCAACATTTACGCTGGATTTAAAAACGGAATAAAGAAGTTGAAAATAAGATACGGAAGCACGACCACATAATGTGGGTAGAAAATTTGTCCTCTGTCCTCTGATTTTAAAAAAGGAGATGTTATGAAAAAAATTGAAGCGATTATTAAACCTTTTAAGCTTGATGATGTGAAAGATGCCCTCAATGGTATCGGAATCAAGGGCATGACGATCACTGAGGTGAAGGGTTATGGTCGGCAAAAGGGGCATACTGAAATTTATCGTGGAGCTGAGTATGTCGTTGATTTCATCCCCAAAATAAAGATCGAGATAGTGGTTGATGCCAGCCAGGTGGCTCAGGTGGTTGAGACCATCAGGAATGCGGCTAATAGTGGCACTATCGGTGACGGCAAGATCTTTGTCATGCCTGTTGAGCGTATTGTTCGGGTGCGCACCGGCGAAGAGGATCATGACGCTATTTAGAGTCCGTTATGAAATGAGCAGTGCTTTTCTGCTCATTTCGTTACAGACTCTTATGCCGCTTCACAGAAACAGCATCTTTGTGGCTGTTTCTGTGAGTGGCGTCTGCCAAATAACGAACAAGCTGCTTAGGTGGCCATGTTATTTACTTATGCCGCTTTGCAGAAGCACCGCCACGGACAAAGATAATTCATGAAGTCAACACATCTTCGTGCCCAACGCGTCGCCTTGGAAAAACTGTGGCAGCAGGGTTTGAGTGGTCAGGCCCTGCTTGCTGAGCAGAGCCGACTGGTTGATGTCTTTATCTGTCAGCATTTTCAGGCCGGGGCCAGTGAGTTGACTGGCTCGATTGCCTTGGTGGCTCTCGGTGGCTATGGCCGTCAGGAGCTTTTTCCTTATTCTGATATTGATCTTATGATCCTTTATCAGCCGGAGCAAAAGGCAGAGATCAAACAGGTGGTAGAGGCTATTCTCTACCCGCTCTGGGACGCAGGGCTTGAGGTCGGGCATGGAGTGCGCACTGTTGAGGAGTCCATGGAGCATGCCGGCCAGGATTTTTTCTTCCAGGTCGCCATGCTTGATGCCAGGTTTCTTGTGGGGTCGCAGGAATTGTTTAATGGATTGCTGGCCCAGTATCGGTTGCGTTTTATTGACGGTGGCCGGGAGGAATTTGTACGCAGTATGAAGGCCTTCCGCGCGGCACGCAGGAAGCGCTTTGGCAGTCACAGTTATCTGCTTGAACCTCACATCAAGGAGGGGAAAGGAGGAATGCGTGATATCCAGGCCATGCTCTGGACGGCAAAGGTTGTTTTTGGTCTGGACAGCCTTCAGGACATTGTTGAGGCGGCTGTTCTTCTGGAGGAAGAGCGCGAAGCCTTTGCGACTTCCTGGGACGAGTTGGTGAAGATCAGAAATCGCCTGCATTATATCAGTGGGCGCAAGAATGATCAGCTCTATTTCGAACATCAGGAGGAGCTGGCCCAGGCATTCGGGTATAAAACAGGAACGGGTAAGCTGGGCGTAGAGAGGTTTATGCGGGAGATGCATGGTCATCTTCAGACTATTGCGGTAATCACGGATCTCTTTTTTGAGCACGTGGATGAGGTCCTTGGTCTTGCTGTAAAAGGAGAAAGGCCAAACAGTGACCGGATCCTAGAAAAGGGGATTGAGCTGCGTAACGATCGCCTTCATCTGGTTGTTTCCGCCAAAGAGCTGGCATCCAGGCCGTATTTGCTTATGCGTCTTTTCCTGGCATCGGTGAGAACGGGAGCTTCTGTTCATCATCGAACACGCAAAATTGTCAGCGCCAATCTTGATCTCATCGATGACAAGATGCGGGTGTCGCCGCGTATGTCCAGGCCTTTTTTTGAACTTTTGCTGCACCCCGCTGATCCGCTCCCTGTTTTGGAGGTGATGCTGGAGACTGGGCTGCTGACGGCCTACATTCCTGAATTTGCGCGGATCAGTACCCTGGCCCAGCATGACATTTATCATATCTACACGGTTGATCGGCATCTGTTGCAGACTGTGGCCGAACTGCGATTGATAGTGGAACATGATGCCACTGTTTATCTTTCGGTGGCATCGCCGCATATCCTCTATCTGGCAGCGCTGCTTCATGATATTGGCAAGGGTGCAGGGGGCAATCACTCCTTGATTGGGGCAGATATGGTAGGGGCTGTGGGGGTGAGGCTTGGTCTTGATCCTGCAGAATGTTCCTGTCTGGCCTTTGTGATACGCTATCATCTGTTTATGCCGGAAAACGCCCTTCGTCGTGATTTGAATGATGAAGTTTTTATCAGGCGTTGTGCCGAAACCATTGGTGACAGTGATCGGCTGGCCATGCTCTATCTCCTCTCTATTGCTGATTCCAAGGCGACAGGTCCTTCAGCATGGAGTGAATGGAAGGCTGCTCTGCTGCATGAATTGTTTCTAAAAATCTCTCCCTATCTGGAAGCTGGTCTGATTGCTGTCGCACATCCAGATACTGTGCAGCAGCAGGTAGAGCAGGGAGTTGACTGGCTGCGGGAGCAGGTTGTGTCGCTGCTTGGCGGTGATGAAGAGGCGCAGGCAGTGACTGAAAGTGTCGGTTCATCCCTCGCTGTCGCTGATGTTGCCCATCTACCCGCAGACTATCTCTTGAGCTTTAGTCCTGAGGTAGTTGTTGAGCATATCCAGATTTATCGGCAGAATTATCAGGTTTTGCGGAAAAAGGCCCTGATCTTGCCGCAGGAGCTCGATCAGCATTGGTCACTGTTGATTATGGCCAGAGACCGGTCCGGCCTGCTGGCGAAGATCTGTGGGGTGCTGGCACTTCATAATTTCTCGGTGCTGAGCGCGAAGATCTTTACCTGGGAGAGTGGTGAATCCTTGCCGGCCAAAGAAGGCCCAGAATTGCTTGCGTCAAGGGTAGAGAAAGAGCGGATGGCCTTGGCGGTGGATGTACTGGAGCTGCGTTCCCTTGATGGTCTGAGCTTTGTTGAAAAAGACTGGCAGGCGGTTAATGACGACCTGGATCGTGCCCTCAATCATCGTTTGGGGCTAGAGCACAGGATCTATCAGAAACTGGCCTCCATTTATGAACGGAGTAAGTTGTCGGGGGCGATGTTGCTGGGGCAGCAGAAGCCCCGAGTTGAGATCGATAATGAGATTTCAGACAGTTATACTGTCATAGAGGTGCATTCTGAGGACAGGGCCGGGCAATTGTACCATATTGCACAGACCCTGGCTGATTTTGGAATTAACATCTATCGGGCCTTTATTGCTACAGAGGTGCAGCAGCTGATCGATATTTTTTATGTACTGGATAGCGAGGGGCAGAAGATTACTGATGCGTCTTTTGCGGCCGAGATCAGGGCGGGTGTGCTCTATGCAATAGAGCGCGTATTGTGAAATGTTACATATATGTAAGAAAAAATATTTTTTGATTACTTTTTGTGGTCAAAATGGTAAAAAGATAAACGTATTCACATTGTGTGATGGTTGGGTAATGAAGTACAAGCCGTTATAAAAAATATTGCCGTCATCGTGATAGCAATAAACGGCATAATGATCCGTAATGAAATGGTCGGAAATGCCCCGGTTATTTTGTAACGGCTCCTTGTATGTTGTTATTCGTCAGGCGCCACGCAAAGAAACAGCCTAAAAAGATTAGCTGTTTCTTTGGCGCGGCATAAGAGGCCGTAGATGAAGCAAGCAAGAAAAAGACATTGCTTGTTTCATGACGCCTCTAAAAATCATGATTTAAAAAGATCAGGAGGAGCAACGAATGTGTGATAATCCAAATTGCTGTTGTGATAGCGGTTATGGTCAGAATGCTATCCCCGTGCCCGAGTTATTCGGGTCCAATGTTTTTAATGACAGGGTCATGAAAGAGAGGCTGCCCAAGGATACCTACAAGGCCCTGCGCAAGACCATCATTACCGGCGTTGCCCTTGCCCCCGAGGTCGCCTCGGTGGTGGCCAATGCCATGAAGGATTGGGCCATTGAAAAAGGTGCCAGCCATTACACTCACTGGTTCCAGCCCTTGACCGGGATCACCGCCGAGAAGCACGATTCCTTTATTGCCCCCACCGATGACGGTGGTGTGATCATGGAGTTTTCCGGCAAGCAGCTGATCCAGGGCGAGCCGGATGCCTCCTCCTTCCCCAGCGGCGGCCTGCGCGTGACCTTTGAGGCCCGCGGCTACACCGCTTGGGACTGCACCTCCCCCGCCTTTCTGAAAGAGGATACCGCCGGTGATGTGACCCTCTGTATCCCCACCGCCTTCTGTTCCTACAAGGGTGAGGCCCTGGACAAGAAGACTCCGCTGCTTCGGTCAATGAATGTCGTGGCCAAGCAGGCGATGCGGGTGCTCAAGGCCATGGGCAACACCACCTCCAGACGCGTCATGTCAACCGTCGGCGCCGAACAGGAATATTTTCTGGTCGAGAAGGAATACTATCAGCAGCGCCTTGACCTGATGACCTGCGGCCGCACTCTCTTTGGCGCTCCCGCTCCCAAGGGCCAGGAGCTGGAAGACCAGTACTTCGGCGCCATCAAGGATCGGGTCTCCGCCTATATGAAGGATCTGGATATTGAGCTGTGGAAGATGGGCATCGCCTCCAAGACCAAGCACAACGAGGTGGCCCCGGCCCAGTTTGAGATGGCCCCGGTCTTCACCACCACTAATATCGCCACCGACCACAACCAGCTGGTCATGGAGACCATGCAGAAGGTGGCTATCCGTCATGGCATGGTCTGCCTGCTTCATGAGAAACCTTACGCCGGGGTTAATGGTTCCGGCAAGCACAACAACTGGTCGCTCTCCACTGATGACGGTATCAACCTGCTTGACCCGGGCCAGACCCCTGAGGATAACGCCCAGTTCCTGATCTTCCTCTCCGCCCTGCTCAAGGCGGTGGACACCCATGCCGATATCATGCGTGCCACCTGCGGGAGCTCCGGTAATGATCATCGTCTGGGCGCCAACGAAGCCCCGCCGGCGATCATCTCTGTTTTTCTCGGTCATGAGCTGTCTGATGTCCTGGAAAAACTGGCCAAGGGTGAGAAAATTTGCAAGTCAGACGTCTGTCAGACCTTGAAAATAGGGGTTGATTCCCTGCCGGAACTGCCCAAGGATAATACGGACCGGAATCGGACTTCGCCCTTTGCTTTTACCGGTAATAAGTTTGAGTTCCGCATGGTCGGTTCTGCCCAGTCCATTGCCGGTCACAATGTGACGTTGAATACAATCGCCGCCGAGGCCCTTGATGAAATCGCGACTCGTCTGGAAAAGGCCAAGGATGTTAATAAAGAGATCTTGGCCATTCTGACCGAAGTCATGACCAAGCATGGCCGGATCATCTTCAATGGTAATAATTACTCAGAAGAGTGGGCCAAAGAGGCGGAGAAGCGTGGTCTTCCTAATGTCCGGAATACCGTGGATGCCCTGAAGGCCTTTGTGACTCCTAAGGCGATCAAGCTCTTTGGTAAGTATAATGTACTTTCCAAGGATGAGTTGGATTCTCGTTATGAAATTTATGTGGAGCAGTATGCCAAGCATATCAATATCGAGGCGTTGACCGCGATTCAGATGACGCGGCGCCTGTATATCCCTGCTGCCATTCGTTTCGTGACGGAGCTCGGAGCCTCTCTGTCTGTTGCCGGAAAGTTGGGAACGGTGCAGAAGGAACTGCTGGAGCAGGTATCAAAGCATCTTGAGGCGGCCAGCAAAAAGGTGGCAAAGCTTGAGGATGAGACCAAGAAGGCTCAGAGCAATGATAAACTGGAGAAGCAGGCTGCCGCCTATCGCGACAAGGTGATGGCTGCGGCAGTGAGTCTGCGCGCTGACGTCGATGCCCTGGAGGCGATTCTGCCAAGTGATCTCTGGCCGGTGCCGACCTACAGCGATCTGCTTTTCAATCTGTAAACCTTAGCTGTCGTTCTATGGATAAAAAAAAGGGGAGCCATCTGGCTCCCCTTTTTTTATTGGTCAGCATCTGGTAAGAATAATAATATATGGTGCGGTAGCTGTCTGTCATCGATAGATTACCCGTGGCATGGTAAGAGAATTAAATGGCGGGGAATCAAGGTGATCAGTTTTATACAGCAATTTGATCCGGTTATGCAGGCGCTTCTGGCCACCCTTTTTACCTGGGGGGTGACCGCCGCCGGTGCAGCACTGGTTTTTTTCACCAGGACCGTTAATCAGCGGTTCATGGATGCAATGCTAGGATTTGCGGCCGGGGTTATGATTGCGGCCAGCTTCTGGTCGCTACTGGCCCCAGGCATAGAGATGGCGGGGCAGATGGGACTTGTTCCCTGGCTGACTGCCGTGATCGGATTCATGGGTGGCGGAATTTTCATGCGCCTGACTGATACCTTTCTTCCCCATCTTCATCCAGGGCTGGCGATGAATAAGAGCGAGGGAGTCAAGACTTCGTGGCAACGAAGTACCTTGCTGGTCCTGGCTATCACCCTCCACAATATTCCGGAGGGGCTGGCTGTGGGGGTTGCCTTCGGAGCAGTGGCTGCCGGTCTTCCCTCAGCCACTATTGGTGCGGCGATTGCTTTGGCCATAGGTATTGGAATTCAGAATTTTCCGGAAGGAGCAGCGGTCTCCATGCCCCTGCGAAGAGAGGGGATGGGGCGGATGAAGAGTTTTCTCATGGGCCAGGCTTCGGGGATGGTCGAGCCTGTGGCCGGTGTTTTGGGGGCTTTTTTTGTCCTCCAGATGCAGACCATTCTTCCCTATGCCCTCTGTTTTGCCGCCGGGGCCATGATCTTTGTGGTGGTGGAGGAATTAATTCCGACCTCACAACTCAATGAGGCCCATATTGACATGGTCACCATGGCCACCATGTCTGGATTCACGGTGATGATGGTACTCGATGTGGCCCTGGGTTGAGGTAAAGGCAGCGGACAGTGTTTCTTTCTGTCTACTCTCTGGCCAATACAACAGGAGTGAGGCTTTGTATATTCTTGGGTTAACAATGACCCGAATCCTGATGACGCGCATAGGATGCGGGTCAATTACCTGCGTAGCACTGCCATGACCAAAACCTATCGTATTTTTGACCGTCGCCGGCTTCTTTTCCTCTTGAGCCTGTTGCTGATTGCCGGGTTTTTTGCCACCACACTGTTCGGCTACTTTGTTTCCAAGCAGGCCATCCGCACGGCAATTATTGGTCAGAATCTTCCGCTTACCTCGAGTAACATCTATTCGGAGATCCAAAAGGATCTGGTCCGCCCTGTGCTGATTTCTTCCACCATGGCCCACGACACCTTTCTGCGTGAATGGGTTATGCAGGGTGAAAAAGATGTGGGTGAATTGGCGCGTTACCTGGCCGAGGTGAAAGAACGCTACGGTGCATTCAGCAGCTTTTTCGTCTCGGAAAAAAGTGCGATTTATTATACCGGTAAAGGCATCATGAAACATGTGGTACCAACGGAGCCACGTGATGCCTGGTACTACCGGGTGCGCAATATGAAGGAATCCTACGAGATTAATGTGGATCCCGATCTGGCCAACAAGGATACGTTGACTATCTTTATCAACTATCGTGTCTTCGATTTTGGAGGCAACTATATCGGCGCAACCGGTATAGGCCTCACCGTGGATGCCGTACGCCACCTGATTGCAGACTACCAGCAGCGCTATCAGCGCGTCATCTACTTCGTCAATGACCAGGGACACAAGGTTCTGTTCGGCAGTACTACCGAAGAGGAAATCGACATGCATACCGCGCCGGGGCTGGGGGTCCTTGTAGAACGTATTCTACACGAAAAGAGTGGTTTTTATCAGTATGAAGTGAATGGTGACAATTATATTTTAAACGTCAACTATCTGCCTGAGCTCAAGTGGTTCTTGTTTGTTGAACAGAATGAGGACATGGCATTGGCTGGCATACGCCGGACACTTTATATTAATCTCGCCGTTAGTCTGGCAATGACGCTGCTGGTATTAGTGTTGGCCCATCTGACCCTTGACCGTTACCAGAACCGCATTGAGGAGATGGCCACCACCGACAAGCTGACTAGCCTGCTCAATCGGCAGGTTTTCATCATCTTCATTAAAAAACTCCTTGCTGAATATCTTCGTAATCCCAGACCGTTGTCCATATTATTTATAGATATAGACCATTTTAAAGCCATCAACGATATCCATGGGCATCTTGTTGGAGACCGCACTTTGAGCGGTATCGCTCAACTCTTACAGAATTCGCTGCGTCAGTCGGACATTGCCGTGCGCTGGGGAGGCGAGGAATTTCTGGTGGTCCTGAATGACTGTGATCTTGATCAGGCAAAATGCCTTGCCGAAAAGCTGCGCGAGACAATTGAACAAAGACGCTTCGAGGAAAATGGCAAATTCATTGCACTGACCGTAAGTATTGGTATCAGCCAATATGATGGGGTGGAATTGTTTGAACAAACCATCAGTCGTGCCGATGCGGCACTTTACACAGCCAAGAATCAGGGACGGAACTGTGTCAGTACTGCCCCGATAATAAACTGAAATTGCTGAGCAGAAGGTAGGGGAAAGGAAATGAAAGGGGTCTTGTTGCTCAACATGGGCGGAGCGCGGTCAGAACAGGAGCTCAGGTCTTTTCTGTTCAATATGTTCAGTGATAAGTATATTATTCGCTCGCCAGTGCGTTATCTCCTCGCTCCGCTTATTTCAACTCTTCGTTATAAAAAAACATGGCGAAAGTATGAGTTGATTAACGGTAGCAGGATTTATCAGCATACTGAGAGGTTGGTGAAAAAGCTTCGACAACGAACCGGGGAAGCGGTTTTTCCGGTCATGCGTTATACCCATCCTCTGGCTGCCGATCTCTTTGCAGAAAGAGAGTTTGATCAATTGGTGCTTGTTCCACTCTATCCACACTATTCCTCGACCACAACTCAGTCGAGTCTTGAAGATGTCTATCGGGCGATTGAGAGTTATGGGCAACGGCCGGAGATCAGGGAAATCGGCCCTTATTATGATGATCCTCTGTTTAATGCCTCAATAGTGGAGCGTATTCGCGAACAGTATCTGGACAGCAGTGCTCATTTGATCTTTTCAGCCCATGGCCTGCCACAGAAGATTGCCGTCGACGATCCCTATGAAGGGCAGATTGAGGCGCATGTTGCCCTGTTGAAAACGCTATTGCCTGACGCCGGACTGGACTTTAAAAGAGTTCATCTGGCCTATCAGTCCAAGGTCGGACCCATGCGCTGGCTGGAGCCATCACTGGAGACAACGCTGAAGGGACTGTCGGGAGAGAAGGTGATTGTCTATCCCCTCTCGTTTACCATTGATAATTCCGAGACTGATCTGGAGCTGGCCATTGAATATAAGGAGCTGGCCCGGAGCATCGGTCTGCACGATTACCGGGTTTGTCAGGTGCAAAATGATAGTGAACTTTTTGTTGAGTTTCTGGCGACAAAGATTGCGGGATGAATTGCTGTAATGGTCATATCTTGCATTTATTGATAAACTAAAAACATGTAGTGTGCCAAAAGGGAAGTTTGCTCCCGGCCAGGGGAGGATATTCTCTCAATCTGTTGCTGATACAAATGGAATTATCACTATCATGACACAATCCTTGCAACCTCTTGCCAGTTTATCAAAATCGGAAAATCCTTCATCCTGTTCTGTATCTTTAGCCCCGCCGCCGGAAGTAGAAGCCGGAGTCTGCTGAGGTCCCAAAACGGAACCCCGGTCCGGGGAGCATGAACTGGCGGGATACGCCATCTACCCTTTTGTTTGCGGGTTTGTCGACTCGCCGGTAGGTTGGGTGCCGCAGATTGATACCATTCTGAGTCGTGCTGATCATATTGGGACGATCGGAGTGCGACTCGGTATTCAGCGTGATAAGTACACCATAACGCCAGGACTGTATTGTGTCGGTAAGCCAACCGGTGATGCGCCCGTTTTAGTTACCGCCAATTATAAACTGACTTTCGATACCCTGCGTAATGAACTAGGGGGCATGAATGTCTGGATGCTGGTAGTTGACACCAGAGGCATCAACGTCTGGTGTGCCGCAGGTAAAGGAACATTTTCCACTGAGGAAATTGTTTACCAGGTCCAGCGGGCAAGACTTGTGGAAGTGGTCAAGCACCGCGAACTGATTCTTCCGCAATGTAGCGCCCCTGGAGTCTCTGCCCTGAAACTGAAAACTGCATGTGGTTTCAAAAGTACCTTCGGCCCGATCAGGGCAACTGATATCAGGGCATTTCTGACTGGCGGTAACACAGCAGACGAGTCCATGCGCAGCGTCACCTTTACCCTGAAGGAACGCGCCGTCTTGATCCCTTTGGAAATTTTTTTACTCCTGAAACCGCTTACTCTCATTCTTGTCTGCCTGGTCCTGTTCTCCGGTTTCGGACCGGATATCTATTCGCTGGACCGTGCCTTGCATAGAGGAGGAAGCATCACCCTCGTGACGATTATGAGCGTCCTTGCCGGGGCGGTTCTGGTTCCACTTCTGCTGCCTTGGATACCGGGCAGGCAGTTCTGGCTCAAAGGTGTGCTATTAGGGATTCTGGTCGCAGTTTTTACTGTTCTGCGGTTTTTGCCCTTTGTCGGCTGGATTGCCGTGATCGGTATGGCCTTATGGGCAATGAGTGTCAGCTCCTTTCTGGCCATGAACTTCACCGGTTCTACCCCCTATACCTCTCTTTCCGGGGTTGAAATGGAAATGCGCAAAGGCTTAGCAATACAGATCGTTTCCGCCCTGCTTGGCCTGCTCTGCTGGCTTGCCGGGCCATTTTTTCTTTAAGAAATAAACAATGAAAGAGTTCAGGTACATAGATGGTGCAGCAATTCTCAAACTCGATCAGGCGGTCTGTATCGGTTGTGGGATGTGTGAGATAGTCTGTCCGCATCGGGTTTTCAAATGTATTGAAAAAAAAGCGACAATTGTCGACTATGATGCCTGTATGGAATGCGGGGCTTGTGCCAGGAACTGTCCTGTCGAGGCCATTTTTGTCAATCCCGATGATGGTTGCGGTTGTGCACGCTATATTCTCAACAGTTGGCTTGCCAAGTTTACCGGGAAAAAACCATCAGTGTGCGGCTGCTGATGGGGGACCCTTTTGAAAGGCAGGGGAATCTCCTCATCGTTTAGTCCACATATTTTCGAGGGATCTTGACTATCGAAGACCTAGATCAAGTTCCCTGAGAAGATGCCGTCTTTTTGTATAACACTACCTTGTTCTGACCTTCCCCCTTAGAACTGTACCATTGTAAAGTTTGCGAATTCTATCTAAACACCGTTATATCAATCCTAACCCGCATTTCTCATTAGCCCCAAATTCCATCAAAAAATCATAACCGACGAACCAAATTTCCGTCCTTGAGGCCAAGATGACAGATGTCAGAGGCAAATGACCCATTTATCCAGTCATTTGTCCCTGACCCGTGCTGATTTT